>NZ_JAGXJL010000003.1:273781-354861 GCF_019091475.1 Streptomyces sp. GbtcB6 | reverse complement strand
CGGGGACGTCCGCCAGGCCGCCGACGAGCTCGACAGGGAGTACACGCCGTGGGGCCGCGCGCCGGCGGACACGAAGGAGGCCTTCGCCGCCCTGGCCCCCGGGCGGTACCACTCCTTCGCCCTGCGCTACTCGTGCATCGCTGACCCGGTCGAGGTCGGCTTCGACTTGGTGGCGTCGTGCGTGAGCTGCGGCTGCCTCACGTTCACCCGAGTCAACAGCCTCGTCCACCTGGGCCAGCTCCTGGAGGAGGCCGACCGCCAGGAGGAGCAGCACCACGACAACCGGGACGACCGCGAGGCATCCGACCCGGTTGGGGACCTTGCCGACCTGCCGGACCGGACCAGACTCATGACGGAGGTCCTGACCCGCCTCCTGGTCTTGCACAACGACGCCGGCCTGCGTGCGGAGCACGCGGTTGTGATCGGCTATCGCGACGGCAACTGCAGCTTCGAACTGCACCTGAAGGCCGCCTCGGCTGAGGCTGCTGTGAAAGTGGCCGAGGCCCTGGGCGCGGATCCTGTCGTCACGGTCGTCGGCGACACGGTTATGTACGTGTCGAGGCGGGCGATGGCCACCGCGACCGTGGACGGCATCACCGTCCAGCTCTCCGGATACACCCGACTGCCGGACGACGAGGCGGCCGCGTGGCTGGCTGAGCAGAACCAGGCCGCTGACGGCGGTGAGGGCTGATGCCGACCCGGGCGCAGCGCCCGCGCCTGCCCGAGACCACACCCGGTCAGCTGGCGGCCCGGCAGGCCTGGAACGAGGGCCTGGCCGGCGCGAGCCGCCCGACCGACCCTGTGACGCCGTACGAGGTGTGCACCGCCGACAGCTGCGGCAGTCAGGTCACCGGCTTGCGGCCGCCAGCCCGCGGCATGGTCCAGGTACGCAACGCCGCCGAGGGCAACGGGACGCACTGGTTCTGCCCGGGCCGCTGCACCGTGCTGGCCCGGATCCGGGCGGAGCTGCGCGCTGTGCCGATGCGCCCGGACGGTGACCGGTGAGCTCCCGCATGGACACGATCGCCGCCGTACTGCGCAGCCCCAGGTTCCGGCGCCCGGTTCTGGGTCAGGAGCTGCGCGGCGCGGTGGTCCAGGGTCTCGGCCCTGGCTCAAGCGAGACGCGGTGGACGGCCACCGTGCCGCAGCTGGCCGAGGCGATCGACACGGCCCTGACCCGGGCCGAGGAGAAGGACACCCCCGTCGGCAGCACCACCGCCGGAACGGGGACGGCGGACACTCCTCACGCCCTGGTCATCAGCCGCACCGAGCACGACTTCGTCGGCGCCTGCCAGTGCGGGCGCGCGATCGGCCGTACCCCTCGGGCCCGCCCCCTCGACGCCCTGGTCGGCCTCTGGGAACAGCACGCCGCCCAGGCCGACCCGGACACCGCGTGGGCCGACGCCCTCCAGTCCCTTCACACAACTCCGATCGGAGCCTCATGACCAAGCCCTCCCAGCCCTGGACCATGTCCCTGGAGGACAGCGTGTTCGCCCTCGGCGCCGCGGCGCGCGAGTGCCAGGCCGCCGCCCGCGCCGCCACCATCACCACCGGTCAGTACGACCTGGACCGCCTGCGCCTCCTCGACGGCAAGGTCAAGCGCCGTCGCACGGCGTACACCGGCGAGCAGGAGCCGCACCTGGCCGCGCTCAGCCGGATCGGTCAGGTCCAGCTCCAGACCAAGCACCAGCTCGAGCGGGTGTACGAGGAGGCAGCCCGGGCCTACGCCCACGGCGCCAACTGGTCCGTGCTCGCGGTGCGGGCCGGGGAGCAGCCTGCCCACGTCGTCCTCACGGTCGACGACGTCGACGACAGCTACGACTTCGACGCCTACATGCCGAAGCTGGACTTCGCGTTCTCGGGCTCGGCCCAGCTCGAGGCAGCTCGGCGCGCGTATGAGCGGTGCATCGTCGCCGGGTACGAGGCCGAGGGCATCGGGCGGCAGGAGTACGTCTCCGACCACGAGGCCGGCGAGATGCACGCCGCTCTCGACGTCGCCGCCGGCCTCTCGGATGCCGCGTACGCGTACGGGGTCCTCGCCGAGGGCGCCCTGCGCTGGACGCTGACCAACTCGGTCAACCGCCAGTGAGCGGTGCCAAGCCTCCCGCGTGTGAGTGGCGCGCTGTGGCGCTCCACAGCCTCACCTACGCGCGCCTCTACACGTCCGGCTGGTGGTGCAACCGGCACGCCCCGAGCACCTGGCCGGCTCACCGCCAGCCCCCACCTGGCGCCACCGAGGCAGCCGCCCCCACCGGAGCCGAGCACTCGAAGGACACGACATGAGGGTTCCCAACCCTGGCGATCTCGCCCGCCGGCATTCCCCGGCCGCCGTCCCGGCCCCGCCCCGGGCCGTGCCTGAGCCTGCTGCCCAGCCCGCTCCGGCTCCCGAGGCGCCCGACTCCGGGGCCGGGGCCGACGTGGCCGAGCGGCCGACCCCGCCGCGGCCGATGTACGAGCCGCGCGAGCTGACCGCCGAGGAGGCAATGGCCCCGGGTGTGCTGACGGACACCGAGTACTTCCGCTCGGTCTTCCGCCACTGCCTGATCCGCAGCTCTCTGCCGCCCCACGCCCGCCTGGTGCTGCACGACCTGCTGCACCGGGCCAACCACCGCAGTGGTCGGCTCGGTTCGTCGGCGCAGCCCGACGCCGCGCAAATCGCCCTGGCCACCGGCCTGACGGAGCTGCAGGTCCAGATCACCCTGACCGTCCTGCACACCAGCGGCTGGCTCGCCTATCGGCCCCACACCGGGTCCGGCCGCCACCTGTACGACCTCGTGATCCCGGCCCTCGAACTCGAGCGAGCGCGCGGCCGCCGCTTCCTCGCCCAGCAGGAGTAACCCATCAGCGCTGGGTGGGCGATGACCACGCCTCGCCCACTCAGCCCCCAGACCACCCGGCCGGCGGCCGCCGCCCCCAAGGACCCCCGTCCTGTGCGGCCGCCCTCGGGCCCCGCTCGCCCTTCCCCCGGGCGAGCGGGGCCACCCCCGCCTCAACTCCCTGAAAGAGACCGCCTGATGTCCGCCATCGCGCTTGCAGCCGCCGAGGCTGCACCGCACCCCGAGCCGCCCCGTGCGGCTGCCGGGGCGCGCCCGCGCGACGGCGGGCAGACGGTCAAGGTCCCCCTGCGCCTGGTCGTAGGTGCTCAGTACCCCGACGTGGCCCTGAGCACCTACGTCAAGGTGAAGGCTTTGTCGCTCCGCCCGGAGGGCTGCACTGCCCGCGTCATCCGCCTGGCCGAGTTCCTCGGCATGTCCAAGAGCGCGGTGGAGCGAGGACTGCGCCCGCTCACCCGTCCGGACATCGTCGACGGGATCACCGAGGTCCCGACCGTCCGCCGTACGGCCCGGGGCGGCACCGGCGAGTCCGCGCACCGCGTCACCCGGCCGCTGGCCGAGGACGAACTGTGGGCGCAGATCCCGGTGCGCGCAGCCGAGGCCCTCACCCCGCGGCTGCTGCGCCTGTACGCACTTCTCGCCTACTCCACCGCCCGCCGGATCCCGGTCACGGTCGCCGAGCTCGGCGAGATGCTCCACCATCACACGGGCCAGAGGGCCGGCCAGTGCCTCGGCGAGCGGCAGGCCCGCCGCCTGGTCGACGAGCTCGCCGAGTCCGGCTGGCTCACCGTGCACCGCCGGGAGGGCGAGCAGGGCCGGCACGCCTACGAGACCCACCGCCACCCGCTCCACACCGTCCCGGCCCCGGCCGAAGAGGCGCCCGCCGACGAGCAGCTGGCGCTGTGGGACGGCGAGGCTGCGGACTTCTATGACGGATCCGGTTCGGATCTTGGTGACGGATCCCTCGCGACTAAGGAAGACCACCCGACTGACCGACCCGACGAGACGAACCCAGTGGGGGTGTCCCGCCGTAGGCGAGGTGACCGTGAGTGGGTCCCGGCTCCTGTGGAAACCGCAGACGGCCCACTGCCGGACACGTTCCGGCCGAGCCCGTCTCGCGCTGCGCGCGGGAACCGCCCCACCCCCACCGGACGCGCTTCGTACACCGGGCCCGAGCTGCGCTGGACCCAGCGCATCCACGACAGCCTTGCCCCCGTCCGCCACCTGCTGACTGACAGCGTCAGCCGGTTCATGCTGCGACGGGTCGCCCGCGAGATCGGCCGCCAGCTCGACAACTCCGCCGTGAACCTGATGTCCCCCGAGCGGATGGCCGCCCGGATCGCCAGCCGCTACCGCGACGCCCGCACGATCGGCGACGTCGGCGCCTGGCTCCTGGCCGTGGCCGTCACGCCTGGCGGGTGCGGACTGCCGCTGTGCGAGGACGGCTACACCTGGCCGACCGGCGAGCCGTGCGAGATCTGCGCCCACAAGCAGCAGATCACCCGCGAGGAATGGCGGCGCGCCCGCGCTTGGGGCGACCAACTCGCCGAGCTCCGCCGCCAGGACCTGCCGAAGGCCACGTACCGCGAGCGCGGCGAGGCCTCCGACGAGGAGGTCCTGGCGGCCGCCGCCGCGCACGGTCCGGCGGCCGCGCTCCACCGGTACGGCGTACTGCGCGCCGGCGAACTGCTGCGCGCCGCGTACGGCGCACACCCCGAACTCTCCGCCGCTGCGCCCCAGTCAGCGGCCGCTCCGTCCCCGCGCGCCATCGAGGAGACACCCATGCGCGACGACTACATGCCCGCGTCGTTCCGAGCCGCGGTCGGCAGGGCCCCGCTGACCGGAGCGCTCGAGATCGCCTGCCTCGAGCCCGGCTGCCTCGCCGAGGAGGGCCAGCCCTGCCAGTCGAAGCGCGGGCGCCGCCGAGCCGAGCCGCACACCGCTCGCACGGCCGCCGCCCAGGCGAGCGGAGGGGATAGCTGATGCCCACCACCCCACACCCCACGCTCGGTGTCACGACCTGCACCAGGTGCAACGCACCGATCCGCTGGGCGACCTGGGGGGAAGGCCCGCAGCGCGGACAGCGCGTACCGCTGAACGCCCTGCCGTCCCCGGCCGGCGGTCTGGCCGCGCACACCAACGGTCCGGGCGCGTTGGTCGTCCGTCAACTCGACGCGGAACGGCCCGAGCCCGAGCTCCTGGAGTGGAAGGCGTTGCTGCACTGGAACAGCTGCACCGGCGGCAACAACACCCAGCAGCAGGTGCCTCGGTCCCGGCCCTCCCGGCGCAGGCCCACCGTTCAGCCCCCGCTCTGGGGAAGGCCGGCAGGACGGTGACGGCGCCCGTGGAGTCATCGTCCGAGCCGTTCTACACCGGCAGTAACGGTCGCTCGCCGTCGCCCGAGCAGCGCGCCGAGATCGAGCGACGCACCCTCGATCGGCAGGAGATCAGCCAGTGAGCAGCACCGAGCACAGCAATCTCGCCACCATGTCGCAGCTGGCCGGCGACCACGCCACCAGGGAGACGTCATGACGGTTCCCACTCTGCCGGGTCTCCTGGTCCTGGCCAGCTTCGGCTGCCTGGCCCTCGGCATCGTGTCCTTCGCCGCGGCCGGCGTCCTCTGCCTGCGCCACGTCCTCCATGGCAGCCGCGCCGTCGCCCGCGTGCGTGCCCTGCATCGGCAAGCGAGCCACGGCACCGCGTGCGCACCCCAGTCCGGATGTACATCCCGGCCGACTGGATCGCCGCCTGCTGCGACACCCCCACCTGGGTGAACCCCCGACGGGCCGCCACCCCACACCGGCCCGGCACCGCCCCACCCGCGCTACTCCGAGGAGACACCCGGTGACCACCACCCTGTGCGCTGCCGCCGCCTGCAGCCGCGCCCTCAACGACACCGAGACCGCCGTCGCCCAGGTCCTGTGCAACCCCTGCGTCGACCGCATCGGCGCGTGGCTCCGCGAACTGCCCTTGCAGATCACCGTGCTCGGGGGATCCCGGCAGCGCGAGACCACCGGCAGCCAGAGCGGCGGCCGCGTCGTCCACCGCACCGCGCCCCTGCCTGGCCGCGTCGACGTCCTCAACCTCCTCGGGCCCGCAGCCTGGCGCGAGGTAAGCGATCCGGATGGAGACCAGCACGGGCAGCTCCCGATCGCCGGAGTCCTCATACCCTGGGTCCGCCTCATCACCGAGGAGCGCCGGTGGAACCCGCCGACGTCGCTCGCCCCCGACGACCTGGCGCTGTGGCTCGCGCAGCCCAAGCCCCTCGCGTGGGCATCCCGCCGTCCCTGGGCCGGCGACATGTTCGACGAGCTCGCCGAGCTGATGCGCGCCGTCCGCGACACCACTCGCCTGCGCCCGCGGCGGCGCGCCGTCGCGCAGCCCTGCCCGCGCTGCGACTCCCTCACCCTGGTCGAAACCGATCACGAGCTCTACACCGAGTGCGGCACCTGCCGGTCCATGTACACCCGGGAGGAACTCGCCCTCGCCGCCCGCATCACCCTGGCTGCCCTGGACGCATGAGCTCAGCGCCGGAACAAGGGAAAGGGCGTTCGGTTCGGAGCGAGTTCGTTCGGCTCTTCCGGTGAGCATTTCGGGGCGCACGCCCTGTTTTGAACGCACACCACCCAGTTGGCGGAACGCACATACCTGAGCGGATTAGACCCATTGAGCCGAACGGGTGACGTGATGCCACTCAATAAAGGGCTACTTCCAAGAGCCCCGTTGTGCGCGTTCACCCATATGGCCCTACGCGCACTCATAATCCCCCCGAGGGAATGGAAAAGTCACTCGTTGGGGTGTTCAACGCTAGGCCAACTGAGGGTATTTCGCTGATCTCCCAAGCGCGTTTCGGCAGGTGAAGGCGCAGAACGCTCTTCGGTAACGGCTATGGGCGTCCACACCGGGTGATCAGCGCGGTTAACGTTTGTGCTGCTGAACGGGACCTCGTAATCGCATTGGCCTAGGAAACCTCCGAATACGAGGTCCCGTCAGCGATCCGTCCGAGCGTCTACCTGGAGGGACCTGCCACCATGAAACACATCTGGCGGCGCATCACACAACTGCTGGACCGCTCCCGAGTCGCGGCTCGAGCTGTGCGCCGCAACCGCTGGAAGCTGAGCAAGTCGTTCGCCATGGGCATCGCCTACCAGAGCGGTGTCGTCGCCGTGGCCTTGATCTATTGGTGGTGGATCTCCCGCCACTAACGCCTGACCACCACACTGATCGGCCGCCTACCCACCCAGGGGAGGGCGGCCGATGCCGTCTCACCACGAGCGGGACGGCCGGTGACCCTCGCCGCCCGCATCACCCTGGCTGCCCTGAACGCCTGAGCTCTACGCGACTTCGATCCCAAGTGCCATATCCGGTCGGCAGGCCGGACACGCCTGGGCCTCGACCGCGTCCTGGGTGAGCGCGAGCTCTGCCTGCCGGATCGTGCACTCGCTCGCCAGCCGCTCGATCGCGCTGCAGCCACCGATGTGGATGTACGCGGGTCTCGGATGGTCGGGCCTGATCTTCGGCTCCAGCATGTACGTCCCGGGCCGCAGCTTCATCCGCCTCGGACCCTGCTGGGGCGCCTGTACGACGCGAGGCTCCCGCTGCATCTCGGCCTTGGCAATCGCCGCCTGGACGGCATCGCGCTGGAGACGCAGGTAGATACCGATGGTCTCGTGGTCGGCCATCTGCTTGTCGAGGTGCGCGAGGATCACGCGCAGGCGCGCAGGGTCCGGTGGCAGCATCTCGCTCATACGTTCGATTCTAGGTCTCGAGTCCCCCACCGGTACTGTGACGTTCAGCGGTAGGTGGCCACGGACATTGCTAGTTGGCCACCCAGGAACCGGTTGGCCGCAAGCTTGCGTGGTACACAGGCGAGCCCGAACAAGCACGGACCTGTGGAGCCGCCACGCGATGAGCACGCCGCCATCCCCTTTACCTTCAGCACCCGCTTGGCCCCACTGCGCACACGGTGCGGACCCTGCAACCGACCCCCTCGGCTGCCGCGGCATCCAGGTCGCCGGCCACACCACGTGCCTCGCTCATCTGCCCGACCCCGACCGTGCCGCCTACCTGACCGGCCTCACCCCTGGCGCCCGTATCGACCACCGCGGCACCCCCCTCACCGAAAGCCTTCTGGCCCAGCTCCTTGGCGCGCTTCGCGACCCCGCCACGGGCAAACCCCGCCTTGGCCCCGCCAGGTTCGACGGGGCACAGTTCTCCGGCGCCGCCATCTTCGACGCGGTGCAGTTCTCCGACATCGCCGAGTTCGGCAGAGCGCAGTTCTCCGGCCCCGCCATGTTCGTCGGAGCGCAGTTTTCCAGCTCCGTGGTCTTCGTCGGAGCGCAGTTCTCCGGCCCCGCCGAGTTCGGCAGAGCGCAGTTCTCCGGCCCCGCCGGGTTCGCAGGCGCGCAGTTCTCCGGCCCCGCCGAGTTCGGCAGAGCGCAGTTCTCTGACCTCGCCTGGTTCAGAGACGCGCAGTTCTCCGACACCGCCAGGTTCGATAGAACGCAGTTTGGCGGTGGGACATTGTTCGGGCCGGTGGTGTGTGCGGGCAGCGTTGTTCTGGCCGGGGCAGTGTTCAGGGTGCCGCTGACGCTGGAGATAGCGGCGCAGGAGGTGAATTGTGAGCGGACCCGGTGGGACTCGACAGCGATCATCCGCCTGCGCTACGCGGCGGTGGACCTTAGCCACGCAGTCTTGTCCGCCCCCGTAGCGGTCACCGCCCATCCCGTTCCCTTCGGCGCTGTCATCGATACCGGGGTGGATGAGAGCCTGCTGGCTGGCCGCCCCACCGGGGTACGAGTGACCTCAGTGCAGGGCGTGGACGCTGCCCACTTGGTGCTGACCGACACCGACCTTTCCGACTGTCTGTTCTCTGGAGCCTTCCACCTCGACCAGATCCGCCTCGAAGGCCGCACCACGCTCGCATCCGTCCCCACCGGCTGGCACCACCGCGGCATATGGCCGGTCCGCTGGACCCGGCGACGCACCCTGGCCGAGGAACACCACTGGCGCGCCCAGAGCGCCGGCCAGGAAGTCCTCCCCCCACGCGCCGTGACACCGCCGCCCCGGCAGTGGCGTTGCGGCCCGTACCACCCCGACCCCGCCCTCACCCCCGACCCCGAAGACGTCGCCGCCCTGTACCGGCAACTCCGCAAAGCGTTCGAGGACAGCAAGAACGAGCCCGGAGCAGCAGACTTCTACTACGGCGAGTGCGAGATGCGCCGCCACGACCGCACCGGCACTCCGAAGGGCGAGCGACGCCTACTCTGGGCCTACTGGTTCCTCTCCGGCTACGGCCTGCGCGCCTCACGCGCCGCAGGCTGGCTCCTCACCGCCATGTCCCTGACCGTGCTGCTCCTCATGGGATTCGGTCTGCCCACCCACGACCCGGAACCGGCCACCACCGGCACCCTCCACGGTCACAAGATCAGCCTCACCACCACAGCCCCCGACCCGGCCCTGCACGGCGAATGGCACCAGCGCCTGACCTGGGCGCGGGCGGAGAAGGGCACCCGCGTCGCCGTGAACTCGGTGGTCTTCCGTTCCTCCGGCCAGAACCTCACCACCGCCGGCACCTACATCGAGATGACCTCCCGGCTCCTGGAACCCACCCTCCTTGCCCTCGCCGCCCTCGCCGTCCGCGGACGAATCAAACGCTGACCACTCCGGCTACCAGCCGCTCCGACTCCCCTGAGGCCAACTATCCCTGAGCGGAATGGCCAACTGCCACTGAGCACAGGACGGTCACCAGGGGTCTCACCATCGCCTCGGGCCACCTATCGCTGAAAGTCACAGGTACTGTGACCCTCACCGATAGTTGGCCGTGCTCAGCGATAGGTGGCCACTCACCTTGGTGTCTGGGGCAAAGGTGGGCGCATTGGGGTCTGATCAGTTGTCTTCGGTCCCCATGTCTCGGCGCATCAAGGTGCGGAGAGTCCTGAAGTTCTCTTCCAGCTCCTTGCGCAAGGCGTGAGCCTCAGGTTCCTTGGGGTCCTTGCCCGCGGCATACTGATCACGTAAGCGACGCATAGAACGAAACGCCACAAAAGCGGCGGCCCCCACAGCTGTCGGCGCTACAAGTTGTACGCGTTCCAGGGCGGCGTGAACGCCGGAAGCCCTGAATGCCTCGCGGACAAGGGAGTCCCGTGCCGCTTCGCTCGCCTGGTCTCCAAGGCTGATGGCGCGGATGGCTTCGCCGGCCTCGTTCATGGCCGTCGCGAATTCTGTGTACGCCTCCCGCCGTACCTCTAGCGCCCGACTGGACGCATCTCGACGCCAGCGATTGCGGTCCACGATGACCGTGGCCGTGATGCCGATGCCTGCACCGATGACGGTCGTCAACACCGCGTTCCAATCCATGCGTTCAGCGTGTTGGACACGGGCGTGAAGCACCAGAGGGCCTGGGTGGCCTTCGTGGCAGCGAGCCGAGACATCGCGGTTTCCAAAGCCAGAACGGCCAACTATCCCTGAACACAATGGCCGCCCAGCGTTGAGCAGCCTGCGTTCACCAGCGACTTCCCCGCAGAGCCTGGCCAGCTATCGCTGGACGTCACAGGTACCCCGCCGGGCTGACCCCGCGGGGAAGGCCTTGACGGCCACACCGGACGAGACCCGCACCTCTGCCATGCTGGCGGCCATGGCTCACCGCCCGTACCCGGACCGCGAACGCACCCGTCGGCAACTTGAGCGCCACCGGTTCGAACTCGCGCCGACACCGCCTCTCACCGCGGCCGAGGATAGGGAGAGACCGGCCGACGGGCTGCGCGCACTCCCGTCCGTCGACGAATACCAGCTGTCGACTCGCTAACCGCCCAGCTACTCGGCGTACCGCACCGCACGCTTCACGGCCTGCTCCAGCAGGTACCGCGACATGGTCACGTCCTCGCGCCCCGCGTACTCAGTCACCGCGGCCTGGAAGGTGGCGGCCGCAGTGCGCCACTCCTCGCGCTGAGCTACGCGCGCTTCGCCGTCGAGGGTGGCGAGCTTCGTGCGCGCCTCTTCGGCGGAACGTTCCAGCTTGATCAACTCGTCGGGGATGTCCGTCACAACCAGGGATCCTAAGCGGACGCCACGGAGCCAGCGACCGCAGCTTGGCCCGCCCAATCAGGTGTGTCGCGAAGGCCGCCCGCCGATTATCGATCGGCCGACGCCTTCTCCAGACCTGGGCTATCGCTCCTCGTCGGACCCGCGCTCGACTTGCTGCGCCTCGAGGTCCGTGCGCCGCCCAGGTCGCGTGATCCGCTTCCGGAAGTAGGGGGCAGCCAGGCGATAGTCCACGGCGTTCGAGCTGCCGACCTTGACGACCGGCGGGAACGTCGGATCCTCGCGCGAGATCTTCGACAGCCGCTGATGAGAGATCGTCTCGACGATCTTGTCAGCCACGAGCCTGCGGGCTAGCTCGCGAAACGACACCATGTCCGGCCCTCCTTCGGCCTCGGCCATAGGCACCATCCTGTCTGACCTTGTTGCCACGTGGCAACAAGGTCGCTACTTTGGATCCAGCACAACGGAAAACCCCTCGCCCCATGCGGAGCTGGCACTCCGGGGCGAGGGGGGACCCGTCCTCAGCGATCACAAGGAGCAGGTCCGCCATGGAGCGTACCGAGACAGACGCATTACCCGAAGGCCCTCCGCCCTCGACGGCCCACCCGAGGCAGGGCTACGGCCAGGCCTCGATCGACGCGCAGGTCCGCACGATGCTCTGGGAGATGGCCGACCGCCTGGACAGCAACAGGCCGGAGGAGTACCTCACCGAGATCGGGCGCCTCGCGCTGATCCAGGCCACGACCATGGACGCGGTCCTCTCCCGCGCACTCCAGGCCGCGGTTCCGGAGGTGACCGGGCGTACCTCGGTGATCCGCCAGGACTTCGCCGCGAAGCTGCGCGAGATCGCGTCGCCGCGATGAAGCCGCCCGCCCGGATCCTGCAGCCGAACTCTGCCGAGTCCACGCCCTCGTGCTGCGGCCGGCCCATGGCCCGCGACAGCCAGCAGCTGGTGTGCAGGCGCTGCGGCTCCTGGGTCGATCCCGCGAGCTGACTCTCCTCAGACCGGCCGCCCCCGCCACAGCCCCCGAGCCGGGGCGGCCACCTCCTCCTTGGAGCTCCACGTGTTCCTGGACCAGCCCATCGCCTGGACGACCGCCCACGGGCCCGCCGTCCTGACCGCGGGTGTCCTCGTCGTACTTCTGGCCAGCACCGCCGCCTACATCGCCCACCGCACCAGCACCACGGTCCTCGCCGCCAGCATCGGCGCCCTCGTGTGCACCGGCTTCTCCGCCGACACCAGCTGGCGGTTCGCCGACCACCGGCTGCACATGGAGACCCGCGAGCGGCTGTGGCTGTTCGCGGCCGGCGAGATCGTCCTCATCGTCTGCGCCGTCATGGCCCGCGCCAACAAGATGGCCACCGCCACCAACGACCAGGCCGGCACCCCGGGCGTGCCCGGCGTGATGGTCTGGTGCATCGCGGGCGTCCAGATCGTCCCGGCGTTCACCGAGTCCGGGCTACTGGGCGGCCTCGTCCGCGTCGTCTTCGGCCCCGTGATGGCCGCACTGCTGTGGCACCTGGCGATGGGCTTGGAGATCCGAGTCTCCCGGCCCGACGCCCTCTCCACCGGGCTGCCCGCGCAGATCGGTCACGAGCTGCGCGAGCGGCTCCTCTCTCACCTCGGCCTCGCCATTCGCGGCCGCACCGCGGCGCAGGTCACCCGGGACCGGGCGACGGCCCGCGCCGTGCGCCTCGCCTCCCGCCGGCGCCTCGGCTGGTGGGGCCGCGCCGCGCTCAAGGCCTCGGTCGCGCGCTCCGGCGCCGCCCTCGACTCCGACCAGCGCCACCGCCTCCTGCAGCTGCTCGCCGCACGGCGCGCGGCCAGCGAGCTCCGCGACATCACCCTGCCTACCCCGTGGACCATCGCGCCCGTACCTGAGCCGTACCCGAGTACGCCCCTCGGGGTCACCGGCGCCGAGCTGCGCCGCATGGACCCGGTCGACGCCGTCCTCCAGGTGCACGCCGCACACCCCGGCGCGGCGGCCGCCGAACTCGCCTCGCTGTGCACCGAGTACGGCGTACCCGTATCCGAGGTACAGGTGCAGGTCGCACTGCACGCCGCACCTGACCGGGTACAACCCGCCGCGCTCGGCGAGGTACGGGTACCCGCCGTACCCGAGCGCCCGGTGCTCTTCTCTGCCTCGCCGGTCGACCCCGCCACCGAGGACACCGCACACCTGGCCGTACCCGACACGGTCGGGTACGAGTACCAGGCCGGTGACCTGTACCTCGACCTCACCACCGAGGCCCGGGTACGCCCCGAGCACGCGTGCGCCGTACCCGCCGACATGATCCGCTCGGCCCGTACCCGCACCGTGGTACACGCCCGCGTACCCGACGAGGTAGGACCGGGCACCCAAGCGGGTGGCGGCTCCATCGCGGACCTCCGCACGCGGGAGACCTGGACCGAACCGCCGCGTACTCGGCGCGTACTCGGCGCCGGGGGCCACGCCCTACCCGCACCCGAGGTACGAGGTCCTGCCGTACCCGAGCCCACGAGCGGATCGGGTACGGCAGATACGGAGCCCGTACTCGACGTACCCGCCGAGCTCCTCGAGCGCGCCCGGCGCGTCGATACCAACCACCGCCGCCTCACCGGCCGGCCAGCTTCCATCCGTGTCCTCAAGCTCGAGCTGGGCATCGGCCAGCCCAAGGCCGGTTTGGTCCGCGAGGCCCTCGCCGCGAGCCCGGCCCAGCCCCGCTGATGGCGCGCGCGCAGCACTCACCCGAAGGCGACGAGCTGCGCGCCCGCGCCCTCCTCCGCCGACTTCACGTCCGCCCCTTCGGCCACCAGGAACCCACCGTGAGCACCGATCCACCCAAGCCCCGGCCGGTCACACCGACCCGGGTCATACCCGCTGGCGTCCCGCTGCCTGCGCGCCCGCCCGAGCCCGGCGAGGCGCCGCCCTGGCACATCCCGCCGCCCCGGCCGCCCGTCGCCGCGCCACCCGCCGCCCCGCCTCCTCCGCCCGCCCAGGGCCCGGACATGGCCGTCGTCCACCACGTCGTGCACGAGGTCCTCCTGGTCCCGGCCGAGGTCTCGCGGCCGCGCCTGTGGGAGCGGCTGTGGGACGCGCTGATCACCTGGCGCATGCTCCTCGCGGTGCTGGCCGCGCTGCTGCCCTGGGCCTACGGCCGCAGCCCGGTCGGCATCTGGGGCCACACCCTCCACCAGGCCCGCGCGGAGGCCGGCATACCTGCCGCGTACGTCATCGCCACCGTCGCGCTCGTCGCGGCCTGGCTGCTCGACCGGCACACCGGCAAGGTCGTACCCCGCTTCCTCCTCGTCACCGCCATGTTCGGAGGCCTCGGCGTTCTGAACTGGTGGGACCCGATCCAGTTCCTCACCGGAGTCACCCGATGACCGGCACCACCGCCCTCACCGTCGGCGGCCTCCTGGCTGCCCTCCTCGTCCTCGTCGCCAACCTCCGCCCCTGGTACGTCGGCGGCCGCGAGATGAAGCAACTGGCCCCGTTCGGGCAGGGGTTCCTGGCCGCGGCCTGCGCGGCGGCCTGCCCCGGCGGCGCCCTGGGCTGGATTCACAACCGGTCCGGGTCCATCGCGAACGGCTGGGGCGAGTCCGTCGGCGCGGCCGCCGCTGGCACCGACACCGGTACGCGGATCGCCACCGGCCAGCTCGTCGGCCTCGGCATGACCGGCGCCGTGGTCGCGGTCCTCGTCGTGTTCGTCATCTACCTCTCGTACAAGGACGCCGGGAAGAAGGACCGGAGAAGGATCTTCGGCGGCGCGTTCGTCGGCAGCGTCCTCCTCCTCACGGCAGGCGTGGCTGGCGCCCTGTCCTGGCTGCCCGGCCTCCTCAACGGCCTCGGCGACGCCGCCCTCGGCGCCGTGCAGGGGACGGGTGTCCTGTGAGCCGCCTCGCCCGCCCCGCCGCCCGGATCTCGACCGGGTCCGTCACCGTCGCCCGCCGTCTCGGGGAGCGCAGCACGGCCTGGGTACGCCGCGGCCGCCGCGGCGACCTCACCGGCTGGCGCGCCTCCCTCGGCTGCGCGCTGCGCCTGGCTGTACTCCTCTTCGGCCTGTATCTGCTGTGGCGCCTGGTCCGCGCCATACCCAACATCATGTGGCTGCTGAGCACCGTGTGGATCGTCGCGGCTTGGCGTGCAGGGAAGCCTGCCGTCGACGGTGTCGCCACCCCCGCCGAGCCCGCCCCCGGTCCGCCGCCGGCCGAGGCCGTGCGCGGACTCCTGCTGGACGTGATGGGGGACGCCGACGGGGTGCACCTGCGCACCGTCCTGGCCCACCTCCAGGAGCACGGCCAGTGGAAGGACCGCACGGTCACCGATCTGCGCGCCCGTTTGGCCCAGCTCCACATCCCCCACGACCGCGGCGTGAAGGTGGCCGGCGTGCCGACCTGGGGGGTGCGCCGGCGCGACCTCGAGAGCCCTTCCCCGGCGGCCGCCGAGGAAACGTCTACCGAGGCATCTACCGCCGCCTGACCAGCACTTCTACCCGCCCATCTACCGCCGTCTACCGGCCCGTCTACCACCCCGAAAAGCCCCGGGGCGGCCGCTCCCAACCGCCAAGAAGAGCGCGGCCGCCCCGGTCCCTCCCACCACCGAAATGACAGGAGACCGTCAGCATGGCACCCCGTATCTCTGGACCCGAGACCAAGGAACTCAACAACCTCGTCGACCGGCTACCTGAGCAGGTGTCCGACTGGACCCCCGAGCAGCGCGACCAGTACACCGCCCAGTCCGACCGGGCGATGAACGAGCAGAACGGCACCTGCCGCTGACCTGACCGGTCGCCCGTACGGCACACTGGCCGCGGGCTCCGCCGCGCAACCCCCGTCGCGGCGGAGCCCACCTCATTCCACGCACCCACCCCAGCACCACCGTCACGAGAGGATCACTCCATGTCCGAGAGCGTCCGCGTCCAGGTCCTGCTGCTCTTCGGCGACCAGGCCGAGGTGGTCGCCGCCGACGTCCCGGCCGGGGAGCGCGCCGAGCCCGCGCGCTACCCGGCCGCCGACATCGCCGAGGCGACCGGCATCCCGGTCGGCGAGCTCCCCGGCCAGGTGCTGACCGCCGAGGTGGGCGACGACGATCGCCTCTCCGGCTGGCGGGTCGCATAGCTCCGGTGCCCCCGGCCCGTACGGACCGGGGGTTTTCCCCTCCCCCGAGTGTTGCAATCTTAGAAGCAAGTGCTGTAAAGTTAGTCACGTCGGAACGGGGGGTGAGAGTCCCGGACCCGACGCCAGTTGAAAACTCCACAGAGAGGGAAGCCAATGGCTGACCGTGACGACGAGGTCATGAGCGTGCTCGCACGCTCGATCTCCGCCACCTACTCGCTCCTGGTCGACGTGTGTGACGCACTTCCGGTGCCGATCACCCTGCCGACCGACCGGCACATCCCCGCCACCAACGCAGTGCCCGCGATCCAGCGGGTCGCCGCCTTGGCCGAGGACCAGCCGATGGGCGAGATGCAGGAGGCGCAGCTGTACACCGGCTGCATCCACCTCCTGGCCGCCATCGACCTCTACGCGCTCTGCGCCGCGAGGTACGAGGACACCCGGGCCGAAGGGATCGGCGCCAACCTGCTCTACGCGGATGAGGCGCTCAAGTCCCTGCTGATCTGGCTCCTGGCCAACGCTGGCTAACCCACCCAACACCCCCCGGCACCCAGCCGGGGGGTGCTCTCATTTCGGCCCCGGGGGCTCGCAGGCTGCTGATGCCCACATCATGAGCCTGCCGGGTGCCAGGTCGTAGGCAGGATGAGTCCGGTCCGCAAGGGCGCCCCCTGCGGCGGAACCAGGCCAGCTGGCGCCGGGCCAACGGCTCCAGCAAAGTCGACCGTGCTGCCGGAGAACTCCGCTCCACTGAAGGAGACCGTGCCGCCGGAGAACTCCGCCATGTGGAAGTCGACCGCGGAGCCGGAGAACTGGGTGCCGCTGAAGTTGACATCGCCGCCAGCGAACACCCCCCTGCCGAAGGACACGGTGCCTCCGACGAACTCCGCCATATGGAAGTTGACTGCGGCACCGGAGAACACCGAGGGGTTGAAGGTGAGTATGCCGCCGGCGAGCCTCGCGTGGCTGAAGTCGAGTGTTCCACTGGCGAGTTCCATGCTACTCAGGTCGAGTACGCCGTCGGAGAGCCTCACGTTGGTGAAGTCGAGTGCGGCGCCGTGGAGTAGCGCGCCGAAGTGGGCGCTGCCGCCGGAGAACACCGCGGTAGCGAAACTGACCGTGCCGCCGGAGAACTCCGCCCTGAAGAAGTTGAGCGCGCCGTCGGCGGTGATCTTCGCGCGGCCGAAGTCGACCGTGCTGCCGGAGAACACCGCCCTGCCGAAGGACACGGTGCCGCGGACGAACTCTGCCCCTCTGAAGGAGACCGTGCCGCCGGTGAACGCTGCCCTGTTGAAGTTGACATCGCCGCCGGAGAACTGCGCGCCGCCGAAGTCGACCGTGCCGCCGGAGATCACCGCCCCGCTTAAGTCAGCCGTGTCACCGAAGAAGAACGCGCCGCGGAAGGAGACCACGCCACCGGAGAACACCGCTTCACTTAAGTCAGCTGTGCCGCCGGAGAAGAACGCGCGGGTGAAGCTGACCGTGCCGCCGGAGAACACCGCCCCGGTGAGGTCTCCGCCGTCGAACGTGGCCTCGGTGAGGTCGAAGTCGTGGCCCTGCCAGGAGTGCGGGTGTTCGGGGGCCAGGCGGAGGTGGTCGCGGATGAGCCGGATGACGGTGTGCCGGACCTCCCGCAGGGCGCGGTAGGCGTGCCGGGCGTCCATGTCGTCCGCGGACAGGTCGGTCTCGCCGGTGTAGGGCAGGCGGAGGTAGGCGCACAGGACGTCGATACAGGTCTGGCGCAGCTCTCGGGTGGGGGCGTCGTTGGCGAGGCCGGCCAGGGCGTGTACGCCGCCGAGTCGGACGGCCGCGGAGTCCTCGCCGAGTTGGGCGACGGCGGTGGTGAAGCGTTCGGTATGCAGGCGGGTAGCCTCACGGAGGGCGCCGTCCTCGTCGACGCGCTGGCGACGGTAGGCCACCACCAGAGCAACCAGGGCGCCGGCACCCGCGACCACACCGAAGGACAACTTCACCAGGTCGAAGAGGGTGGAGGAGGCGATGTGGCGCTCGGGCTTGAGGCCTCGGGCGTCGAGCAGGTCCCACGCGGTATAGAACACCGCGGCAGCCACCAGGAGCGCGGTGGTGAAGGTCAGAACTAGAACAGTACCGACCGGCCAGAGGCGCAGGCCGCGCCGGTCGGCCCGACGCCGGGGCAGAGGTGTCCTCACTCTCATCAAGACCCGCCAGGCTTGCCGCCGGTTGCAGTGCCCCGCCAGCGCAGGCGACGCGGTCCGGCACTCGGCATGGAATCCGGCCTTGGGGCAGTGGGCGGAGAAATGGAATCACTGCCACCCGGTTAGTAGCTGCACGATTGGTCCCCACGACCGCATTCCCCCACCCCAAGTGTTGCAATCTTAGAAGTTAATGCTGTAAAGTTAGGTACGTCAGGGCGGGGGGTGAGAGCCCCGAACCTGACGCCAGTTGAAAATTCCAGAGAGGAGAAGTCGTGGCAGACCACGACAACCACAGGGAGCGCTTCCTCACGCTGATGGAAGGCCTCGTCGGCGCCTACGTCTACATCCAGGCGCTGCTCGCAGACCTTCCCCTCCCGATCGCCGTCCCGGATTTCGAGCCGGTCGACGAGGAGGAGGACGGACCCGTGACGGCTCTGCTGAGCCTGAACCGGGTACGTCAGCTCATTGAGGACGAGCCGATCGAGGTGAAGATCCAGCGCGCGTACGAGCACCTCGTACTCGACTGGCTAACCGCCTACGAACTGCTCGTCATCACCCGCCTCGCGGGTCCTGCCCCCTGGCGGCTCGACGCGGTTGAGTTCTCCATCAACCGAGTCGTCACCTGGATCGAACTGATCGAGGGAGACGACGCCGACGAGTCGTAAAACCCCGCCCGCCCCGCGCAGCCAGCCCGGGGCGGGCGCTCCTCTCGGAATTTCCAGCACCTGGCACGCCCCACTCCCTCTCACAGCACAGCAAACGGGGCCGACGCTTACCCCGGTCGCCCGGGGGTGAGAGAGCGTCGGCCCCACCAGTTGAAGACTCCGCAAAGGAGAGTTCGTCACCATGGTAGACCGGCCGGGCATGATCGCTCCCGAGATCGCCGAGCACTACGGCGTGGGCATCCACACCGTCACAAAGACCTGGGCCCAGCACGAGGCCTGGCCCGCCTCGGTCGGCAAGCGCGGCCGATACAAGGAGTACGCCGCTGCCGACATCGACGCGTTCGTCCGGGAGCACGTCCAACGCCAGGCAGTCACCCTCGAGCCCAAACGGCTGTACACCGCGCAGCAGCTGGAGGACGCGGGCATCGGCATCACGGCCGGAACCATCCGCGCCGACCTCACCCGGGACCGCTGGCCCGAGCCAGACGACACCGAGAACGGCGTGAACCGATGGAAGGGCAAGACCGTGACCGCCGTCATGGCGACCCGACGCGGGTACCGTCGGACGCAGTCCGACAAGAGCGGGCGAGCGTAACGAATCATCAACAAGGACCACATCCATCACCACGGGGTGCCACCCTCTCCATCGTGAACATAGACACGCCTGGCAGACGATTGCTCTTCTCCACCGTCCGCATCGATTGCCTGCTCGCTGGTGACCTTCAGTCGACAGGCACAGGGTTCATCCTCTTTGCCGACGTCGAGGGTGGCGCCTGTCCTGTGATCGTGACGAACAAGCACGTCGTCGCAAACGCGGTGCGGCTCTCTGCTCACTTCATTACGCGAAAGCCGAACACAAATGAGCCGAACCTCGGCCAGGCCGCCGAGGTGACGTTCAATCCCAGCGCCTGCTTCGGTCACCCTGACCCGCGCGTTGATGTGGCTGTCATTCCCCTAGCTGCCACACTTGAAGAATTTGGCGAGCATCTCTTCTTCGCGCCGCTGCCGTTGGGCCTGCTGTCCACGGAGGTCACTGACTTCTACGTCGACGCAATCGAAGAAGTCACGTTCGTGGGGTACCCCAACGGACACCGCGATCCCAAGCACTTCACGCCCATCGTCAGGCGCGGCATCACGGCAACCCCCATAGACCTGGACATGGGCGGTGCGCCGGCCTTCCTTATCGATGGCTCGGTATTCGGCGGAAGTAGCGGCAGTCCCGTCTTCCTGTTCAACGAAGGGACCTATCGCGCTGGTCCGAACGAAATGAAGATCGGTACTCGTGTCATCCTGGTAGGCATCATCGCGCAGACGATGGTTCGCAATGCGCAACTGCCCGTAGAGGTGGCGAATACCCATCACGTCAAGATCGCCCAGGAGCTCAACTTGGGCGTGGCGTTTAACGCGCGAGCGATCAAGGAGACCTTTCAGGCATTCCTCGCAGCGTCCGGACTAACACTGCGCAGTGTTGGCGGGGATAAGCACGAGACACTGATTGGTCGGCCGGAAGCCAGCTCACCGACTCCTGGCACTCCAACTGTAGATCGCGATCTTGCTGGTAGAGATGACTGAACACTGAGTCACCGGCTTGCGATCGCGCGACAGCACGCTGGTTTGCGAGTCCACGTGTTGGCGTCCATGTGCCGCCTGACGCATCCTGGGGTTAAGGCCAAGTTCCGGGGATTGCCGCATGGCGCTGTCGGGTCCGGACAACACAGCCTGACGCACGCGCTTCCCTGGATTACGGAAGGGATTCACTGATGTCCAGGGTCACGGTGAAGTGTGAAGGCACGATCCCAGGTCCCCCATACCTGAATGGCAAGACGATTGAGGGAACCGTCGACCTCGCCCCGGATCACACGCCCACGTTCTCCGGGACGGTATGGGAGATGCGAGAAGTTGCCAGGGACGACAAGGGCCGGCCGGTTGTGGTCTTGAGGTGTGAAGGCACCAGTCACGAGGGCAAGGACGATCGCTTTCTGGACGGTCACACCGCCGACGGGACGGTGGCCCTTGCACCAGACACCAGCCAACCGTTTTCCGGCACGCAGTGGTCTCTCATCCAGTCCGACCATCCACCGTTCGTTCATCTCATGTGCAGGGGAACCGGAACGGGCGACAAGCGATTCCTGGATGGACGAACCAAAAACGGCACTGTCGGTCTCATCGCAGACCCGAAGCCACCGCAGTTCACGGGAGCGTTTTGGGCCGTAGAATCTGCCTGATCTCCGACGGGTTCGCTAGCTAGTTGGGAAAGTAGGCGGCGTCACGCAGGACAGCTGCTGGCGTGAAGGTCCGCATGGCAACGCCGATCACGCAGGTCCTTCACGCTGGTGACTGATGCGCCGCCCGGCACGGAGTGCCGAATCACTCTCCGAGAGTTTTCCGTTTCCTCACCAGCCCCTCACGGATCGTGCGAACATGCCAAGCTGCACACCGTGACCAAGGGGGGCTATATATGCCGAAGATCAAAACCAGACAGAAGATGGGATGGATCGCCATCGCGTTCCACTGGACGATGATGATCTTCACGGTCGGGCTATGGACACCCGTGTACCTCGCCGCCCGCCGGCGCCGTGTCACGGTCACGCACGTGCCGACTGGCTACCCGTCCTATCCCGGCGGGCAGTAGCACCTCGCGGCAGGGCCTAGCGCAGGTCCTGCCGCGATGCCGTATATCGGCTGCAAAGAGCCGCTCGGACCGGCCAGACTCTCAAGAACCCGCACGTCCAGGAGTCTCCGTGTCCGCATCGCTCAAGCCGCTCACTGTGCAGCGCCTCGCCTACGTCAGGTACCTCTACCAGGACGGGATCGAGCAAAGCCGCCAGCCCTCACCCCTACGCGCTCGCGCGATCACCTCGTTCCACGACGCCGTCGAGAACTTCATCGGCCTCACGGCCGAGCAACTGGGCGTAGAGCTCAAGCCGAGGATCGAGTTCCTGCAGTACTGGGAGGCCCTCAAACCGGAGATCGAACTGCCGGGGAAGACCGAGATGAAGCGCCTCAATGACGCCCGCATCGCGCTGAAGCACAACGGGACCTTCCCATCTGACCACCAGATCGAACAGGCCCGAGAAGCTCTCGTCGACTTCTTCAGCACCGTCACCCCGAAGGTCTTCGGCGTGGACTTCGACTCTGTCGACATGATCGACTTGGTCACCCAGCCCCAAGTGACCCAGTACCTACGCGACGCACAGACCCACGCCGACATCGGCGACTACCCCATGGCCTCGGCCGGCCTTGCACTCGCCTTCGCGGCCCTGCTTCGCCTCTACCCTGCGGATCCCCACCGAAGCGATGGACCGTTCACCTTCGGGCCGACACTGCACACCTACGACAACCCCAAGGTCGGCTTCACCGACGGGGTGCCGCGCAACGGGCGCATCGACAAGCTGAGCCGCATCGCTGAGGCGCTACAGGACGCGCTGCGGACGATTGGCCTCGGCATCGACTACCAGAACCTGGCGCGGTTTCAACTCCTCGTCCCGCGAGTCCACCACTACGGCAGCGGAATGCCACGGTTCAACGAAACTGAGTCTCTGCGTCAGCTCACAGCAGAGGACTACGACTGGGCTCGACACTTCGTCATCGAGTCAGCCTTGCGAGCCGATCGCTCCAGCGGATTGGCCGCCCTGAGTCGGGCACGACGCGAAGTGGACCTGCAGGCGGGGGATCTCATGGAGACGCGAAACTGGATAGGCCCGGCGGAGCCCTCGTGAAGATCGCCGATACCAACACGACGATCACCGTGCTGGACACGTTGACGATCAGCACTGCATAATCCGGTGCCAACAGCACACTTGTGCCCACGCACCATACGAGCCCCCGCCTGAGCGGGGGTTTTCGCATGTCAGGGGGTGATCACATGCCCCACGCCACCGAGGCCGGCCGCGAAGCCTCCGACGGAACCCTGTGGTTCACGATTCGCGAGGCCGCCCTCTTCACAGGCCGCGACCCCCAGACGATCTACAGCTGGGAACGTCGAGGCCACCTCAACCGCGCGGCCGCCGCCGTCGACGAACGCGGCCGCCGCATCTACAGCCAGCAGCAGATCGCCGCCGCCGAGCGACTCGCCCGCCAGAACACGGCCGTCGTACGCCGCATCGCTCGCTGACCCATCTCCGACGCGCATGGCGTCACCCAACACACCCAGGAGGGCGCCATGGCGCGCACCGTCGTATCCGTCACCCAGATCACCCGGGCCGGTGTCGCCGCCGGCACCGAGGCGTCCGGCGACCCGACGAACAACCACACCATCCCGAACAACGGGAAGATGATCCTTCAGGTCCGCAACAGCGGCTCCACCACCGCCCGAACGGTGGCCTTCCGCTTCCCCGGCAGCGTCGACGGCCAGTCCGTCACCCCGCGCGCCGTCAGCATCCCCACCTCGGCCACCCGCTGGTTCGGGCCGTTCCCCACCGGCGACTACGGCAGCCAGCTCCAGGTCGACGTCGACAACGCCGAACTCAAGCTCACCGCCTACGGCATCTGATGGCCGCACTCGACGCCGCCATCGTGAACGCCGGTCACATGGCACCCCGCACCGCTCGCGAGGCCGCCCAGTTCCTGGCCCAACAGGGCAAGCACTCGCACCTGCACGCTGAGCACGAGACCGTGTGCATCAGCGATGCCGACCGTGCTCAGCACCAGCCTGCGCCCCGAGCCGAGCGCTATCCGCCGATATCTATGAGTGGCGGCCTAGCGGACGTGTTCAAGGAGGGATGAGCTCGTGCCGACGTCACCTCCAAGCCGCTGTACGGAGCCTGAGTGCAGCGCGCTGACAACACGTGGCCGATGCGAGAAGCACCAGCGCGAGCCGTGGCGAGACAGGCCGTCACCGCAAGAGCGCTACGGCATGAGCAGCGGCACCATGCGCGCGCTCAAGGCCAGTGTCGCGGAGCGGGACAACGGCTGCTGCTACGTCTGCGGGGGCGAGGACGCCGACGAGCTGGAGCACAAGATCCCTGTGAGCCAGGGCGGTGCACCTCGCGACCTGGACAACCTGGGACTGATCCACTCCGAGCCGTGTCACCGCGAGAAGACCGCGCGCGAGGCACGCGAAGGGGCCCTCCGCGCCCGCAAGAGGCGATCACAGAGCGAAGATCGAAGCGCGTGATCGGGGGTAGGGGAGTAGAAATCACGGGCCAAGATCGTCAGGGGACCGCCGCGGCCAGAGCGGCAGACACCGTCTCAGAAAAAATTTCGGCCGGTGGGCCCCGAGGGCGATCACGCTGGGTAAACATGCAGGTCAGGGGGTGATCGTATGGGGCGGACCGCTCAGCCGGCCGCGCTGAGGCTGATCGGCGGCCGCGGCAACGGCACCGACTCCGGCGGGCGGAAGGTCAACCCGGGGCCGGCCTTCCGCCGGATCGCACCGAACCCGCCGACGTGGATGAGCGCCGAGGCGAAGGCCGAGTGGAGGCGCGTTGCTCCAGGCCTGCAGCGTCTGGACCTGCTCAAGGAGGAAGACCGGGCGACGCTGACGGCGTACTGCGAGACCTGGTCCCAGTTCGTCACGGCCACCCGGACGGTCACCCGCGAGGGCATCACCTCCGAGGTGACGACCATCAGTGCCTCCGGCTCCGAGACAACGCGCACCGTCCCCCACCCGGCCGTGGCGATCGCCCGGTCCGCCGGCCGCGAGCTCCGCGCGTACGCCGCACAGTTCGGCCTGACGCCGAGCAGCGAGCAGGCCCTGGCGAGAGGGCCCGATGATGGCGAGGACGACAACCCCTTCGCGTAGCTCTCGCAAGCCCGCCAAGGCCCGAGCTGCGGCGCGCACGGACACGGCCGAGCTGCCGGATCAGGAGACCCTCGACAGGCTGAAGATCTCGGCCGAGGTCGCCTGGTACATGGCCTCTCGCGGGATCCCGCTGCCCGACTGCCCGCCGCTGTTCCAGACTCCGTCGCCCGGCGAGGCCCCGGGTGCGTTGTTCGATCCGGCGCGCGTGGACAAGGTCGTCAACGCGTTCTCCAAGCTGCGGCACACGAAGGGCCAGTGGGCCGGGCAGCCGCTGAAGCCGGACCCATGGCAGGTCGCGTACGTGATCGCCCCGGTGTTCGGTTGGGTGCACTGGGACGATGACGCCGGCGACTACGTGCGGGTCGTGTCCGAGCTGTACGTGGACGTGCCGCGCAAGAACGGCAAGAGCACGCTGTGCGGCGGCATCGCGATCTACATGACGTGCGCCGACGGGGAGCCCGGCGCCGAGGTCCTCGCCGCGGCCACCACGAAGGACCAGGCCCGGTTCGTCTTCGACCCGGTCCGGCAGCTCGCCGACAAGGCACCCGCGCTGAAGGGGCACGTCAAGCCGCTCAAAGACAAGATCGTCCACCCCAAGAGCGGCAGCTACTTCCAGGTCATCTCGAACGTCGCCGACGCCCAGCACGGCGCCAACCTGCACTGCTACGTCTGCGACGAGCTGCACATCCACAAGACGCCGGACATGCTCGAGACGCTGGAGTCCGGTACCGGCTCCCGCCGGCAGCCGCTCGGCGTGGTCATCACCACGGCGGACACGGGCAAGAAGGAGACGCCATACGACAACAAGCGCCGGCGGATCGAGCAGCTGGCCCGCCGGGTCCTGGTCGACCACAGCGTGTACGGCGTCATTTTCGCCGCGGAGAAGGACGCCGACCCACACGCCGAGGAGACCTGGCGCGCGGCCAACCCCGGGTTCGGTGTCTCCCCGACTCGCGCGTACCTGGCGAAGGCCTCGCGCAAGGCCGAGTCCTCGCCCGCCGACCTGGCCTCCTTCAAACGGCTGCACCTGGGCATCCGTACGCGTCAGGACGTCAAGTTCCTGCCGCTGGACGCCTGGAACCGCAACGCGGGCATGGTCGACGAGCAGGCCCTCGCCGGTCGTGACACCTGGGGCGGCCTGGACCTCGCCGCGACGTCCGACCTGTGCGCGCTGTGCTGGCTGTTCCCGAACGACGAGGACGGCACGCTGGACGCGCTGTGGCGGTTCTGGACGCCGGAGGACAACCTCGAGGCCCTGGACAAGCGGACCGCGAAGGCCGCCTCGAAGTGGGTCAAGGAAGGCTGGCTCACCGCCACCCCGGGCAACGTCGCCGACTACGACTGGATCAAGGCCGCGATCCGCAAGGATCGGGACACCTTCCGGGTCCGGTCGATCGGCTACGACCCGTGGAACGCCAGCCAGTTGACCAACGACCTGACCTCCGAGCGGGCCAACCTGGTCAAGGTCCGGCAGGGCTACCAGACCATGTCGCCCGTGCTGAAGGAGACGCAGCGGCTCATCCTGCAGGGCACGCCAGAGCGAACCGTGCTGCGGCACGGCGGCAATCCCATCGCCCGCTGGTGCGTCGACAACCTCGCCATCGCCATGGACCCGGCGGGCAACGTCAAGCCCGACAAGGCCAACAGCGGCGACAAGATCGACGGCGTGTCCGCCCTGCTCACCGCACTGGCCGAAGTGATCGCCAGGCCTCCGCGCCGGAAATCTCGGTACGCGGACGAGGACGAAATCATGGTCGTTTAGAGGGCCGGGCCGGGGTTCAACCCCTCCCGGGCGCACGGGTTCGCGCGGCCCGACCCAACGCGGGCGGTGTACAGCCGCCCGGTACGCCTGCCCTTATCAGGGGCTCTCTACCAACCTACCGCTGACGGCACAGCCACGTCGGCGGCCAGCCACGAAGGAGGCCGCGGATGTTCGCGTGGCGCCGTACGGCCGTACGGAAACGTGTCGTCGTCAACCTCGCCGACAAGGCGTTCAGCGGGATCTTGTGGGCCACGCGCGGCCCGCTCCTGGTGCTGCGGGACGCCGAGTTGCTCGAGGCCGGCCGCGCGCCGCAGCGGGTGGACGGCGAGGTCGTCATCGAGCGGGCGCGGGTGGAGTTCACCCAGGTCCTTGCGGGCGGTGGCGGCTGATGGCGTTCGTCGTCTCCTCCGGTGAGCTCGCCACCACCGGGGCCGGAGTGCTGCCGGCCTACGCGCCGATGACGCTGCGGGCGGCACCGTGGGAGTACGAGATGATCTGGCGCACCCAACCGCAGGTGCGCACGGTCATCGGGTTCATCGCGCGGAACATCGCCCAGCTCGGCGTGCACGTCTTCCGCCGGACCAGCGACACCGACCGTGAGCGGCTCACCGATCACCCGCTCGCGCAGGTCCTCGCCGAGCCGCTGCCCCGCATGACCCAGTACAGATTCATCGAGCGGATGGTCAGCGACCGGGCGCTGTACGACAACTACTACGGGATCAAGCTGAAGCTGAACGGGCGGCTGCGGATCCTGTCAGTGCCTCCAACGTTGATCCGCCCGTACGGCGGGAACTGGATCGCCCCGGAGTATTTCGAGACTGCGGGCGGGCGGCAGTTCGGGGTGGACGAGGTCATCCACATCCACGGGTACTCGCCCAACGATCTGACCTACGGTGAGTCGCCGATCGAGGCGATCCGGGACCTGATCCTGGAATCCGCCGAGGCATCCAAAGCCCGGGCCCAGATGTGGAAGGGCGGGTCCCGGATTACCGGTGTCCTCGTCCGGCCAGCTGACGCCCCCGACTGGGGGCCGAAGGACAAGGCCCGATTTCGCGAGATGTGGCGGTCGTTCTCGCAGGGCGGCGGCGCCGAGGGCGGTACGCCGATCCTCGAGGACGGCATGGACTACAAGGCCGTCGGCTTCAACCCCGAGCAGGCCCAGTACATCGAGGCCCGGAAGCTCACGCGCGAGGAAGTCGCGGCCATGTGGTACATCCCGCCGCCGCTGATCGGGATCCTCGACCACGCCACCTACAGCAACATCAAGGAACAGCACGCCCACCTGTACCAGGACACCCTCGGTCCCTGGACGGTGGACCTGCAGCAGGAGTTCGCCGTGCAGATCCTCCCGGACCTGCCGGACAACAAGGACGTGTACTGCGAGTTCAACGTCGAGGCCAAGATGCGCGGTGACTTCGAGTCGCAGGCCGCCGCAGCGTCGACCGCAACGGGCGGCCCCTGGATGACCCGCAACGAAATCCGGGCTCGGAACAACCTGCCGCGGGTCGACGGCGGGGACGAGCTGATCGTGCCGCTCAACGTCACCCAGGGCGGTCTCGCCAGCCCGAGAGACACGGCACCGAAGGCTGACGCCCTCCCAGAAGCACGAGCCCGGCAGGTGTCGGCCAAGGCCGGGCAGGCCTCGCAGACCACGCCGGACGACGAACTGCGCGAGGAGTTCGTCACCGCGCTGAAGAACCTGACCGAGGACGAGTTCGCCCGGCTGGCCGCGTCGGAGCCGAGCGACGCGGCGGCGATACGGGCCTGGTGGGAGTCGGACCGTGGGGTGCGGCAGGCCCGGTTCCTGAAGGTCATCGCGGACTACATGACCCGCTTCGGGACGGTGGGTGCACGCCGGGTGCTGGAGGAGTTCAACCCGGACGAAGACGGCTGGTCCGCGGACGTGATGGAGCCGTGGCTGCTGGCCGCCGCACTGCATCATGTCGAGCTGCACGACGCTGCAGGCGAGGAAACGACCGCCACAGCGGTTCAGGACGTGCCCGAGGACGGCGACATAGCCGCGGCCCTGGTGGTGGCCGGCGGTGTGTGGGCGGCGGCAGCGCTCACGCGCAGCCAGACCGCGGCGACGGAGGCCCTGTCGTTCGGCGGCCATGACGCGGCCGAGGCGTCCGGCCTCGGCTTCAAGATCTGGCACACGACCAGCACCGACCCACGTTCCCAGCACCTCGCGATCAACGGCGCGAAGGTCTCGCTGGACGCCACGTTCGCCAACGGGCTGCGCTGGCCCGGCGACAGCACAGGTGACGCCGACGAGACAGCGAACTGCCGCTGCACCCTCGACTACGCGAAGGAGGACTGACGCCGTGCGCACGATGGAAGTGACCGCGAAGGTCAAGGCGGCGGGCACCGCCGACGGGTTGGCCGAGGGCCAGTTCCGCGCCCTGGTCAGCGTGTTCGACAACGAGGACACCTACGGCGACGTCGTCCGTCCCGGCGCTTTCTCCCAGACCCTGGCGGACTGGGCGGCCAAGGGCGACAGCATCCCGGTCATCTGGTCCCACCAGTGGAGCGACCCATTCGCCCACATCGGCCGCGTCATCGAGGCCAAGGAGACCACCGACGGCCTTGAGGTCCTCGGCCAGATCGATGACCTCACGGGCGACGACGAGAACCCAACAGCAAAGCAGGTCTACCGCCTGCTCAAGGGCCGCCGCGTCACCCAGTTCTCCTTCGCCTACGACGTGCCCAACGGCGGCGGCGCCTGGGTGAAGGACGACAACCACCGGTGGGGCGGCTACTACGAGCTACGCCAGGTCGACCTGCATGAGGTCGGCCCGTGCCTGCTCGGCGTGAACCGCGAAACCGAGCTGCTCGCCGCGAAGGCCGCCCACATCGCGGCCGGCGCGAAGGCCGGCCGCGTCCTGTCCCAGACCAACTTCGACACCCTCACCTCGGCGTACGAGTCGATCGGTGAGGTCCTGGCCGCCGCTGCCCCCGAGCCGGATCCGGAGAAGGCCCGGGCGACGGCGACCCCGAAGAAGAACACCCCGGAGGAGACCGGCCAGCCCAGCTCTGCGGCGGCCAGCGGCACCACACCGCCCGCCCAGCCCCAGGAGCCCGCGCCCGCCCAGGACGCCCCCGAGGACACCACGAAGAGCAGTACCGAGGATGAGACCACCCCGGGCCCCCGCGAAGCATCCGCTGAGGATGCCGCCAAGGCCGGCGCCGTCTCCGCCCGTCTGCGCACCAGCCTCGAGCTCCTGGAGCTCGAGGCCTCGCTCACGGAATGAGGAGACATGCCCCAGACCATCAAGGAACTGTCGGAGGAGATGAAGGATCACCTCCTCAAGGCCCAGGCGATCGCCAAGGCCGCCGAGGAAGGGGATCGCGACTTCACCCCCGAGGAAGCCGCGCAGCTGCGCGAGCACATGTCCAAGGCGACCGCCGCGAAGGCCGCCATCGAGGAGCGCAAGGGCAACGACGAGCTGAAGGCCACCCTGGCGCAGCTCGGCGACGACATCGCCCTGAACGCCAAGACCGACAAGGACGGCAAGCGGCAGACCGCGTCCGGGTTCCACCTACCGGACAAGGCGAAGTCGCTCGGTGAGCAGTTCACCGAGTCGACCGAGTACAAGGCGCTGCTCGCCCAGGCGCCCAACGGACAGTTCGCGAAGAACCAGCGCGTCCAGTCCGAGATGGTCGGCTTCAAGAGCCTGGTCACCGGCGGCTCGGACACCTCCGGCGGCGCCCTGGTCACCAACGACTACCGCGGCCTGGCCGTCGGCCTGGACGTGTTCCAGCGGCCGCTTCGCCTGCGCGACGTCGTTACCCCGGGCACCACCACGTCCGACACGGTCGAGTACGTGCGCGTCACCTCCGTGACGAACGCTGCCGCGCCGGTCCCGGAGGCAACGTCCTCGGCGGCGCCGACCGCGCCGGGCGGCGCCGGCGCGCTGGTGAACAACGCGGGCGGCGGCTACAAGCCCGAGTCGGGCATGGCGCTGGCGAAGATCACGGCGGCGGTCAAGACGATCGCGCACTGGATGCCCGCCACCAAGCGGGCGCTCTCCGACGCGGCGCAGGTGCGCACGCTCATCGACGCCTTCCTCATGTACGGCCTGGAGGAGGAGCTCGAGGATCAGATGATCCAGGGCGACAACACCGGGGAGAACTTCGAGGGCCTCTCGAACGTGTCGGGCACCCAGTCCCAGGCCTGGGACACCGACCTGCTCACCACGGCGCGCAAGGCGAAGACCAAGGTCCGCACCGTCGGCCGGTCCATCGCCAACGCCTACCTGCTGCACCCTGTCGACGTGGAGTCGTTCGACCTCCTCCAGGACAACGAGCGCAGGTACTACTTCGGCGGCCCCGCCGGCGCTGGCACCGCTCAGACCCTGTGGGGGCTGCCGGTGGTCGAGACCGAGGCGGTGCCGCAGGGCACCGGTTATGTCGGTGACTTCCGCAAGGCCGTGCTGTGGGACCGCGAGCAGGCCACCGTCCAGGTCACCGACAGCCACCTGGACTTCTTCGTCCGGAACCTGGTCGCGATCCTCGCCGAGATGCGCGCGGCGTTCGGTGTCCTGCAGCCGTCCGCGTTCGTTGAGATCGACCTGACCGCCTGATCGGAGGCTGACCCATGGCGTACCTGAACCCCGCCGAAGGCAAGGCCCGCGAGGGCAAGCAGGCCGCGGCACAGGCCGACATGGCGGCCGTCACCACGACGGCCGCCGCCGGCGCCAACCCGACCAAGGCCGAGTTCGACAAGGTCGTCACCGACCTCACCGCGGCCCGGACGACGATCAACGGCCTGCTCGCCAAGTTGCGAACGGCCGGCCTGATCGCGCCGTGACCCTGTTCATCCACCGCAACGCCGGAGGGCGCTGCCCATGCGGAGCCGAGAACGCGACGTGTGGGCCGCCCTCCAGCGTGATGCCGGTGGACCAACTCATCGAGGAGGTAACCGCGGTGAGCGGACCCCTGAAGAAGTACCGCGTGCGGCGCGGTGACGTGGAAACCGTGATGAAGCTGTCCGCGGCCGACGCCGAGCGGCTCGGTGTCGGCGTGGACGACCTGGTCGACGGGGCATCCACCATCGGGCCAGTCGAGCCTGTGGCCGACGGTGGGGCCGACGACGGGAACGAACCCGACGGAGCCCAGGAGACGGCTGCGGACGGCGCGCAGGCGAAGCCTCCGGCGAAGAAGGCAGCGGCCAAGCGGCAGCCGGCCGCCGCGAACAAGGCCGCTGACGGTGGCAGCTGACGAGCTCCTCGCCGACCCGGCCGAGCTGGCCGTCAAGCTCGGCCGGAGCGAGGACGACCCGAAGCTCCTGTACGCGCTGCGCGCGGCCTCGAGGCGGTTCCGTGGGCAGGTCCGTCACCAGGTCACCCTCGTCACAGACGACGAGGAGACGCTGGACGGCAACGGCCGGGAGTCCCTGCTGCTGCCCGTATGGCCGGTCACGGCCGTCTCCGCGGTCGTACTGAACGACACCACTCTGGTGGAGGGCACCGACTACGAATGGTCGGAGGCCGGCATCCTGCGGCGGCTGGGCTGCCTGCACTGGCCCGACCGGCTGCGCTGCCTGCGCGTCGTCTACAGCCACGGATGGGACGGCCTGGACCAGATCCCGGGGGACATTCAAGAGGTCGTCCTGGAACGGGCCGAGGCCGGCGTCAACATCCCGGTCGGAGTCCAGTCTCAGACCGTCGGCGGACAGTCCGTGACGTTCGGCGCGCAGGCCGCGGCCGGGTCCACGGAGGCCTGGGTGAAGGCTGTGGAGAAGTACAAGGTCCGTACTTCGGGGGACGCATGATGTTCATGCAGGCCATCGTCCGCGTGCGGGCGCCGCTCGTGGAGGACCGCTACAAGAACAAGAAGCGGGACTGGGACAACGCTGAACGCACGGCAGTGGACGGAGTCAACGTTCAGCCAGCAGCCGTACCGGTGCGGTCGCAGGAGGACACCCAGGACCGGCAGATCACCGTCACGGCCTGGAACCTTCAGACTCCCGAGGGCGTCGTTCTGGATCTTCTGGAGACGGACCGGATCGAGTTCGACGGCATGACGCTGGAGGTCGACGGCAAGGTCGGCCGATGGCCCGACCCCTTCACCGGCGGTGTGCACCACATCGAGGCGCGTCTGAAGGAGGTCGACTAGTGGCCCGCGCGCGCTTCGAGTTCAACCGGGGCGCCTTCCGGGAGATCGCCTCCGGTCCGCTGATGGCCGCCTACCTGCTGGACCTGGCCCATGAGGGCCTGGCGATCGCCCAAGGCCTCGCGCCCACGTACATCGGCCCAACGTGGGGCGACGTGGACCGTGCGGGGGACTACAAGAAGTCGCTGGACGCGAAGCTGACCCGGAACTCCTTCGGCTACCGCAGTGAGATCGGCGCGAACGTGGCCTGGGCCCTTCAGGTGGAGTTCGGCTCAGGCCGCCCGTACACCACTCAAGAGCGGCCGCAGGAAGGGCACTCCCCGAAGTGGCGTGTCCTGGGCCGCACTCTGGACGCCATGAGGAGCAACTGATGCCCCGTGTGAAACTCGCCCACTGGCACGGAGGGAACCCGCCCGGAGCCGAGATCAGCGTCAGCGACCAGGAGCTGGCCGCGCTCCGCCGCGACGGCCGTGTCGCCGAGGTCCTCGCCCCGACGTCCGAGCAGCAGGGCCCCGCGGCCGAGCCCGAACCGTCCCCCGAGGCGGCACCCGACGTACCGGCGCCAAGGGCCCGTAAGCGGTGACCTCGCTGCCCGTCGTCGTCTTCCCGGACGCCGAGCTCGTCGCGGTCACCGTGCTGCGGGCCGCGCTGGACGCCGGCGTCACCGTTGGTACGGAGTGGCCGGAGGACCTGGCCGCCGAAGTGAAGACGGGCGTGGTGTCCGTGACCCGCGGCGGCGGCGCCACGGTCCAGCGGTTCGTCACCGAGGACGTCACCCTCGACATCGACGTCCTGGCCGCCGAGAAAGGCCAGGCACACGACCTCGCCCAGCTGGCCCGCGCACACCTGCAGGCCGCGGAGGGCACCAGCGTCGACGGCGCCCAGATCTACTCCGTCGCGGACATCTCGCTGGTGTGGATGCCGTATCAGCCCGACGCGGAGACCACCCCGATCCCCCGGTACGTGCTGGTCATGCAGATGCGCCTGCGCGCCCGGGCCGCCGTGTAACCCGCAGACCTCTCTGTTCCCATACCCGTCGGCCGCCGGTCGCACGGGTCCCTCGCATGCCTGGAGGCATCCGTGTCGCTCGATGCAGACAACGTAAGGGCAGCCCTCAACGGCGCCATCTACATGGCGCCCAAGGGCACCACCGCGCCGGCGGACCTGGCCACGCCATGGGACGCGGCCTGGATCGACCTCGGCTACATGTCCGACGACGGCGTCTCGATGGACTACTCGACGGACACCGAGGACGTCAACGCCTGGCAGTCCCTCTCTCCGGTGCGCCGGATCCTCACCAGCGTCGACATGACGCTGGGATTCACGGCCATCGAGCTGAAGGCGCGGACGATCACCGCGTTCTTCCCCGGGTCGACGATCAGCGAGGTCGTGGCCGACACCGTGTACCGGCTCGACATCCCCGCCGCGCCCGGGCCGCAGGAGTTCGCGTTCGGCCTGGAGTGGCTCGACGGCGCGATCATCAACCGGCTCGTCATCCCCCGCGGCGAGATCACCGACCGGGGCACCATCACCCTCGGCCGCTCCGCCGCCGTCGGCCTGGAGATGACCGTCTCGGCCTACGCCTCCTCGGCTCCGGAGATCGCGACCTGGCTGTCCAACGACCCGGCCTGGGACCTGGCCGCCTGATCGACCGGCTCCTTCTGACTCCCCTGGCAGGCGTGCATGCGGGTCGCGCCTGCCAGGGGCACAACCCGCCACCAACCGCCAGGAGAACACTGTGAGCACCAGCAACAAGAACGCGGGCACCGAGGTTGTGTCCCTGGACGCGCTCATCCAGCAGAAGCGCGACGCCCTGCCCGCCGACGTCGCCTACGAGGCGCTCGGTGTCACCTTCACCCTGCCGCCCATGCGGAAACTGCCGTGGTCGTTGCAGGAGAAGGTCGGCAACCTCAACGACACCTTCGCCGTGCTCCAGGAGACGCTCGGCGAGGAGAAGGTCAAGGAGATGTACGACGCCGGCTTCCAGCTCGGTGACCTCGAGGTCATCGCGCTCGACTGGCAGAAGCGGGCCGGCATGCAGCCGGGGGAATCGAAGGCCTCCGCCGCTTCCTGACGGAGCACGGGGAGGCAGTCGAGTGGGACATGGCCCGGTACTGGCCGGGCCGGTCCCTGCTGGAGCTGTACCGCGGCGAGATGTCCTGGCGGGAGCTGAGGGTCTTCCTGCGGTACGTGCCGTGGGACTCGGCCACCGCGCGGGCCGTCCGCAAGTCCCGGCCTGAGGACGATTTCTGGACCCCGGACCGGCAGCTCCTGGCGTCCATCGTCGACGCGCAGCGCGAGACCACTTTCACGATGGTCAAGCTGCACGGCGACCCGAAGAAGACCCGCCGGCTGAAGCCGCCTGAGCCGATTCCCCGGCCGGGCGTCCTCAAGCGGCGCAACGCGACCACGATCAAGTTCGGCGGCCGCCACGGCAGCGGCGCCGAGCAGCTGGCGAAGGTCTTCGGAGGCCGCGCCACCAACTCCTGACAGGAGGTAGGTGGCGTGGCTGGTACCGGTGGTGTGCTCGTCGGCCGCGGATACGTCAGCATCCGGCCCGAGTTCGAGGGGGACTGGGACCGCTCCGTCAACGCCCGCGCATCCAGCGCGGGCCGCAGCGGAGGGTCGGCGTTCAGCAAGGCGTTCGGCATCGGCCTCAAGGGCATCGGAGCCCTGGCCGGCGTTGCCATCGGCGCGAACCTCGCGTCCGCGACGGCCGGTGCCTCCGCGCTCGCCCCGGCCCTGGTCACCGCCGGGACCGCGGCTGGTGCTCTGAAAATCGGTCTGTCCGGCGTCGGCGACGCGATGAAGGCCGCGTTCGCCGACAGTTCCGCGGACGCCAACGCCGCGGCCTCGGCGACCAAGGCCGTGGAGACAGCGCAGCGGGGGCTCGCCAACGCACAGCGGTCGTTGGCGGACGCGCAGGTCGAGGCGGCGAAGCGAGTCAAGGATGCGCAGCAGTCCGTGGCGGACGCCGAGCGGGAGCTGACCGCTGCCCAGCGCGATGCACGTGACGCGCAGAAGGACCTCAACAGCGCGCGTGAGGAGGCCTCACGCGCGCTCGAGGACATGAACATCCAGCTCGCCAAGTCGAGGCTGGATGAAAAGCAGGCGACCCTCGACCTGGCGGAGGCCGAGGCCAACCTCAAGGCAGCGCAGGCCAAGCCAGGCACGAACGCGAAGGACCTCGAAGAACTCCAGATCCGCTACGACAAAGCCAAGCTCGCCCTCCAGCAGCAGCAGATCGAGACGAAACGGCTCGCCGAGGACACCACGAAGGCCAATAAGGCCGGCGTCGACGGCAGCGACCAGGTCCTCGCGGCGAAGAAGAAGATCAGCGACGCCAACCAGACCGTTGCCGACAAGGAGCGGGCGCTCGCCGAGGCGCAGGCCGGTGTCGACCAGGCGCGCGTCGACGGGCAGCGGCAGATCGCCGACGCCCAGCAGGCCGTGGCGGACGCCGCGGCCGCCGTAGCCGATGCCCAGGCGGCGGCCGCCGCGCAGGCCTCCGCGTTCGACAAGGCCATGGCCAAGCTCGCGCCCAACGCCAAGTCGTTCGTCTCGGCAGTGTTGGGGCTGGGACCGGCCTGGACGTCGATGAAACTCGACGTCCAGAACCGCCTGTTCGAGGGCCTCGACTCCACGGTCACGCAGCTGGGTCAGGCCACGATCCCGGTCCTGCAACGGCAGCTGACGGCCACGGCAGGCGTCTGGAACGCAATCGCCAAGAACGCGGCCGGCGCCGTCACCGAGATGGCCAAGAGCGGCGCCCTCAACAAGATCCTCAAGGGCGCCACCGACAACCTGGCCCTGTTCGAGAACACCCCGAAGCAGATCATCACGGCGTTCGGGCAGCTGACCGTGGCAGCACAGCCCGCGTTCAACCAGCTTCTCACCCAGTTCGCCGGCGCCATCACGCAGTTCACCGACGGGATCGCCGCGTCGTTCCAGTCGGGCGGCCTCGAGACCGCGATCAACACCGCGTTCGGGATCCTGGCCCAGTTCGGGACCCTGCTCGGCAACGTCCTCGGCACCGTCCTGTCGATCGTGAAGGCCGCCAGCGACGCCGGCGGCCAGATCGTCGGCGTGATGGGCGCCGTGTTCGGCGAGCTCAACACGATCCTCGCCGCGCCCGCGATGCAGGCCCAGCTGCGCACCCTGTTCTCCTCGGTGGCGCAAATCGTCAGCGCGATCGTCCCGGCCATCGGGACCGTCGTCCAGGCCGCTGTGCCCCTGGTCACGGCGATCATTCAGCCTGTCGCGCAGCTCGCCACCGTGCTGGGACCGGTCCTGCAGCAGCTCGTCGGGGCGCTCGGCGCCGCGCTGCTGCCGATCGTCCAGGCGCTCGGCCCGGTCCTCGTCACGGTCGGCTCCGCGCTGGTGCAGCTCGTCACCTCGGTCACGCCGCTGCTGCAGCCGATCGCGACCCTGGTCACGTCCGTGCTCACCGCGCTGGCGCCGGCGCTGACGCCGATCGTCAACGCCCTCACCAGCGTGGTCGGTGTCCTCGTCGGTCCGCTGACGCAGGTGGTCGTCGCCCTCACCCCCGTCCTCACCCAGGTCGGCACGGCCATCGCCGCGGTGTTCCAGATGATGGCGCCGCTGTGGCAGCAGTTCGCCGGCGTCCTCGGCCAGGTCGCGGGCCTGGTCGCGAACGTGTTCACGGCGGCACTGACCCAACTCATGGGAGCAGTGCAGCCGCTGATCCCGGTCGGCATGCAGCTGGTGCGCACGGTCTTCAGCGCGCTCACCCCGGTCCTGCCGATCGTCGCTGGCGCGTTCGGCGAGATCGCCACAGCCGGGTCTCTGCTCCTGCCGCTGCTCGCGCAGCTGGTCGGCACGCTCGCCGCGCAGCTCGTCCCGGTCATCGGGATCGTCACCCAGGTGTTGGGCCAGGTCGCCGGGCTCCTCGCCGGGGCGCTGGCGCAGATCCTGCCGCCGCTGTCGGCCGCGTTCCTCACCCTCGTCGTGGCCGTCTCGCCGCTGCTGCCGCTGATCGGGCAGCTCGTCGGGATGGTCGTGCAGATGGCGGCCGGTGTTCTCGTCCAGCTGATGCCGGCGGTGGTGCAGCTGGTGCAGGCAGGCCTGAACTTGGTGATCGCGCTGACTCCGCTGCTGCCGATCGTGGCGCAGCTCGTCGGCCTGGTCGTCCAGCTCGCCGTGGGCGTGCTCTCCCATCTGCTGCCGCCTCTGGTGTCCCTGGCCAGCTTCCTGATCGGTGGCCTGGCGACCGCACTGTCCACGGTGATCGGCTGGGTGGCGGACATCGTCGGCGTGTTCGCGGACGTCGTCGCCTGGGTGACGGTCCGTCTCGGGCCTGCCTTCAGCTGGCTCAGCGACAAGATCATCACGCCGGTGTGGGCCGTGATCAAATGGCAGATCAAAACGGCCTGGGCTCTGACCATTGGGCCGGTTCTGCTCGCGTTCAAGCTCGGGATCAGCGCTCTGGGCACCGTGCTCACCTGGCTCCGGGACAAGATCGTCAAACCGGTGATCGGTGACCTCGTCTCGATCATCAAGGTCGGCTACAACAAGGGCATCAAGCCCGTGTTCGACGCGCTGGGGTCAGCCCTTGATCTGATCGGTGACGGGTTCAAGGCGGCCGTGGACGCCAGCCGCACCCAGTGGGACAAGCTCAAGCAGATCGCGAAGACCCCGGTCGCCTTCGTGATCAACACCGTGTACAACTCGGGGATCGTCCCGCTCTGGAACAAGATCGCCAAGGCGTTCGGGGCACCAGCGCTCCCCGAGTTCCACCCCAAGGGCTTCGCGACCGGCGGCATCCTGCCCGGCTACACCCCGGGCAGGGATGTGCATCGGTTCGTCTCGCCGACCGGCGGCATGCTCGACCTCTCCGGCGGCGAGGCGATCATGAGGCCCGAGTTCACGCGCGGCGCCGGCACCGGGTTCGTGAACTACGTCAACCGGATCGCCCGCTCCTCCGGGGCGGCCGGTGTCCGCCAGGCACTCGCGCCCGTCCTCGGCGGCAACCCCCACACCACCGCCGTCGACCGGTCCCTGAAGTACGCGCACGGCGGGATCTACCCGCACCAGGCGTACGCGGACGGCGGCATCTTCGGGTGGATCAAGTCCGCCGGGTCGGCCGTCCTGGGCGCTGGGTCGAAGGCCTGGAACGCCGTGAAGAAGTCAGCGAGCTGGCTGGGCGACACGCTCCTGGCGTCCGCGAGGGCGGGCGTAAAGACGCTGGTCGACCCGCTGCTCAAGGACTTCCCCGGCATGGACACCTCGCTGGGGCAGCTGATCCGCAAGGTCTCTGACCGGATCGTCGACGCCTTGACGGGCTACTCCAAGAAGGCAGACGCGAAGGGCGCCGGCGGTGTGGGCGGGCCTCGGATCCAGGCCGGTCTGAAGTGGGCGCGCACCCAGAACGGTTTGCCGTACCAGTGGGGCGGCGATGGGAATCCGAGCTGGGACTGTTCCGGCCTGGTGTCCGCTGTCGAGTCCGTCATCCGTGGGGAGAAGCCCCACCGCAGGTGGGCGACCGCCGCGTTCCACGGGAAGACGGCGCCGCCCGGGTGGGTCCTGCACGGCGACTCCGCGTACCGGATCGGTGTGACCAACAAGGGGGTTGGGCACACCGCCGGGACGATCGGCGGGGTCAACATCGAGAGCCGCGGCGGCGACGGCGTGGTCATCGGCCGTGGCGCCCGCGGCTACCGGGACAAGCTGTTCACCGACTGGTATGGCTTCCAGCCCGGGAAGTACGACGCCGGCGGGTGGATGGAACCGGGGTGGGCCTACAACGGGCTCAAGACCCCCGAGGCGGTGTTCACCCCGGCCCAGTTCAGGGCCTTCGAGGGCGCGGCCAACGCCGGCATGGCGGCCGCGGAGGGCGGCTCAACGCAGTACGTCATCAACGCCCGTACGGCGGACTTCACCGTGGCCGACCTCGAGCGCGTCCAGCGCGTCCAGGAGGCCCGGGCACGAGTGGGGAGGCCGCGCTAGATGCCCTTGATCACAGCCCCGTACGTGGCTCCTCCGGACACAGGGGAGCCACCCGATAGCGGGACGATCGTCCCGCTCCCGGAGATCGGGTACGCCAGCGCCCAGTACACCGACCCGTCCGGGACGGTGTGGCCGCTCACCGACCGGGACTCCGCCGCCTGGTTCACCCTGGCCGACGGCGTCTCGGGCCTGGGGGCGGTGCCGTACGACCTGACCAGCGACCCGCACCCGCGCGGCGGCGCGCGGCTGCGTCACGCCCAGGCGCAGCCCCGCACCATCGTGTGGCCCTTGTTCGTGCAGGGCTCCACTCACATGGAGTTCCTGCAGCGGTGGCGGGCGCTGGCCACCGCCTTCACGCGGACCCTGCGGGAGACCGAGGGGCCGGGCGTGCTGGAGATCGCGCGGCCGGACGGCACCCGCCGCCAGATCAAGGTGTACTACCTCGAGGGGTTCGAGGGGCAGGGCAAGCGCGGCTACTACCGCGACGCGGACAGCGCGGTGATCTCCCTGTGGTGCGAGGACCCGTATTGGACCGACCCCGTGCCGCAGGTCGTCCACCGTGAGACCGGCGCGCTCAGCTCGTTCTTCAGCCCGTTCCCGACCGTCTCGTCCAGCCAGATCCTCGGCTCGACGACGGTGACCAACCCGAGCGACACCACCGTGTGGCCGACCTGGACCATCACCGGGCCCGCCTCCCTAGTGACGTTCACCCACAGCGGCACCGGCGAGTCGTTCACGCTCAACCCGAACGCGTCGGCGATCGGCCACGGCAACCTGCTCGCCGGTGAGCAGGTCGTCATCAGCACGGACCCGCCAGCCGTCACCTTCCAGAACGGCGACAACTGGATCGGCGGACTGAACTGGCCTTCGGCCACCTTGTGGGGGCTTGCTCCGGGAGACAACCCGCTGGCCTTCACGCTCGCCGGGTCCGGCGCGGCCTCCGCCGTGGACCTCACGTTCAACCCTCGCTACGAGACGGCCTGACCCATGGCCATCACCCTGCTCACCACCGACAAGAACATGACCGTCCAGGGCAACCCCCTCACCGGCTGGACGAATCTCGACGTCACCGTCAACTTCAACGCACCGGCGGCCGGCACGGTGACGCTGCCCGCCTACCCGGAGCTCATGGCCCAGCTGGTCCCCGGGCACCGCATCGTCGTGATCCGTGACGGCGCGATCTGGACAGCCGGGCCGATGGAGGAACCGACCAACTACCGGTGGTCCCTGGACGACCCGGGCGTTGGCGTCGTCGACGTCAATTTCAGCGACGACCTCGCCACGATCGCCGGGTACATCACCTGGCCCGAACCATCGCTGACCTGGGCCGGGCAGCACGGCAGCACTTACCGGTCGTTCACCGCGACCAACGCGGAAACGATCGTGCGCACGCTGATCAACGAGAACTGCGGGCCCGGCGCGATCACCGCGCGCCGCATCCCCAACCTCGTCCTCGACACGGTGGCCGGGGCCGGGACCAACACCGCGATCTCGACCAGGTTCGAGGCCCTCCTGGACGTGTGCCGTACGGTCGCGTCGGCAGGCGGCGCCATCGGCTTCCGCACCCGCCAGGACGGCAGCCAGATCAAATTCGGCTGCTACGCCCCCAGCGACAAGACCGCGACCGCCCGGTTCTCCACCGGCCTGGGCAACCTGCGCTCGGTCGCGTACTCGCAATCGGCACCGACCGTCACCCACGCCCTGGTCGCCGGGACCGAGACCACCGGCAGCAGCGTCCGCACGTACGTCGAAGTCGCCAACACCAGCTCGGCCAGCGCCTGGTGGCGGGTGGAGAAGTACGTCGACGGCGGCGCCGCCAACGACACCAACGGCGAGCTCACCGCCTCCGGCACCAGCGAGCTCACCGACGGCGCCGCCCCCGTACAGCTCGCCACGGTCACGGTCGACACCGACACCCTGCGCGCCGGCCGCGACTACGGCCTCGGCGACAAGGTGGCCATCGCCCTCCCGCACGGCCTGCAGCTGACCGACGTCGTCCGCTCGATCCACCTGCAAGCCACCCCCAGCGACGGCGAGCAGGTGTCCTCGGTCATCGGCTCCCAGGACGCCACCAGCGACCCCCGCATCGTGCGCCTGGTCCGCACGCTCAACCGCCGGCTCGGCCGGCTCGAGACACGCTAAGGAGCGGCAGTGGCACAGGACAGCTGGCCCTCACCATCACACAACGCCCGGGCCCTCACCGACGTCGAGTACGAACTGCTCGCCGCGCGCTTCAGCGACGACGGTGTCTACGGCAGCCCATCCGATACTCCGGTGGTCTCCGCCGGCGCAGGCCTGTCCGTCGACGTCCGCGCCGGGGTCTACGCCTCCGTACGCGGACACCTCTGGTACTCCGGAACAGCCGTCACCAACCTGACCATCGCCGCGAACCCCACGGCCTCCACCCGCTTCGACCGGGTGGTGCTGCGGCTGGACCGCTCCACCTGGAACGTCACCGCCGCGGTGAAGCAGGGCACCGCGGGCGCCGGAACCCCTGACCTCACCAGGGACACCGGCAGCACCGGTGTGTGGGAGATCCCCCTCGCCACCGTGACCGTGGCCGCGTCTGCCACCGGTGCGGGCGTGGCCGCCAAGGAGCTGTACGTCGGGTCCAGGGTCCGGCCGTGCACGTCGATATCCCTGCCCGATGCCCCAGGGCCCGGCGACCTCGTCTTCCAGGCGACCGACGAGAAGCTGATGATGTTCACGGGGTCCCTGTGGAAGACCGTGTACCAATACTCCGGGGTCATCAGCTGCGACGCGACCCTGACCGCCTGGGACATCAGCACGAGCTCCGTGCTGGAGGCGCGCAACGGCATCGTCAGCCTCCGCATGGGCTCGTTCAACCGGGCAGGCGGAAGCTTCAGCGCGGGGACCGAATCGCGGCTGCCCGTGCTGATTCCCGCCGCGTACCGCCACGCCTCCCGCGACCAGTTCGGGCTCGCCTACATCAGCGGCGGGAACATCGCCCGGTGCATCGTCTACTCGTCCGCCAGCGACCGAGCCGGACAGGTCTGGCTCACGAACAAGTCGGTCACGGTCGATACCGGTGATTTCGTCGCGCCGGTGTCCGGCATGAGCTGGGTGATCTGATGCGCTACCAGTTCGGCGCCGGCGCGGCCGACTTCGTCGTCACGCCGGCGGACGGCCTGTGGTCGGTGGCCCAGGGCGCGGTACTCACCTTCTGGGACTCCGCCCACGACGGCACCCAGTACACCGACCTCCTCAACTCCGGCGGCGAGTCGGTCTCGTCCATCACATCCGACACCTACGGCGCCGTACCGAGTTTCGCCGGCCCCGACGAGGTCACCGGAATGTGGGTCGACGCCGGCGGCAGCTCCCGCGCATGGATGTCCGCGCGAGGCGCGTACGCGCCGGCGTCCAGCTCCGCCGTAGAGGGCAAGGGACTCTACGTTCGACCCGGTTGGGGTTCGTTCTGGCGGGCCGCCCGGGCCGCGGCCGGCACCGGCAGCCGGGCCACCATCGCCGTGGTCGGCGGCTCGAGCACGGTGGGGTTCTTCGCGTCCGATCTGGTCACGAAGAACTGGCCGGCACTGCTTGCCGCGAGCCTGCAGACGGCATACGGCGATGGCGGCTCCGGCTACCGGTCGGCCCTGTTCTCGGCGAACGGGATCGCCGGATCCGACGCGACGGCCATCACGGCCTGGACGGCGACCGGCAGCCTGGTCGTCCAGTCCGGGACCTGGACGACAGGCGGCTACGCGGCCGGGCCCGGCTGGGGGTACACCTACGCCAGCACCAACGGCGCCTACCTGACATTCACGGTGCGCGGGACCAGCGCGGTCATCTACACGCTCGGCGCGGACGGCAGCCGTCCGTCGTGGGCATACTCCGTCGACGGCGGCTCCGAGACCACCGTGACCGACACGGCCACGACCGGGCTCGCCGTTCTGACCCGCACGATCACCGGCCTGTCCGCCGGCAGCCACACCATCAAGATCCGGCATGCCGGAACAACCGGGCAGTACCTGTCCGTCCTCGGCGTGGCCGGCACCAACGCCGGTGGCGTGGTCCTCAACAACTACGGTGCGAAGAATGCGATCGCCGCGGACTACAACGCCACGCTTCGCGCCGGCTGGAACGGCGGCCCCAACACGACGGCCGACCTGCTCATCTACACGGCCAGCCCCGAGGACGTCATCAACGGCATCTCGGCGGACGACTGGGCCGCCCAGGTCCGTCAGCACCTCGCCACCATGCGCGACGGCGGGACCCTCACCGGCGCCACCGACGTGGTCCTGGTCCTCCCGCACATCGGCACCGCCGACGCCCTGGGCTGGCGGTACCAGGACTTCGCCGACCGCGCGCTGTCCCTGGCCCTCGCCCACGAGGCCGCCCTCGTCAACTTGTGGGCGCTCGGCCGGAACTCCTGGAACTACTGGAACGGCCTCGGCTACTGGGCCAACACCGCCACCCCCGGGGCCGCAGGCACAGACGCCGTGCACATGTCCGACGCCGGCCACGCCTACGTGGCGTCCGTGATCAGCGCGCTGCTGCAGAGCTAAGGAAACCAGCACATGGCAACAACGCAGGTCGCCCAAGTGATCGCTGTGGCCCGCTCGCAGGTCACCTACAAGGAGGGGTACGTCGAGGGCGGCTGGACCAACATCGTTCGATACGCCCTCGAGGTCCCTGGGCTGAGCGGCTACCAGGGCCAGAGCTGGTGCATGACGTTCACGAGCTGGGTGGCGATGAGGGCAGGTGTGGCGTCCCTCTACCCGCGCGGCGTGGACTGCAGCGCCGGTGTTTCCTGGTTCACGTCCGCATACCGCTGGTCGTGGTTCCCGTGCCTGGGCGGCCAGGTGTTCTACGGGACATCGGGCCAGGACCACACCGGCATCGTCTACGCCTACGACGCCACGTTCATTTGGACCATCGAGGCCAACACCAACACGAACGGGTCGACGGAGGGCGACGGCGTCTACCTGCGGAAACGCAGGAGGAGCGACGCCATCGTCTACGGCTACGGCATGCCCAACTTTGCCGAGGGCGTCATCACCGCGGACCCGGCGCTCGCCAGCACCACCGGCTTCACCTACGCCGCGTCCAACTCCGGCCCCGGCGCAGGCACCCTGCTCCGCGCGGCACTGGCCGCCGGGAACGTGGTCACCGACGCGCTGTCCGTCGGCGGCCCGCTGACCGCAGGCGGAGTAGCCGTCCAGCAGGACAGCCTGACCCGCATCGCTCTGGACGTCACCGGCTACTCAGGGTCGGCCACCGCGCCGATCGTCAGGTTCCGCGATGCCGACGGCGGCAACGTGTTCCAGATCGACGGCGCGGGGCGGATCATCTCCTCGGTCAACCCGGGGATGTGGCGGCCAGCAGATCAGGGACTGCTCGCCTGGACGATGGACCCTGCCAGCTGCACGCCCGCCGGCAGCTCACTGAGCACTGGGGTCATCTACTTCACGAAGATCATCCTGAGGAACGCGGCCACCATCTCCAGCCTCTGTGCAGTGATCGGCACGGCAGGCAGCGGCCTCACCGCGAACCAGTGCCTGGCCGGCCTCTACACCTCGAGCGGCACGCGAGTCGGCGTCACCGCGGACATGTCGACTACATGGAACAGCGCCGGCGACAAGAACATGGCGCTGACCAGCTCGTACGCCGCTGCTGCAGGCACGTACTACATCGCCCTGTTGGTCAACGGCACGACCAGTCCGGTCTTCGCCGCCGGCTCCTCGCTGGGCGCCAACTTCACCCCGGGCAACGCCCACCTGGCCAGCGGAAACTACCGGTTCTGCCGGTCCGCGTCGGGACAGACGTCCCTGCCCGCCTCCTACACGATGACGTCGGCGACACCGGACGCGAACAACATCTGGACCGCGGCCGCATAGCCACCCCCTTCACGCATCGCCCGCAGCCCTGCGCCAGTCGGCCAGGGCTTTCCCATGTCCAGGAGTGTCCATGAGCACCCCTCTGCCGTCCGTCGGACGGATCGTCCACTACGTCAGCCACGGCACCCCCGTCCTCGAGGACGGCGGCCAGGCGTTCCCGTCGGCCTGCCGGGCCGCGATCGTCACCGAGGTGATCAGCGACCCGGACCACCCGGATCAGGTCGGACTCGCCGTCCTCAACCCGGCCGGCCTGCACCTCGACCGCGCGGTCCCGTACGACGGCGGGGGAGAGCGGCAGGGCGACGCGGACTGCCCGGACAAGGAAAGCCACGGCGCACCGTTCCGCTACTGCGCGTGCGGCTGGGTGGAGGCCTCGCACAGGGGCGGCACCTGGCACTGGCCCGAACGGGTCTGAACCCGCCGCCCCCAAACGCCCTGGTCCTGCAGATGAACACCAGGGTCATCCAAACCCCGCAGCCTCGTGCCCATTGGCCGGGGCCTTCGTCATTTCTGGAGTACCCATGGCAACACCCCTGTCCGCCGACGCCCTCGTCGCCGCGCTCAAGGCCGAGGGCCTCACCGTCGTCGAGCACGACGGCTGGCGCACCCACAACAGGGCCGGACACGGCGCCTGGGGCCCGGTGAACGGCGTGATCATCCATCACACCGTCACCTCCGGCACCAGCACCTCCGTGAGCATGTGCTTCAACGGCCGCTCCGACCTGCCCGGCCCGCTCTGCCACGGCGTCATCGCCAAGGACGGCACGGTCCACCTCGTCGGCAACGGCCGCGCCAACCACGCCGGCAGCGGCGACGGCGACGTCCTTGCCGCCGTCGTCGCCGAGAGCGCCACCCTGCCGGCACCGAACCAGAACGACACCGACGGCAACGTCCACTTCTACGGCTTCGAGTGCGTCAACCTCGGCGACGGCAAGGACCCCTGGCCCGACGTCCAGCTGGACGCCATGGTCCGGGCGTCGGCCGCGCTGTGCCGGGCGCACGGCTGGAGTGCGCGGTCGGTGATCGGCCACAAGGAGTGGACGAACACCAAGATCGACCCCAAGGGCTTCGCGATGGCCGACTTCCGGAACCGGGTCGCCGCCAGGCTGCAGACGAAGACCTCGCCCGGTACACCCGCCTACCAGCCCTTCCCCGGTGCCGCGTGGTTCAGGAAGAACCCGAAGTCGGCGATCGTCACCGCGATGGGCAGGCGACTGGTCGCCAACGGCTGCTCCGCGTACGCCGACGGCCCCGGCCCGCAGTGGACCGACGCCGACCGGGCGTCGTACGCGAAGTGGCAGCGCAAGCTCGGCTACACCGGCTCCTCGGCCGACGGCTGGCCGGGAGCGAAGTCCTGGGCCGCTCTCAAGGTCCCGTTCACCAAGGAGGTCTGAACATGCTGGAGTCCACGAAGCGCACCGTCCGTACGGTGCTCCAGAGCGCGATCGGCATCGCAGTCGTACTGCCGGCCGTCGTCGACGCCTCAGGCGTCCCCGAGGCGCTGCCCTGGGTCGCCGGAGCCCTCGCCGTCGCGGGCGGCTTCGCCCGAGTGATGGCCGTTCCCGGCGTCCAGGCCCTGCTCCCGAACTGGTTGCGCACGGACTCGGAGGCGCGCGAGTGACGACCCCGGACACCACCGTCGCGGTCGAGCTGGAGCGGCTACGCGGCACCGTGGAGGCGGGGTTCGCCCGGGTCGACGGCCAGCTGGCGCTTCTGGTCCAGCGCGGCGACCAGACGGACAAGACCCTCGACGACCATGAGAAGCGCCTGGACGCTCTGGAGCGAACGCGGTGGCCCCTGCCGACCATCGGTGCGCTGACGGGCGTTGGAGCGCTCGCGGTGGCGTTGTGGCAGGGTGCCGGCCGATGACGAATCGTTGCCCCCTCTCGCCTGCGGGCGGGAGGGGGCTTTCGTCATGCCCGGGGGTTCAGCGAGCGCTGGGCTCGGGTGATGAGGTTCTGGGCATCGGCGCCGTAGACCGCGGACTCGTCGAGGGTGTTCCAAACGCGCTGGTAGGTGGTCACGCTGTCTGCGTCGTCAAGCCAGATCTCAGCGTGCCAGTCCTCCGCGATGACGAGTCGGTCGTCGAGGATCCAGAAGCCGTTCGCCGTCGGGATTCGCAGCGAGGCCCCGAGCGGGATGATGCCGAGCTGCACAGTGTCCATGCCGATCATGCCTGCGAGCCGGTCCAGTTGTGCGGTCAGGGCGACGGGAGAGCACACCAACGCGTGGAGAGCGGCCTCCCAGACGAGGGCGTGGAAGACGTGCCCTCGCTGGTGAAGCCACTGCTGACGCAGTATCCGCGTCCGAACGGCCTCCTCGGTGTCGCGAACGGAGCCATAGAGCTCGGCGTACCGCAGGAAGATGGCGCGAGCGTAGTCGGCAGTCTGGAGCATGCCCGGGATGACCGACTCCTCCCAGGCGTAGATGATCTCGGAGCGGTCGACCTCGATGTTCCAAACGTCCTGGACGGGGCGATGGCCGGCGGCAAGCTGGCGGCGCCAGGATCGGATGTGCGACTCGAACCCGCGGAGCCGGGCCACCAACTCGTCACTGGCGTCTGGGTGGCCGACCGCCCTCGCCCACGCGCGCAGGTCGTCACTGGTCGCTGTCTGGCGGCCACCCTCCAGCTTGTAGATCTTGGAGTGCGGCCAACCGAGACGTTGGGCGAGCTGGGGGCCGGTGAGCCGTCCACCGGCGGCCCCGAGGCGGAGCTCCCTCAGGCGTATGCCGAGGGCCTCGCGGGCCTGCTGGTAGTCCGTGCTCACCGGCGGCCCGCGGTCAGCCGCGCAGCTGCGCGGCGAATTCGGCGGCCGGCACCGCTCCGTGCATGGCACGGTCGCGAATCTGGCAGTACCGCAGAACCTCAGTCGGCTCGGTGATGATCTCGACGTCGTGGAACACGTCCTGCTCGTCGATGTTCAGCCGGGCGACGAGGCGACTGTCGAAGATCCAGAAGTCGTCGGTGCCGAGGAGACGGGCATCGGCTTCGTTCCGGGGGAGGTAACGGATGTCCTCGCCGGCCGCCGTGTTGCGAGGCGAGTCGGCGAGGAGGAACAGCTGTCCTTCGGTCGGCGGCTCGTCGACGATCCGGACTCGGCCGATGGTCTTGTCGGCGAGGACCTGGTGGCGGATGTTCTTGGACCAGTCGTCGTCGTAGTCGAGGGTGATGCCGCCGGTCTCCATGAACTCTCGGTAGGTGGGGTCGTCGCGGTCGGAGGCATAGCCGCGGCGGGTCTCCAGCCTCCATGCGGTGTGCTCGAAGGTCTCGAAGAGTCGGCCGAATTCGTCCAGGCCGATAATGGTCGGCACTCGGTCCATCTCCTTCGGGGCGTGGTTGACGAGCAGTTCGCGCGGCACCACGACGGCCAGGTCCTCGGGGCCGAGGTGGAGCAGGCGGGCGAGGTCTTCGGGATCGGTGAGTGGCGTGCCCTGGACGATGACCTCGCCGGTGGCGACGTCTTCGTGAAGAGCGGGGCATCCGCCGTTCTTGCTGTCCGTGCCGGTGAACCGCAGCTGTCGCATGGTGCCGTCCCTCCCAGATCGGTTGTCCCCCTCAGCATCAGGGCGTTGCGTCGTCCGTTCTACAGCTCGCCGCCCGGCTTGGGAGACCAGATGAGAACACTCGGAAGTCCATAGAGAACATTCGAGAACATTCGTTGGCCCGCGTCAACAGGCCCTGCCTACCGTCCCGTTCATGACCCAGGCATCCGCCTCGCCCGACACCACCCCTGACGCAGCCGTCGACCCGTTCGCGGCCATGAACTCCCTGCGCTCGGCGCTCGACCAGGCGGGCATCGTCCTGCCGTCACTCGCCGTCGACCCGGGCGCACCAACACTCGGCCTCATCGACCTAGGCCGCGTGCGCGCGTCCGTGGCCCTGCGCCTGGCCGAAGCGATCCAGAAAGGAGACGCCGCCGCATGAGCATGACCGCCCCGAACCCCCCGGACATCCGAGCCATGCGCGTCAGCATCGGTTTGGTACTCGCGACGGACATCCCCAAAGCGGACCCGGGCGACCCCGATTCCCGGGACGCCCCCGAGCTGCATTTCACCGGCACCGAGCTGGACGCCCTCACGGTCAGGTACCGGGACCACGTCCGAACGCTCATCCCCGTAGTGGAGGCCAGGGCCCAGCTGCTGCCTGAACGCCATGCGAACCGGGTGGCGGCGCTGATGTGCGCCGGCCAGGCCCGGGTCCTGCTGCGCGCAGAACCCGCCGAGACGAACGCCCTCCGCGGCTCCATCGCGGTGCGGCTAGCCCGCTCGGTGCGGACGCTGTGCGCGCACTACGACCGGCTGGTGTCGCGATGAGCAGCACCTCCCCCTTGCCGACAACCCCCGCCTACGATCCAGCGGACCCGCACCGCAGCGGCGTTGCCCTCGTCACCCGCCAGCTCGACGAACTCGGGATCGGCGAGCACTGGGTGCAGACCGGCGAGCAGAGCGGTCTGCGGATCGTCGACCGGCACATCCCGCCCGGGCACGGCTGGTGCCGAGCCACCAGCGTCTATCAGGCCCTGTGGCCGGCGACCGCGGACCTGTGTGTCGAGGTCGACTGGTACGCCGACCAGGACATCCCCGCGGCCGAGCAGGAGGAGCACTGGGCCACCCGGCTGGCCGCGGTCACCTCTGGCCTCGAATCGCTGGGTTACGCGGTCCAGACGCCCGGGCCGCGCCGGGCGCCGGGCGTCGACCGGTACCAGCCGCTGATCGTGTCCCGCCTGCCAGTCGGAGCGTCCCCGGCGCCCTACCCGGCCGACGGCTGGGACCACCTGGACGTCCTGCCCGCCTACCGGTGGCCCGCGCGCAATCCGAGCAAACATCTCGCCAACGTGCTGGACGACCTCCGCATGACCAACTACGTCACCCGCACCCTAGACACCCATCTGTGGCCCCCGTACGCCACGGCAGCCTCGGTCGTCCTGTGGACCGGCCCCCCGAACGCCACCATGGACGACTGGGCCAGCGCCATCGCCCGCGTGCGCCGCGCCCTACGCGTCACCGGGTACCGCGTCCTAGACCACCGACGGCCCTGGAACCCGCTCGTCGACCACCAGCCATACCTGATCGCCTACCTCCGCGAGAAACCGCAATGACCTACCTGCCCCACCTGCCGAACGCACTTCGGACGGTGCGGGCCCGTTCGACACTCAAACGATGGGAGAACTTGCGTGACGACAGCTCTCGACCACCAGGCGTTCCCGCTGAATCCGGCGGATGGTCCGCTCCGGCTCAGCGATGAAGCACCGTCCGGGCCGGACACCCGACCCTGGGCTTTGAGGGGCGCCCGTACCCCGGACTCCACCACCGGGACCCGTGTCCCGGAGCACTTCTATGACCGTCGACGGCAAGTCAACCTCACCCCGGAGGGCGACCACCTGGTGCCCCTCGCGGCGAAGACGGCCACGCACGACCCGACCGTCCCGGACGGCAACATGGGAAACCCCCCGCCGCTGGACGAGGGGCCGAAGGATGCCTGAGCCAGTCCTGATCATCACTGGCGACGGCGACAGACCCACAGACAAGGTCGTGCTCGAGTTGGAGCGCCGCGGGGCCGAGGTGTTCCGTATGGACGCTGCCGATTTCCCGCAGCGGCTCACGCTGGCCGGCCGGATCAGTTCTGACCGGGGCTGGAGCGGGGATCTCACCACCGAGGAGCGGTCGATGGATCTCTCCCGGATCGGCACCGTCTACTACCGGCAACCGCGCGACTTCCGGTTCCCGGTCGGCATGTCCGTACCGGAGGAGCGGTTCGCTGCGGCACAGGCCCGTTCAGGTCTCGGCGGGATACTCTCCACGCTGGACTGCAGGTGGGTGAACCATCCGGTGGCCAGTGGCCGAGCCGAGTACAAACCGGTCCAGCTGAGGACGGCAGCAGCCTGCGGGCTCACCATCCCGAGGACTCTGATCACCAACCGGCCCGAGGAGTTACACGCGTTCGCTGCGGAAGTCGGCGGGCCCATCATCTGCAAGCCGGTCTCCTCGCCCGTGTACATCGAGAACAACGAATTGCGCACGGTCTACACCCGCCGGCTGAACCCCGGAGACCTGGAAGACCTGCGGGGTATCAGCGTCACCGCCCACCTGTTCCAGGCCTGGGTGGACAAGGCGTACGAGGTCCGGCTGACCGTGGTCGGCGATCGAATGCTGGCCGCCGCCATCAACGCCGGCAGCGAAGCGGGACACGAGGACTGGCGCAGCGACTACGGGAAGCTGTCCTACAGCACTACCGACGTACCGGACGACGTCGTCGCTGGCATGGGACGGATGATGAAGGAACTGCGCCTTCGCTACGGTGCAGCGGACTTCGTCGTCGGTCCGGACGGCCAGTGGACCTTCCTGGAAGTCAATCCGACCGGACAGTGGGATTGGATCCAGTACGAGACCGGCCTGCCCATCGTGGCGGCCATCGCCGACGAGCTGCTGGGAGTCTCCTGATGCAGTGGAAGCAATACGCCGAGGCCCTCGCCGCCGGCGTCTCCTACCCAGGGTCGCGCTGGTGGGATCCAGTCGTGCGCACGCGGCGCCACCTGCTGGTGCCCCGCTGGTTCGAGTCGGGGCCAGAGGGGTGGATCAGCGTCGACGGAGCCGCGGACGAGGAGGTATGGGCGCGCGCCACCTATGGGAACCGGACTCTGGTCACCCGGGTTGGGCCCCTGCACGCCGATCACGTCGAACCGGGCCAGGCGGTCATCGGACATCCCACGTCGTCCTCAACGCTGCCCGGCCTGGTCGTCACGATGCTCGGGCACGGCCGGCTCCAGCCAGGGCTGCGGTTGCTGGACGTGGCCACCGGATCCGGATACAGCGCGGCCCTGGCCTGCCTCGCTCTGGGCGACAGGCTGGTGACAACGCAGGATGTCGACCCGTACCTCTGCGAGGCTGCGGCCGGCCGACTGGAGAGCATCGGGTACCGGCCCGAGGTGGTCGCCGATGATGCCACCACGACCCTGCACGGGACATACGACCGGATCGTTTCCATGGTCGGCATGCCCCGGATCCCGAGGACTTGGCTGGACCACTTGGACCGGAACGGTCGGCTGGTCACCACGATCGCGGGAACCGGTCTGATCGTCACCGCCAACAAGACCGCCGACGGTGGCGCCGTCGGACGAGTGGAGTGGGACCGTGCCTCGTTCATGGCCACCCGGACCGGAGACGACTACGCATCTCCGCTCAACGACCTGTTCGATACCGCGGTGGAGTCGGACGGGGAGGAGGTCCGCACCAGCCCGTTCCCCATCCTGAACGTGGCGCAGGCGTGGGAGGTGTGGTCCATGCTCACCCTGACCGTGTCCGGCATCGACCACCGCTACGGCACCGACTCTGATGGCAACCCGGCCATGTGGATGCTCCACGCCGACGGCTCATGGGTGCGCGCGTCCACGAAGCTCGGCGAGCGTACGTCTGTGGTCCACCAGGGCGGGCCCCGCCGGCTGTACGACGCGCTGGAGGAGATCCGCTGGCGATGGTTGGAACGCGGCGAGCTTCCGGTGTACGGAGCGAAGGTCACCGTCACACCAGAGGGCGAGACCACGCTCATGCGCGACGGATGGACGGCGACCCTGTAGCCGCTCAGTTTCGGCGGGGCGGACGCAAGGACAGGCCGTCAACCGATCAGGTCACGCAGCTGCACGCCCATGGCCTGGGCGATGCGGATCAGGGTGTCCAATTTCGGAGAGGAGTACCCAGACTCGATCCGGCTGTACGTCGCAACGTCGATTCCGCTGCGGCCGCAGACATCGGGCTGACTGAGGTTCAGTCCCTCACGCACACGACGGATGTGAGCGCCCACCGCACGGCGGCGAGCGATAACCCATTCGTCGGGTGCAGTAGGGCGAGACACCCGACAACGCTCCCGGTGCCATGATCGCCAGAGAATAGGGTCGACCCTAATTTGCGTGATCTTGGAGCGGGGTGGGAATCGAACCGGAGCACCCCCCTCCACCACGTCCTTCCCGCACTCCTCCCCCAGGCGGGCGAGAAGGACCGCAGCGCCCCCGCATCACGCGGGGGCGCTGCCTTGTTCGGGCGTCGCGATCGCACGTGTTACCCGAAGACGATCGCGGATAGGCCGTTTTCTACTCACACCCAGCCCGCGTCGCGTTCTCTGTTCTCAGGCTGTTCCCACGGGAACAGAGAGTGGGATCGACCGACATTCAGCGCCATCGAGCGTCATCGAACGGCACACGTTTGTCCCGATATTCCGCATCGTCGCAGGTCACAGTATGTTCAAAAAACTGGTTCGAGTCCCGTCACTCACCCTGCACCGTCAGCCGGTGACCTCGTCGAGAGACGGGTCACCGGCTGATTTGCTTTCAGGGACCGCAGGCCTGACCGGCCCGGCCGGCTTCCCCCGCAGCGGGACCTCCTCGAGCGCGAGCGCCAGCAGGACGCCGACGGCAGACACGACGGCCGCCGTGAGGAAGATGTGCCGCACCCCGGTGACCACCGCCGCCGGCGACATCGCGGCCGCCGCCGGCACGGCCCGGGTGAACAGCGAGCCGAAGACCGCGACGCCCAGCGAGCCGCCCAGCGTCCGGAAGAGGTTGACGGACGCCATCGCCGCCCCCATGTCCCGCAGTTCGACGCTGTTCTGCGCGACGGTCCCGGCCATCTGCATCATGAACCCCATTCCGAGGCCGGCCAGCACCATCCAGCAGCCGGCCAGCAGCCGCGAGGTCCCCGTGTCCATCGTGGCCAGCGCCAGCGAGCCGGCCGTCAGCAGCACCGCGCCCAGCACCGGGAACACCTTGTAGCGGCCGGTGCGGGACATCACCTTGCCCGCGATGTTCGAGGCGATCACCACCGGGATCATCATCGGCAGCAGGAGCAGCCCGGAACTGGTCGCCGTCGCCCCCTGGACCGTCTGCTGGAACAGCGGCAGGTAGAGCGAGAAGCCGAACATCACCACACCGACGGCGAGCAACAGGCCGGTGGCGATCGGGAAGTTGCGGTGGCCCGTGAACACCCGGGGCGGCAGCAGCGGTTCGGGCGCCCGGCGTTCCAGGGCGACGAAGACCGGCAGTCCTGCGACGGTCATCGCGGCCAGGGTCAGGATCTGCCAGGACGTCCAGGCGTACGTCGTACCGGCCCAGGTGGCGGCCAGCACCAGCGCGCTGGTCGTGGCCGCGAGGACGGCGGTGCCCGCCCAGTCGACACGGGCCCTGGTGCGCGGGGCTGTCGCCGGGAGGCGGAGCATCAGCTGGATCCAGACCAGGGCGACCAGGCCGAGCGGGAGGTTGACGTAGAAGGCCCAGCGCCAGCCGAGGTGGCCGGTGACCAGGCCGCCGACCAGCGGGCCGCCGACCACGCCGACCGCCATCACGGATGCGGTCATCCCCTGGTAGCGGCCGCGCTCACGGGGCGGCACCAGGGTGCCGATCAGGGCCATGGCACCGGCGGCGAGACCGCCCGCCCCGATGCCCTGGAGCGCGCGGAACCCGATCAGCTGGACCATCGACTGCGCGGCCCCGGAGAGCAGCGAACCGAGCAGGAAGACCACGATCGAGGCCTGGAATATCTGTTTACGGCCGTAAATATCGCCTAGCTTTCCCCAGATCGGCGCGGCGATGGCGGTGGTGAGGGTGTACGCGGTCACCACCCAGGAGATGTGCTCAAGTCCGCCCAGATCGCGGACGATCGTCGGCATCGCGGTACCGGTGATGTTGTTGTCGAGCATGCCGAGCAGCATGGCGAGCATGACGCCAAGCAGTGTCCAGCGAACATTCGCGACTGGCATGAGAGGCCCCCCTTGTCGGGTGTCGGAGCGGGATGTGACCCAGAAAAGCACACCGACTAAATAAGTGCAACGACTCAACTTTTCTACCAAGGCAACCCAGGAGGTACGCTGACGCCATGACCGAGACGACACCTCTCGTCGGCCGCCGGGAGCGCAAGAAGGCCGCGACCCGCAAGGCGCTGGCGGACGCGGCACTGGAGATGTTCCTGGAGCGTGGCTACGACCAGGTCAGCATCAGGGACATCGCGGAGGCGGCCGACGTCTCCACGACGACCCTGTTCAAGCACTTCCCGAGCAAGGAGGCGCTGGTCTTCGACCTGGACGCGGACCGGGAGGCGGCCCTGGTCGGCGCCGTGCGCGAGCGGTCGCCGGGCACCTCCGTCCCGCAGGCGCTGCGCGCGCACATGCTCGGCGCGCGCAGCTTCCGCCCCGAGTACGCGGAGCAGCTCGCCGCCTTCAGGCGGCTGGTCAACAGCACCCCGGCGCTGATCGAGTACCACCGGCGCATGTGGATGAGGTACGAACGCGCCCTGGCCGAGGCCATCGCTACAGAACTCGGCGCACCGGCCGACGACCCCGCCTGCGCGGCGCTCGCGCACTTCGCACTGGAGGCCCGCACCCTGGCGGGCCCGTCATCCGACCCGGTGGCCGCCGTCAACACGGCCTTCGACCTGCTGGAAGGCGGCTGGGACGCGGTACGCCCCGGCGCCGGCCGGGACTAGGACGAGGCCCGCACCACCAGCTCCGTCGGCAGCACCGCGTGCCGCCGCTCCAGCCCCCGGGACGCGGCCGGGCGCCGGTCGGCGATCTCCGCGAGGAGGAGGTCGATCATCGCGCGGCCCATCTCCACTATGGGCTGACGGACGCTGGTGAGCGGCGGGTCCATGTGGCGGGCGATGGCCGAGTCGTCGTACCCGACCAGCGCCACGTCGTCGGGGATCCGGCGGCCCACCTCGCGCAGCACCTGGCGGGCGCCCGCCGCCATCACGTCCGAGCCGGCGAAGACGGCGTCGAGGGTGGGGTGCCGGTCCAGCAGCACGGACATCGCCCGCCGGCCGCCCTCCTCGGTGAAGTCGCCCGGCTCGATGAGGAGTTCGTCGGCCTGGTGGCCGGCGTCGCGCAGGGCGTCGCGGTAGCCGTCGACGCGGCGCTGGGCGCCGTACACGTCCAGGCGGCCGGTGATGTGCGCGATCGTCCGGCGGCCGGAGGCGAGCAGGTGCTCCACGGCCGAGCGGCCGCCGCCGTAGTTGTCGGAGTCGACGGAGGTCAGCGTCTCCGCCGCCGACCGGGGGCCGCTGATCACCGCCGGGATCTCCAGCTGGGCGAGGAGGTCCGGCAGCGGGTCGTCGGCGTGCACGGAGACCAGCAGGACACCGTCGACGCGGTGTGCGGCCAGGTACTGGGCGAGCCGCTGCCGCTCCCGGTCGCTGCCCGCGAAGATCAGCAGCAACTGCATCTCGGTGTCGGAGAGTTCGGCGCCGACACCGCGGAGCATGTCCGAGAAGTACGGCTCCGCGAAGAACCGGGTCTCCGGCTCGGGGACGACCAGGGCGATGGCGTCGGTGCGGTTGGCGGCGAGGGCGCGGGCGGCCGTGTTCGGGACGTAACCGAGCTCCGCGACGGCGGCCTCGACGGCGGCCCGGGTGGCGTCGCTGACCCGCGGCGACCCGTTGATCACCCGGGACACGGTGCCGCGTCCCACCCCGGCCCGGGCGGCCACCTCTTCGAGGGTGGGCCGACCACCGCTACGCCCCCGCGCTCCGTGGCTTGCCATGGGCTCCGCCCTCCTCGCCGACGTACAACTCGCTGGCCTGGAATCTAACAGTGCCGCCCGTCGGCACAGCCACGGCCGTTTTGTCATGACATATGCGGTTTTCACGGGCGCCAACCCGAGTTAGCTAACAGCCGGATAACTGAACGCGGTTCGCCGCGCCCGCTCCCTTGACACCCCGCTCCGAACCGACGACTCTTCAACACATCACTGGTGGGAGCGCTCCCACAGTACCTGACACATACACATCCCGCACGTTCCCCGCCCGAGCCGCAGCGAGAACTAACGGGCCCAACAATGCAGTTGGCCGGGGGGTCGGCACGTCAGGGCAACAGGAGGACGTAATGCGAGCACGTACCCGAACCGCCTCGCACAGGGCGGTGGTCCTGGCGGCCGTCTTGGCACTCGGAGGAGCGCTGCTGGCCGGCTGTGCCGACGACAGTGGTGGCAGCAGCGACGGCACCAGCGGCGGCGGCAAGGGCAAGACGACGATCACGCTCGGCCTGTTCGGCACCTTCGGCTTCAAGGAGGCCGGGCTCTACAAGGAGTACGAGAAGCTCCACCCGAACATCGTCATCAAGGACACCTCGGTCGAGCAGAACGCGAACTACTACCCGGCGCTGGTCAACCACCTGACCACCAACAGCGGCCTGATGGACGTCCAGGCCGTCGAGGTCAGCAACATCGCCGAGGTCACCAGCACGTTCGCCGACAAGCTGGAGGACCTGTCCAAGGTCAACGGCGTCTCGGAGAGCAACTGGCTGGACTCGAAGTGGAAGCAGGCCACGACCAGCGGCGGCCAGACCATCGGGCTCGGCACCGACGTCGGTCCGCTCGCCATCTGCTACCGCAAGGACCTCTTCCAGAAGGCCGGCCTGCCCACCGACCGCGACGCGGTGAGCAAGCTGTGGGCCGGCAGCTGGGACAAGTTCGTCCAGGTGGGCGAGCAGTACAAGAAGAAGGCGCCCTCCGGGACCACCTTCATGGACTCCCCCGGTGGTCTGCTGAACGCGATCCTGTCCAGTGAGAGCACCAAGTTCTACGACTCCTCCGGCAAGATCATCTACAAGACGAACCCGGCCGTGAAGACCGCGTTCGACACGACCGCGAAGGCCGCGCAGGAGGGGCTGGTCCAGGCGCAGACCCAGTTCCAGCCGTCCTGGAACAGCACGATCGCCAACAACAAGTTCGCGGCGATCTCCTGCCCGCCGTGGATGCTCGGCTACATCAAGGGCCAGTCCAAGGCGGACGCGGCCGGCAAGTGGGACGTCGCCCAGGCGCCGAAGGCCGGCAACTGGGGCGGTTCCTTCCTGACCGTGCCCAAGAGCGGCAAGAACGTCGCGGAGGCCGAGAAGCTGGTCGCCTGGCTGACCGCACCCGAACAGCAGGCCAAGCTCTTCAGCGTGCAGGGCTCCTTCCCGAGCGCGCCGTCGACGTACACCTCGGCGGCGGTGACCGGCGCCAAGAACGACATGACCGGTGACGCCCCGATCGGCACGATCTTCGCCGAGGCCGCCAAGAGCAGCCCGGTGCAGGTCATCGGCCCGAAGGACCAGATCATCCAGGACGGTCTGGCCAACAACGGCGTCATCCTCGTCACCAAGGGCAAGTCGCCCGCGGAGGCCTGGGCGACGGCCACCAAGACCATCGACAACAGTCTGGACAAGTGACCGGCATGGCCACCCGGCACGACACCGCCGCCCCCCTCGCTCAGGAGGGGGGCGCGGCCCCGGTCCGCCCGCCCGCCGCTCCCACGGAGGCGGAGCGGCGGTACCGCGCCCGTCTCTCGCGCCGCTGGCAGCGGGACATCAAGTGGAGCCCGTACGGCTTCATCTCGCCGTTCTTCGTGCTCTTCCTCGCCTTCGGGCTCTTCCCGCTCATCTACACGGGCTGGGCCTCGCTGCACACGGTGGAGCTGACCGCGCCCACCGACATGCAGTGGGCGGGGCTGCACAACTACACCCGGATCTTCGGCGACGACTTCTTCTGGAACGCGGCGAAGAACACCCTGACCATCGGGATCATCTCGACGGTCCCGCAGCTGCTGATGGCGATGGGGCTCGCCCACATCCTCAACTACAGGCTGCGCGCCTCGATCTTCTACCGGGTCGTGATGCTGGCGCCGTACGCCACCTCGATCGCCGCCGCCTCCCTCGTCTTCGTCCTGCTCTTCGGCCGTGACTACGGGATGATCAACTGGGCGCTGCACTTCGTCGGTGTCGGTCACATCGACTGGCAGAACGACAAGTGGCCCTCGCAGATCGCGGTGTCGTCGATCGTGATCTGGCGGTGGACCGGCTACAACGCGCTGATCTACCTGGCGGCGATGCAGGCGATCCCGCAGGACCTGTACGAGTCGGCGGCCCTGGACGGCGCCTCGCGCTGGCGGCAGTTCATCCATGTCACGCTGCCGCAGCTGCGGCCGACGATCCTGTTCACCTGTGTGGTGTCGACCATCGGCGCGAGCCAGCTGTTCGGCGAGCCGCTGATCTTCGACGCCAACAAGGGCGCGTCGGGCGGTGCGGAGCACCAGTTCCAGACGCTCGGCCTGTACCTGTACGAGCAGGGCTGGGTGAACCAGCACCTGGGCCGGGCCTCCGCCATCGCCTGGACGATGTTCCTGATCCTCATCGTGATCGGGATCGTCAACTACGTCATCTCGCGCCGGCTGCGCGCCAGTAGTTAGGAGACCGGCCGTGACGACGACCCTGACCAAACCCTCCCCGGCGGCCGAGCCCAAGCGGGCCCGCCGCTCGAAGTCGGCGCGCGCCGGCGGCACCATGCACGCGGGCCCGATCGCGTACACGATCCTCGTCCTGTTCTCCATCGGCTCGCTGTTCCCGCTGGTGTGGACGGCGATCGCCGCGTCCCGGAACAACAACCGGCTGGCCGAGACCCCGCCGCCGTTCTGGTTCGGCGGGAACCTCTTCCACAACCTGGACGTGGCGTGGAACGAGGCCAACCTCGGGCAGGCCTTCCTCAACACGACGATCGTGGCGGGCATCTCCGCCGTCACCATCGTCGTGCTCTCGACGATCGCCGGGTTCGCCTTCGCCAAGCTGCGCTTCCGGGGCCGCAACATCCTGATGCTGACGGTGATCGGCACGATGATGGTGCCGCCGCAGCTGAGCATCATCCCGCTGTACATGATGGTCGCCAAGCTGAACTGGGCTGACCAGCTGCAGGCGGTCATCTTCCCGTCCCTGGTGAGCGCGTTCGGCGTGTTCTTCATGCGGCAGTACCTGATCCAGGCGCTGCCGGACGAGCTGATCGAGGCGGCCCGGGTGGACGGCGCGAGCAGCTGGCGGGTGGTGTGGCACATCGTGTTCCCCGCGGCGCGCCCGGCCATGGCCGTGCTCGGCATGCTGATGTTCGTGCAGGCCTGGAACGACTTCCTGTGGCCGTTCCTGGTCCTCACCCAGACCGGCAACCCGACCGTGCAGGTCGCCCTGGCGGGCCTGGGCCGCGGTTACACCCCGGACCAGTCCCTGATCATGGCGGGCGCGCTGCTCGGCACGCTGCCGCTGCTGCTCGTCTTCGCGATCTTCGGCAAGCAGATCGTGGGCGGCATCATGCAGGGCGCCGTGAAGGGCTGACCGCCGTCAAGACGGGGGGCCGGGTCACCGCCGTCCCGGCCCCCTCCCTTCACCCTCCTCACCCACCCGACTCACCCGTCGGTCTCCACGACCTCCTATGGGAGCGCTTCCATGCCTGAACCCATGACCTCCGTGACCTTTCCTCCCGCCTTCCTCTGGGGCGCCGCGACCTCCGCGTACCAGATCGAGGGGGCGGTGCGGGAGGACGGCCGCACCCCCTCGATCTGGGACACCTTCAGTCATACGCCGGGCAAGACGGCCGGCGGCGAGACCGGTGACATCGCTGTCGACCACTACCACCGCTACCGCGACGACGTGGCCCTGATGGCGGACCTCGGCCTGAACGGCTACCGGTTCTCGGTCTCCTGGTCGCGCGTCCAGCCGACCGGCCGCGGCCCGGCGGTCCAGGTCGGTCTCGACTTCTACCGCCGTCTGGTGGACGAACTGCTGGCGAAGGGCATCAAGCCCGCCGTGACCCTCTACCACTGGGACCTGCCGCAGGAGCTGGAGGACGCGGGCGGCTGGCCGGAGCGCGACACGGCGTACCGGTTCGCCGAGTACGCGCAGATCCTCGGCGAGGCGCTCGGCGACCGGGTCGAGCAGTGGATCACCCTCAACGAGCCCTGGTGCAGCGCCTTCCTGGGCTACGGCTCCGGGGTGCACGCCCCCGGCCGTACCGACCCGGCGGCCACCCTGCGCGCCGCGCACCACCTCAACCTCGCGCACGGCCTGGGCACTTCGGCGCTGCGCTCGGTGATGCCGGCCCGCAACCAGGTCGCGATCAGCCTCAACTCCTCGGTGGTACGGCCGCTGTCGCAGGACCCGGGCGATCTGGTGGCGGTCCGGACCATCGACGACCTGGCCAACGGGGTCTTCCACGGTCCGATCCTGCACGGCTCCTACCCCCGGTCGCTGTTCGCGGCGACGGCGTCGGTGACGGACTGGTCGTACGTCCGGGACGGTGACCTCGCCGCCATCCACCAGCCGCTGGACGCCCTCGGCCTGAACTACTACACGCCCACCCTGGTGTCGGCCGCGTCCGGCACGGCCGCGGGCCCCCGGGCGGACGGCCACGGCGCCAGCACCCACTCCCCCTGGCCGGGCGCCGACGACGTCGCCTTCCACCAGACGCCGGGCGAGCGCACGGAGATGGGCTGGACGATCGACCCGACGGGCCTGCACGAGCTGATCATGCGGTACACCGCCGAGGCCCCGGGCCTTCCCCTCTACGTCACCGAGAACGGCGCGGCCTACGACGACAAGCCCGACCCCGACGGCAACGTCCACGACCCGGAGCGCATCGCCTACCTGCACGGCCATCTCTCGGCGGTGCGCCGCGCCATCACCGACGGCGCGGACGTGCGCGGCTACTACCTGTGGTCCCTGATGGACAACTTCGAGTGGGCGTACGGCTACGGGAAGCGGTTCGGCGCGGTGTACGTCGACTACGCGACCCTCGCCCGGACGCCGAAGTCGAGCGCCCTCTGGTACGCGGAGGCGGCCCGCACGGGCACGCTGCCGCCGGCCGGGTCGGCGGCCGCCTGACAGAGCCGCACTATGCCGTCGTCCGTCTGCGGCGCCGTCGTGGCTGGTCGCGCAGTTCCCCGCGCCCCTTTGGGGCGCGGAGTGGCGCCCTCGTCTCACAGGGATCGCTCAGCCTTCGGCAAGCGGTCTCTCAACTCCCCGGCGTCTCATGGCCGGTACGAGGTGACCGAGCGATCCTCGTGGACACCGGAGGGCGTCATGGGATTCATCGTGCTGGTGCTGCTGGCGCTGGTCATCGGCTCAGTGGTGGCTCTCGTCGGCCGGAACCGGCAGCAGGTCGCGGCCGGTGCCGGGGGGACGGCGCAGCAGGACCTCGCCGCCGACGCGGGGGCGGAGGCCACCCGCTGGGTGGACCGGCTCGGCGGCGGCATCGCGACCCTGACCGCGGGCGACGACCGGGCGGCCCGCCAGGCCCTGGCCGACGCGACGGAACGCCACCGCGCGGCCCAGGCCCAGCTGGCGACGGCGTACACCCCGGCGCAGTACGCCCTGGTCACCCAGACCGCCGTCGAGGGCCTGCACTACGTACGGGCGGCCCGCACCGCCCTGGGCCTCGACCCGGGCCCGGCCCTGCCCCCGACGGGCTCGGCCGCGGCGGGCCGGCAGGTGACGGTGGGCGGCCAGACGTACACGTCCTCGGACCGCCCGGGCGCCGGCACTCCCTACTACTACCCGGGCGGAACGGTCGCCGGCCGTACCGTCCCCGGCGGCTGGTACAGCACGCCCTGGTGGAAAACGGCCCTGGTCGCGGGCGCGGCAGGCGTCGGCGGCATGCTCCTGGCGGACGTCCTCCTCGACGGCTTCCACCACCACGGGCCCCCGATGGGCGGGCCGGGCGGGTTCGGAGGCTTCGGGGGGCCCGGCGGACCGGGCGGCTTCTGAGCCGGCAGCCACGCGAAGACCTCGCGGCCGCCGGGCTCCTCAGCCGGCCAGTCCGAGATGAGCGACGACCACGTCCCGTACCCGAAGGACGGCCGCAGGGTCGAGGACCGCGAGGACCGGGAGGGCACGCACCCAGGCTCCCAGGGTGAGCGCTTCGGCGAGGAGAGCACGGGCTCGGGGGAGGTCCGGGGCGGGAGCAGCCGGGACGAGACAGACGGCGAGGCGTGTGGAGACCGGCAGGGAGTGGCGGGGGGATTCAAGGAGCGGTACGACCATGGAGACGCCTGGCATTCCGGCGAGGTGGCCGGCCAGGCAGAGGAGACGAAGAGCACGCTCCTGATCCTGCATCGCGCCCCGGGCGCAATCCTCCGCCGCGTCGGGATCTCCCAGTGCGGCGAGGGCGACGATCGACACGGCACCTGGTCCACCGCCGGTGAGACCTCCCCGCTGCCTCACCAGCGCGTCCTTGAGCCGCTGTCGTGCGGCCGCCGGGTCGCTGTCGGCCTCCAGAAGAGCGTGCAGGGCGGCATCCTCGCCCTCGTGGAACAGGCTCCGAGACCCACCGCCGTCAAGAACCTCCTCAACCCGAGGGAGGCTGCCGCGCCCGTCCGGGCTCACCTCGACGAGGAGCCGAGAGGCACGCACGGCGTCCCCGGTGCTCTTGCGGAGCCGCACCTCGCCGAGTAGCCGGCATGCCGCCTCCGGAGCGTGAGGCCACAGGCCCGCAGCCGCATGGACGGCGGCTCTGTCACGGTAGTCGGACAGCAAACCGTCAGTCGTGGGCCACTGCCCGAGAAAGTCCTCGGTGCGTTCCCCGATCTCGGTGCGGGCCATTGCCTGGGCGACAGCCGCCACCATGCCTTCGGGCAATGGGTGGTAGGACAACCGGCGTGAGGGCACCGCTGCCTTCTCGCACAGACCTAGTGCCCGGACCCCGTCGCGTTCGGCCACGGCCAGTGACGCGACGGCGCAGCCCCAGACATATACGTCGCGGTCCTCTATTTCGGCGAGAACGCGTTCCGCGTCGTCCACTCGGTCGACCGCGGCCAGGGCTCCGGCAAGGAGAGCGAGACTCGCGGGATCGGCCTGGTTGGAGCTGTCCCCTCCCTGGCGCCGCCGGTTCACCTCGCCGACCAGATATCGTGCGTGGTCCGGTTGTCCGGCAGCGAAGTGAGCGGCGAGTTCCACCAGGGCATCAGTGCCGATCCCATTGCCCAGGGCATGCCGGGCGAGCAGGAACGACTCCAACTCCTCGACGGCATCTTCACCCGCCTTCAGCAGGAGTTGGACAACACTCTGCCGTCCACTTCTGTCGAGGCTCGACCTGCTACGGGATTTGGCGAGAGCTTCCCAGGCCGGTTTCGCTCTGCCATCGCGTGCCCACGCCTGCGCAATCATGGTCCAGGCATCGCCGAGCAGCAGTTCCTTCTGCTCTACGGCAGAGACGCCCGGATACCAAGAAGAACGCTCTCGTTCCCGATACCAAGGAGAGCGCTCTCGTCCCGGGCGCTGTGGCAAAGGCCCGTAGTCCAGGAGCCGCTCAGCGTCTTCCAGTCGGTTGTCGGCAATGAGTGCGTACACGTCGTCATAGGTCCCCACCCCCAGCCTGTAGCGCGCAGGCCCGTGAACTGCCCCGGCCAGTCGCTGCGCGTCCCTTGGGCGCACCTCCCGCAGAGCCTCGGCGGCGATCGCGAAGACGTGGGGGCGGTCGATTCCGTGCCGCCGGACCCAGTGGACCACCAAGTCGTAGAGGCGGTCGGCTTCGTCGGGCGAACCCAGGGCCGACCATGTCTGCCCGACGGTCACCAGAGAGCGGACGCGGTCCGGATCGAACTCGCACCGCTCGGCGATCTCTTCGGCCATGCGGCACAGTTCGTCCGCGTGAGCGGGGACACGGACCTGGCGAGCGGTCGCGGTCAGCGCCTTGACGAGTTCACTGTTCGCGGCCTTGAACCGCCAGGGCCAGCCGAAGGCCAGGCGTACGGCTTCGTGTTCCCTGCCGAGCCTCGCGAACACGCCCGCCGCAGCGCTCTGCACCGCGAGGACCGCCGTGGCAGCTCCCGTAGGGCGCGAGGAAAATCCCGGAATTCGGTCTGATGTGGTTCGCGCCACCGCCGTAGCCAGTGCCACCCCTTCCTCCGCCAACCGCACGGCTCGCAGGTCGTCCCGGTCCGCCAGTACCCCTGCCACTCCGGTCAGCGCCCGCGCGCGGCTGAGACGGTCGGGGACGCTTCGGGCCAGCCCGATCGCCTCGCGGGTCCGGCCGAGGCGAGCGAGGACGGCCGGGACGCCGGGATGGAGTGTCCGGTTACGCCGGGTGACGAGGTCACCCACGGCCGCGAGTACGACCCGTGTCGGCAGATCGTCCTCGCGCGCCGTCGTGCGGGCAGCCGCCACCTCCGAGAGGAACGCAGCGTCGCTTCCCGTCGCCTGGCGCAGCCGGTCGCGTCGGCGGACGTCAGTGGCGTGTGCGAGCAGACGGTCCGCGTCACGGAGCAGGGCGAGCCTCCGGCCGTAGGGCTGGAGAAGATAGTTCGGGGTGTCCGGCGGCCAGCCGCGGCCCGCGAAGTGCTCGGCCCAGGCGTGCAGCATTTCCAGGTACGGGGCCACGTCCGGCCCGAGTTCCTCCTGGGCGGCGGCGAACAGCGTCTCGTGGGTGAAAACACAGCCACGGCCGGACACGTACAGGTTCAGGTCGTCACTGTGGTCGTCCTCGCCGTCGGCCCCGTCACCGTGGTGTGCATCGCGTACCCGCACGGTGCGTCCGAAGGCACTGTCGAGCAGCCGTCGTAGCGCGTCGTTGGGCTCGCCGGTCAGGACCCGGAGGTCGTCGGTGGTGAGAGGTCCCCGGGCGGCGACGAGCAGGCCGACCAGGTCACGCGGCAGCCGGTCTCCGGTGAGCACCCGGCGCAGCTCGCCCTTGGCCTCGTGCTCATCGTGCTGTGCGGCTTCGTTGACGGACAGCCGCAGCTCGCGGCAACGGCGAAGCGGGTGGCTGCCTTTGACGTCGACGGGGAGACCCGGACTGGTACGGCTGGTGACCAGGACACGCACATTCGGCGGGGGCCGGTCGGGCAGCAGGGAGGCGATGCTCGTGCCGATGCCACCGCTGCGCAAGGACTGATCCTCGTCGAGACCGTCCACCACGAGGAGCAGTGTGCCACCGCCCCGTCCGACGCGCTCTGCGGCCTCCTCCAGCAGCAGCCGGCGCACTCCGTCACGGGCCGTGGGCGTGGCGACGACGGCCGGATCACGGCCGACGATCGCGGCGAGCTGGTCGATGACCGTCGCCGTGTAGACGGAGCTGTCCGACTGATCGGTGGAGCCCGCTGTGACGAAGAACCAGACCGGCACGATGCCCTGTGGCGGATGCAGGGCGAACCAGGCGGCGAGCGCGCTCTTTCCGGCCCAGGGCGGCCCCTGGACCCACAGATAGGGATCGGGGCCGGCGCAGAACGAGACGAGTTCGCCGAGCTCCGCTTCCCGGGCCTTCAGCTCAGCGGGCGCCATACCGGCGAGGTGGGCGCGGTAGACCTCCCGAGTCCACTCCGGCACGGCAGGGGGAATGGCGTCGGACAGCGCCTCGGGGTCCAGCGAGCAGCCCAGACACTTCGCCAGTTCTTCCGTCTCTACCGGATTCAGCCCCTCGGACCACCGGTCGACCCGGCCCGCCGCGATGCGCCCCGGACCGTCCGTGGGGTGGTGCCGGGTGACGACCGCGACAAGGTGGCCGTTGGCGAAGACGGCCGCGCCGGACATGCCCTCCCAGGCGTCGCGGTCCGGATCGGTGTCGTCGGCGGGAGGGGAGGCGACAGCGAGGTCGAGGGTGCCTTCGCGGCGGTTGGAGAGTACGGCGCAGGTCGCGTGCACGTGCTCCGCGTCCCGGAAACGTGAACCGTCGTCGTCCGTACGTAGTTTGAAACGCGGGAAACCCACCGCGGTGCAGCGCAGTACCGCGTCCTGCTCCCCCACTCGGCCGTACGAGACGGGCGGGGTCTCCGGCAGGTGTACCTCGTCGGTCAGAGTGAGGACCGCGACATCGATACCTGCGTGCCGCCAGCGCACGGTCGCCCTGACGACCTGTTCTCCCGGCCGGTCGGCCTGAAAGTACACCTTGATGGCCTTTGCACCCTCCACGGCCTCGACAAGATGCGCGGCCGTCAGCACCGTGCGCGCCGCGACAAGGTATCCACTGCCCCGGCGGCCCCGCTTGCCGGGAAGCCCGACACGGATTGCCACGACCCGCTCCGCCCTCAGCCCCCGGTCAGCGCTCGCCATCGACCTCGTCCCCCGCGATCATGGCGGGTTGCGGCGATCCCCCGCCCACGGGTGCGGCTTTGGGTATGAGTGTCAGCTTGACCCGCTGGGTCTGCGCTTGGGCGTACCTGCCGTTCGAGTCCAGGTCTACGACCCAAACCCGCACCTTGGCGCCGGCACCCGCCTCCCGAGTGACGGCGACGGTGGCCTCGACCTCGATGGGCCCGAGTTCGAACCGCACAGCCTGGCCGTCGCCGTCGACCGCGGCGGCGATCAGCTGCCGCCTCAGCTCACGAATCATGTCGTACAGCTCGATCATTCGTCCCCCTTGTTCTGCGGCGCCCCGATAAAGAAGTTTGTACGTCCCGGCCGGGAAGGGGAAGACCGGACGGGACGTATCGGACGGTGCTCGCGGGTCAGCCGATCGCGGCGAAGGCCTTCGAGAAGGCGTACTTGTCCTGGGTGATCGAGCTGCAGGTGGCGTCGGCGGTGGACTTGGCGCCGCCGGCGCACTGCTGGTCGCGGGTGGCCGACCACATCGAGAGCCAGCCGAGGCCCTTGGACTTGGCGAAGTCGACGAGCTGGCCGGCGTCGTCGACCTTGAAGACCTCGGAGGAGACGTCGTTGACGCCGATCATCGGGGTGACGCCGACCGCCTTCCAGGCGGCGGAGTCGGAGAGGCCGAGGACGCTCTTGATCTGGGCCTGGGTGGCGGTGGCGGCCTGGGTGGCGTAGGTGCCCATGTCGCCGTTGTACGAGGCGCCGTAGTCCATCGCCATGATGTTGACGGTGCTGATCTTCACGCCGTTGGCCTTGGCGTTGGAGACGAGGTTCACGCCGTCCTGGGTGAGGCCCTCCGGCATCACCGGGAGGGTGAAGGAGACGTCCAGGTTCGGGTGGCTGGCCTGCAGCTTGGCGATGGCCTTGGCGCGGTTGGTGTTCGCCGTGGTGTTGGGCAGCGCGCCGCCCTCCACGTCGAAGTCGACCTTGGTCAGGCTGTACGCGTCCACGACCTTGCCGTACGCCGCCGCCAGCGCGTCCGCCGAGGAGCAGGTGGTGGCGAGTTCGGAACCGGACGCGCCGCCGAAGGAGACCCGGACGTCACCGCCCTTGGCGCGCAGGGCGCCGATCTGGGACGCCACACCGTCGCTCGCCAGGTCCGTCACCCCGCCCCACTTGGGCGTGCAGCCGCCGCCGTCGGTGACGAAGGCGAGGTTGTAGTTCTTCACGCCGGTCGCGTTCGCCGCCGCGAGGAGGTCGAACGCCGGGTAGAGGGAGGTGTCGACGTACGGGGCGAAACCGGCGGAGGCGGTGGTGCCGGTGCCGCTGCTCTGGGTCGGGGAGGCGGTGGGGGTGGCCGTCGCGGTGGGGGTGGAGGTGGCGGACGCCGTGGCCGTCGGAGTCGCGGTCGGGGTGGCGGACTGCGTCGGGCGGCCGCTCGGCTCCGGGGTCGACGTACCGTCCGCCGAACAGCTCGCGTTGTCGACACGGCAGCCGGTCGGGTCCCCGCTGCCGTTGACCACGAAGCCGACGGTGTCCGACTCGCCGGCCGCGAGGCCGTCCGTGTCCCACTTCGGCGGCTTCACCGTGACGTGCTGCCCGCTCACGGTGTACTCGGCGTTCCACAGCGAACTGAGCTTCGCGCCGGCCGGCAGGTCGAACTCCAGCGTCCAGTCCTGCTCCCTGGCACCGCTGTTGTTCGTGACGACGTACTGCGCGGTGTACCCGGTCGACCAGTCGCTCGTCTTCGTGTACGCGGCGCCGACTCCGGCCGCCTGCGCGATCCCGGTGAACAGGATCGCCCCGCCACCGACCACGGCCGCGGCGACCAGACCGCCTATCACCTTGTTCCTGCCACTGACTCTGCGCCGGTGCGTACTCATGCCGTGCCTGCCTTCGCCTGCCGGAGGGGGGTGGGGTGCGGCAGCACGCTAGCGGCCAGGAATCGGACAAACGGCCGGATCGGGACGGCCGTTGAGGATCTTAGGGTGCGCTTAAGGAAGGCATCGGGAGCGATTAAAGGTCGAGACCAATTTTCCCGCTTCCCCTCCGGCCCGAATCCCCCGGCTGCCTGCGCGAACGGCGCCTGCGCACCGCTCCCCGGTGCCCCTTGCGCTCCGGCTTCCGGCCGTCCAGCTGGATCCAGACCCGCACCTCGGTCCCGCCGAGCACCGACGACCCGATCCGCACATCGCCACCGGTCGACTCGGCGAGCCGGCGCACGATGTCAAGGCCGAGCCCGGTCGACCCGGCCGCCCCGGAACCCCGCCCCCGGGCCATCGCCGCCTCCGGATCCCGGATGCCCTGTCCCGCGTCCGAGACCAGCACGATCACCGCGTCCTCCGCGTTGTGCACGTCGACCGCGAAGGCGGTGCCCTCCGCGGTGTGCCGGAAGACGTTGCCCAGCAGCGCGTCGAGCGCGGCGGCCAGGTCGGCGCGGGCGACGGGTATGCGCACCGGCCGGTCCGCACCGGCCACCCGCCACTTGCGGCCCTCGTCCTCCGCGAGCGCCGACCAGAACCCCATCCGCTCGCGCACCACCTCGGCCGCGTCGCAGCCGGCCCCCGGCCCGGCGGCCGCCGTCTGCGGCTTGGCCTCCCGGGCGGTCCGGATGATGGTGTCGACCTCGCGCTCCAACTGCGCGACGGCGGCCCGGGTCTGCTCGGCGGCGGCCCCGTCCCCGAGCGAGGCCGCGTTCAGCCGCAGCACGGTGAGCGGGGTACGCAGCCGATGAGACAGATCAGCCGCCAACTCCCTTTCATTCGCCAGCAGTTGTACGACCTGGTCGGCCATCGAGTTGAACGCGACCGCCGCCAGCCGCAGTTCGTTCGGCCCTTCCTCGGGCACCCGCGCCCCCAGCTTGCCCTCCCCCAGTTCGTGCGCGCCCTCGACCAGCCGCTGGGCGGGCTGCACCATCCGTACGCCCAGCCGGTCGGCGACCGCGACCGAGCCGACGATCAGCGCCAGGCCGACGGCGGCGAGCACCGCCCAGGCCGTGCCGACGCCGTTGGTCACCTCGGACTCGGGCACGTACACCTCGACGACCGCGATGGCACCGGAGCTCAGCGCGACGGGCTGCAGCAGGGTCGACCCGCCGGCCACCCCGGTCGTGGAGGCCCGCCCCAGCTTCCGTACGGTCGCGATGTCCCGGTCGGCGGCGCGCTGCCGCCCGATGTCGACGGCGGCCTGGCCACCGGCCGCCGGTATGTGCACGGCCATGCCCCGGTCGGCGCCGGCCGAGGCCACCACCCGCTCCAGCTTGTCCCGGTCGGTGGTGATGGACAGGGCCGGGGCGACGGCGGCGGCCTCCCGCTCGGCGTTGGAGAACGCGCGGTCGCGGGCCAGCTCCTTGACGACCAGGCCGAGCGGAACGGCGAAGGCGACCACGACCATCGCGGTGACCGCCAGACAGACCTTGACCAGAGCCCATCTCATCCGACCGGCCTCGCTTCCCCGCCGGGCGGCTCCAGCTTCACGCCGACCCCTCGCAGTGTGTGCAGATACCGCGGCCGGGCCGCCGTCTCCCCCAACTTCCGCCGCAGCCAGGACAGATGCACATCGATGGTCTGGTCGTCCCCGTACGACTGCTGCCACACCTCAGCCAGCAGCTCCTTGCGCGGCACCACGACCCCCGGCCGCCCGGCGAGGAAGGCCAGCAGATCGAACTCCCGGCGGGTGAGATCGAGCCGCACCCCGTCCAACTCGGCCTGCCGGCGCAGCGGGTCGACGGCCAGCCCGCCGACCCTCAGCACGCTCGACGGCGCCGCCTCGCCCCCGCCCGACCGCGCCCGGCGCAGCACGGCGGCCATCCGCGCCGACAGGTGCTCGACGGAGAACGGCTTGGTCAGATAGTCGTCCGCACCGGCGTTGAGCAGCCGGACGATCTCCGTCTCGTCGTCCCGGGCGGTGGCGATGATGACGGGCACGTCGGTGATGCCGCGCAGCATCTTCAGCGCCTCGGAGCCGTCCAGGTCCGGCAGTCCGAGGTCCAGCACGACCACGTCGAAACGGAAATGGGCGACCTCGCGCAGCGCCTCCAGTGCCGTGCCGACACTGCGCACGGTGTGCGAGGCTTCGGTGAGATGCCGGATGAGCGCCGAGCGTACGAACTGGTCGTCCTCGACCACGAGCACACTTGCCATGCGCCGCACCGTACGCCATGCCGCCGACGCCGGTCGGAGCCTGTGGATAACTCGGGTCGAGTGCGCACGGCGGTACCCCTGAGGCAGTATGGCCCGCGATGCGCAGAGGACTCGTACACGTACTGGCTTGGCTGCTCGCCACGGGCGCGGCGGTCACGCTGTCGTGGTGGGGTGTCCACACGGTGATCGCGGCCACGGCCTACGACCCGCCCCGCGCCCTGCCCGTCACGGCGGCGGACGACGACCCGACGACCCAGGGCTCCAAGCCGCTGACGTCGCCGACATCCCGCACCCCGAGCCCTTCGCACACGTCCGCACCGCGCCCGTCGGCGACTCCCACGCCCACGCCGTCCCGGACTCCGACGACGACTCCGAGCCCCTCGGCCACGGCGACCGCCACCGGCCAGGTCAAGGCCTACGACACGGACGGCGGCCGGGCGGTCTTCGACCTGGGCGACACCAGCGCGACGCTGGTGTCGGCGACACCGGGCACGGGCTGGTCGATGCAGGTCTGGAAGACGGAGACGTGGATCCGCATCGAGTTCAGCAAGAGCACGGACCGCGTGTCGGTGTTCTGCACCTGGCACGACGGCCCGCCGCAGGTGCAGGTGGAGACGTACTGAGGGTCGGCCGACGGCAGGGGGTTTCACTCACCGGCGCTGGCAGGGTGCCGCCCGCGCCCACCCGTGCCGCCCCAGCGGCACGACTGCCCGCGGCTGGATGAGACACGGCTGGGCAGCGCGCCCCAAAGGGGCGCGGGGAACTGCGCGACCAGCCCCCACCCACCCGCAGCTTCACCGAAACACCGAAGGCGGCGGCGAGGGCGAAGCCACAGCCACCGCGTCCGTCACGGCAACCGCCCCGCCGGTGAAGTCCCGCAAAGACCGCCCGTGTTCGACCCGCCCAGGGTGCGGATCGGATGCGCAACGCCGGGTCAGCTCCCCCACCGGCAGCTGCACGTCGGCCGCCACCAGCACCGCGTTGCCGAACCGCTTCCCCCGCCACACCCCCGCGTCCGCGACCACCGCGACCTCCGCGAACCGCGCCCCCGCCGTCGCGATCTGCCCCCTGAGGTGCGCGAGCGGCGGCCCGTCCGCGAGGTTGGCGGCGTACACACCGCCCGGCCGCAGCACCCTCCGCACCTCGTCCAGGAACTCCGTGGACGTCAGATGCGCCGGAGTGCGCGCCCCGCTGAACACATCCGCTATGACCAGGTCCGCCCACGCCTCCGGGACCTTGCCAAGACCCTCCCGGGCGTCCACGGACCGCACCCGTATCCGCGCACCGGGATCCAACGGCAACTCCCGCCGCACCAGTTGCACGAGGGCCGCGTCCCGCTCCACCACCTGCTGCGTGGACCGGGGCCGGGTCGCCGCGACGTACCGCGCCAGCGTGAACGCCCCGCCCCCCAGGTGCACGACCTGCACGGGCCTGCCCGGCGGTGCGACCAGGTCGATCACATGGCCGAGCCGGCGCTGGTACTCGAAGGAGAGGTACGCCGGGTCGTCGAGGTCGACGTGGGACTGCGGGGCGCCGTCGATGAGCAGCGTCCAGGCCCGGCCGCGGTCCGGGTCGGGGATGAGCTGGGCGAGGCCGCCGTCGACGGCCTCGACAACGGAGTCGGCGGCGGCCGCCCTGCGCCGCGGGTTTCTGGACTTGCCCATTCCGTCATTTTCCCAGGCGTCGGCCGTCCGGGAAATTCAGCGGCAGCTGTCCGCGGCCTCGATCAGCCGGGCCGCCTCCCCGAGCGCCCGGCGCAGCACCGCCGGGTCGGTCGCGAGGTCGGCCTCGCCGGGCGGCAGCAGCCAGTCGGAGCCCTCGACCGGCGGCTCGGGGCTGAGCCGCAGCCCGCGCCCGTCGGTCTCCGTGCAGGTGCTGCCCGGAACATCCCAGCCCGCCGCCGTACCAGCCGGCACCACGAAGCCGAGGGTGTCGCCCCCGTCGTCGTGGAGTACGGGCCCCACCGCGTCCCCGGCCCCCCGGCGCAGGATGTCGACCGCCTCCAGACCCTGCCGGGCCGGCACCGTCACAAGGTCGCACCCCGCATCGTCTGCCGCCGAAGTCAACGATGTCACCGAAGTCACCGGCGGCGTACAAGGATCGTTGCTCTGGCTGGTCTCCATCCCGGCCTCCACCACGCAGCCCTCTTGCAGTCCATGACGTCCAACGCGCCACCGCGTCAACGGCTACGGCGGAAGTCAGCCGCAAAGGATGGCAGTTCATGGCAGATCGTGGATGAGATATCCGGTTTGTAGCCAAACACAGCGTCACGGGTCCGACACAGCAGGTACGTTCTTGCCCGCCGGAATCAAGGGTCCACTCGGACAACTCACCACGAGTCCGGCATGGTTCGACGGTTCGCACGAGAGGACCCGGCCATGACGTCGTCAACCACGAGCTCGCCACAGCCCGATCGGCCGGTACGGCCGAACCTCGCCTTCCGGCAGGTGCGCGGCCGGCACTCGCCGGCCGAGTTCGCCGCGCTGGTACGGCGTGCCGCCCGCGAGATCGGCGAGCGGGTGAGCTGTGACGCGCGCTACATCGGCCGGGTCGAGGCAGGCGAGATCCGCTGCCCGAACTACGCGTACGAACGGGTGTTCCTGCACATGTTCCCCGGTCGCACGCTCGCCGACCTCGGCTTCGCGCCCCGCTCGTCCGTCCGCGGACGCGCCACGCGGCCGCCGGAGGACGAGTCCCTGGCCCTCGCCAGAGGTGAGACGCAAGGAGCCATCGAGCCGTATGACCCGCAGGACCCGTACGAGACGCACGACAACTACGAGGAGAGCGACGTGCTGCGTCGCCTATTCATGACCGGCGGGGGCGCCACAGTGGCCGCCGCCACGCTGGGCCCCCTGGGGTTCACGATCGACGCCGTGGCGGCGGACCGGCCGGTGCGCCGTGCCGGGTCCTCGCACGCGGCCGCCCTGGAGGATGCCGTACGCCGGATCCGGCTGCTGGACGACCGGCACGGCGCGGACGGGCTGTACCGGCGCGCGGCGGCTCCGCTGCGCGCGGCGTACGCGCTGCTGGACGCGGGCGCGACCCGGCAGACGACCGCGGAGCGGTTGCACTCGGGCGCCGGTGAACTGGCCATCTCGGTGGGCTGGCTGGCCCATGACTCCGGCCGCTTCGACGATGCCCGCTCGCACTACGCGGAGGCGCTGGCGACCGCGCGGATGACCGGGGACCCGGGGCTGGAGGCGCACGCCTTCTGCAACACGGCCTTCCTGGCGCGGGACTCCGGGCGGCCCCGGGAGGCGGTGCGGGCGGCGCAGGCCGCGCAACGCGTAGGGCGGCCCCTGGGCTCGGCCCGCCTCATGTCCCTGCTCGCGCTGCGCGAGGCGGGCGGCTGGGCCGGGCTCGCCGACCGCACCGGCACCGAGCAGGCGCTGGCCCGTGCGCAGGCCCTCTTCGAGCGAGGCCACTCGGACGCCGACCCCGAGTGGATGAGCTTCTACGGAGAGGCCGAGCTGGAGGGCCTGGAGGCGCAGTGCTGGTCCATGCTGGGCGACTGGCAACGGGCCGCACGGCACGCACGCCGGGCCGCCGACCTGCAGGACCCGCACTTCACCAGGAACATCGCGCTGTACACGGCGGAACTCGCCGACGACCTCGCGCGCGGGGGGCGCCCCGACGAGGCGGCGATGGCGGGCATGCGGGTCCTGGACCTGCTGGACCAGGTCCAGTCGTCCCGGATCCAGGGGATGCTGGCGGGCACGGCACGGGTATTGCTCCCGCACCGCCGGGCCAGTGGGGTCCAGGAGTTCCTGGACCGGCACGCGTCCACGCCGAGGGTCGTGTAGGGCCGGTTGTCGGCTGCGGGTGGGTGGGTGGTTGCTCGCGCAGTTCCCCGCGCCCCTTACGGGGCGCTGCAGTCGCGCCGGCTTCCTAGCGGCGCCCCGCCAGCGCCGGTAAGCGCCCCCACCCCCCACCGTCACCCCGCCAAGTGCCCCAGATCGTTCCAGCTCTCGATGGCAGGCTCTCCATAAGCCCACCCCAGTACCGACAACGACGTCGGGTTCAGCCGGATCCGTGCCGCGAAGTCCAGCGGCAGGCCCAGCCACCGCGCCCCGATCGACCGCAGGATGTGCCCGTGGGCGAACACCAGTACGTCCCGGTCGGCCGACCGCGCCCAGGACACCACCTCGTCCGCCCGCGCGGTCACCGCCGCCAGGGACTCGCCCCCGGGCACCCCGTCCCGCCAGATCAGCCAGCCCGGCCGGTCCGCCTGGATCTCCGCCGGGGTCAGGCCCTCGTACGCTCCGTAGTCCCACTCCATCAGCGTGTCCCACCGCTCGGCCCGCTCGCCGAACCCGGCGAGTTCGCACGTCTCACGCGCGCGTGCCAGCGGGCTGGTGCGTATCTCGGCGTCGGCGAGGCCGTCGAACGGCGGCCGGTGCAGGCGCTCGCCGAGCGCCTTGGCCCCCCGCCGGCCCTCCTCCAGGAGCGGTACGTCGGTCCTGCCGGTGTGCTTGCCGGACAGTGACCACTCCGTCTGGCCGTGCCGGGCCAGCAGGATGCGCGGTGCCATGGAGGGAGAACCTTTCGGGAGAAATTCGGAAGCGGGACACCTCCATCATCACCCACGCTGGGAACACGCCGGGAACGAACCGGGAACGGGCAACCCGGGGCGCGTCCCCGGCGTCTTTGAGGGCTGAGCGCCCCGCATGGGCGGCAATGCACGCAACGTAAAGTGTCACGATCGGCCCGCCGTGCGCCGCGCGGACAGAGACGAGAAGGGGGAGGCAGTCGGATGCCGCAGACCGAGAAACCAGGCACCGAGGTGGCTGCGCGAACCCGGCTGCGCTGGTGGACCGAGCTGCCGCTGATCCTGCTGGTGTACAGCTGCTACACGGCCGGCCGGCTGCTCGCGCGCGGGGACACGGCCACCGCCGTCGACCACGGCCTGGCGATCCTGCGCATCGAGAAGGCCCTGCACCTCAACGCCGAGCACCCGCTCAACCGCCTCTTCACGCGGGAGGCGTGGCTCGGCATACCGGCGGACTTCTGGTACGCCTCGCTGCACTACCTGGTCACCCCGGCGATCCTGGTCTTCCTGTTCCGCAAGCGCGCCGAGGTCTACCGGCGGGCCCGCACCTGGCTGATGACGTCCACGTTCATCGGCCTGATCGGCTTCACCCTGCTGCCCACCTGCCCGCCCCGGCTGCTGGACGCGAAGTACGGCTTCGTCGACACGATGGCCCAGTACAGCTCGTACGGCTGGTGGGGCGGCGACGCCAGCGCGCCGCGCGGGCTCGGCGGCATGACCAACCAGTACGCGGCGATGCCGAGCCTGCACTGCGGCTGGGCGCTGTGGTGCGGGGTGATGCTGTGGCGCCACGGCGGCAACCGCCTGACCAAGGTGCTCGGTGTGGCCTACCCGCTGCTGACCGCGATCGTGGTCATGGGCACCGCCAACCACTACTTCCTGGACGCGGTCGCGGGCGTGGCCGTGATGGGCGTGGGCTACCTGCTGGCACCGTACGTGATGCGGGTCGCGGAACTCGTCAGGGTGCGGATCACCCCGGGCGCCTCCCTCGTCGCAGCCCGCTCGGGCGGCGCAGGTTCCCCGATTGTCAGTGCCGGATGCCAGACTTCGGCGGGTGAGCGAATTCCATCGCAGCGCGAGTCCCGGCTCGCCTCCGGAGCCGAACCGGACGCCTCCCCCACCGACGCGGGGGACGGCGCTCCGGCACCGGCTCGCTGAGCTGCGCGGCCCCGCCGTCCCGGCCAAGGCCCTCGACGCGCGCGCCCTGGCGGCGCTCGCCTCGAACCCGGGGTGCAGGCGGCGGGCGATCCTGGACGGCGCCGGGGTGGACAAGACCGCGCTGGCGGGCGCCCTCGGCTCACCGTCGGCCTTCGGCCAGTCGCAGTTCGCGCTGACCCGGGGCAACGCCTTCGAGGCGAAGGTGAAGGCGGACGGCGGGGCCGAGTTGCTGCGGCTGGTGCGCACCCACCTCGATCCGGGCGCCGAGCCGGCCGAGCGGGCCGCCGTGCCGGACCTCTCCGCGATCGGGCCCGAGGGACGTACGGCCCGTACGGCGCTGGCGCTGCGCGAGGCCGTGGCGGCCGGCGGCTGGGCGCTGTTCGACCATCCCATGCTGGCCCTCGAGGTGGCGGGCTCCCCCGCGTTCCTGGAGCCGGACGCGGTGGTCGTGCACCCGGACGGCAGCTGGACGGTCGTGGAGATCAAGTCCTTCCCGATGCTGGACGGTTCCGCCGACCCGGCCAAGGTGGGCGCGGCCGCCCGGCAGGCCGCGGTGTACGTGCTGGCCCTGGAGCAGGTCGCGGCCCGGCTCACCCCGGCCCCGCGCGTCCGCCACGACGTGCTGCTGGTCTGCCCCAAGGACTTCGCCAACCTGCCCACCGCCGCGGCCGTGGACGTCCGCAAGCAGCGCGCGGTCACCGCCCGCCAGCTGGCCCGGCTCACCCGCATCCAGGCCATCGCCGACACCCTCCCGGAGGGCACCTGTTTCGCCCCGGACCTGCCGGCGGAGCAGCTGACGGCGGCCGTGGACGCCGTCCCCGCGGCCTACGCGCCCGACTGCCTGTCCGCCTGTGAACTGGCCTTCCACTGCCGGCAGCGCGCCCGCGCGGCCGACGAGGTGACCGCGCTGGGCCGCGCGGCCCGGGCCGAGCTGGGCGGGCTGTCCACCGTCGAGGACGTGCTGTCGGCGGCACGCGGCGAGAGCGGCGACCCGGCCGACCCGGCGGTGGCGGCCCTGCGCCGGGCAGCGGCCCTGCGCGCCGAAGCGCTGAGCACCAGTACCGGCGCCAGTGCCGGCGTCGGCGTCGACGTCCAGGGGGCCCTGTGTCCCTGATCACCACCCTCGCCCGCCTCGAAGCGGTGAGCACGGGCACCGCGCAGCCCGCCGCGACCGTCCGCCACCGGCACCTCTCGGACCACCCGCTGGTGTTCGTACCGCTCACCACCGCCGGTGAGGCCGGTGCCCCGCTCGGCGCCCTGGTCGGCACCGACCGGGACGCCCCGCGCCTGCTGGTCGTACCCCAGCCGCGCGACCGGGACCTGCGGTTCGCCTTCCTCGCCGAGCTCGCCGACGTCGTCCTGCCGTACCTGGACTCCTACGCGGACAGCGTCGAGGCCGCCGAGCGCACCGAGACCGACCCGGAGACCGGCAAGCGGGTCAAGGTCGAGGTCGAACTGTGCGCGGACGCACCCCAGTTGATCGTCCCGGGCCGCGCGGGCGTCGAGTTCGTACGGCTGCTGGGGCGGTCGATGCGGTTCCGGCGCACGGCGGAGCAGGACCCGGAGACGCCCTACCCGGCCCCGCCCCGGGTGCCGTTGCTCGGCCGCTGGCTCACCCACTTCGGCGAGCGCGCCCGGGTCCCCGGCTCCTCCCTGCTCCTCGCCATGACGGACCTGCTGTCCCGGCACTGGGCGACCGGCCAGTCCGGCATCGAGGACCAGCACCTGGGCGCGCTGCTCGCCTGGATCACCCCGCCGGAGGGCAGCACGGGCGCGGCGGCCGCGCTCACGGCCGAGCTGGCGCGGGACGGCGACGGGCAGTTGCTGTGCCCGCCGGCCGGCCCCGCCACCGACCCGGCCTTCGACAACAAGCTGCTGGCCCCCGCCTTCGAGCGCTACGACCGGGCCCGCACCGCCCTCGCCGCGGCCGAGGACGGCCTGCAGGCCGACGACCGGCTGGCGATCCTCACCGCGGCCGAGCGGGAGATCCGCGCACTGGTGGAGAGCCGTACCCGGCCCACCTGGGACGCGGTCTGGCAGGGCCTGGACCTGCTGCGCGGGCTGCCGGAGGGCGCCCGGGCCGAGGAGCGCTGGACGCGTGACCGCTGGTCGTTCACCGGTCACCGCGACCGGGTGCTGGCCGGCGAACCCCCGCAGCCGCGCCGCGACGACGCGGTGACCGCGGCCAACAAACTGGCCACGCGCGAGCGGGAGCAGGCCCGGCTCGACGCCCAGGAGGCCCTCGACGACCCGCTGGTGATGGCGGGGCGGCGGCTGTCCGGGGAGGCGTTCGCGGGCGAGGTCCTCGATGTCGTCATGGCGTACAGCGAGGGCAAGCGGCCCAGCCCGCGCCCGCTGGTGACCGTGGCCACGGAGGACCGACCGCAGCTGGGCCAGCGCGCCAAGGCGTACCGCTCGCTGGGCGGCAGGCCGCAGTCCATGGAGTTCGTCGGGTACGAGGCCGAGGGGGTCCTGGTGCTGCGCGTCCTGGACAAGATGGGCCGCGGCAAGGAACCCGAGGAGGGCTCCGTGCCGGAGAAGGGCGACCGGCTCGTCTTCACCCTGTTCGAACACGAGCAGCGCGGCGGCGCCAAGCTGCCCGACCCGGAGCAGACCCCGTGGACGCACGGCGGGCCGCCGGGCGAGACGGCACCGGAGGCGGCCGACAGCGTGACCGCGGAGGACATCCTGTGACGACCACGGACTTCGATCCCGCGACGGCCGCCGCACAGGCCACCGCCGCGATCCTCCACGACACCCTGCACGGCACCGACCGGGGCGTGGTCGTGGACTCCCCGCCGGGTGCCGGCAAGTCCACCCTGGTGGTCCGCGCCGCGCTGGAACTCGCGGACGCGGGCCGCCCGCTGATGGTGGTCGCGCAGACGAACGCCCAGGTCGACGACCTCGTCCTGCGGCTCGCCGAGAAGAACCCGGAACTCCCCGTCGGCCGCCTCCACAGCAGTGACGCCGACCCGTACGACAAGACGCTGGACGACCTGCCGAGCGTCCGCAAGTCGGCGAAGGCGGCCGACCTCAGGGAAGCGCAGGTCGTGCTGTCCACCGCCGCGAAGTGGGCGCACGTGAAGGTGGACGAGCCCTGGCGGCACGCGATCGTCGACGAGGCGTACCAGATGCGCTCGGACTCGCTGCTCGCCGTGGCCGGCCTGTTCGAACGGGCGCTGTTCGTGGGCGACCCCGGCCAGCTGGACCCGTTCGCGATCGTGGGCAGCGAGCAGTGGGCGGGCCTGTCGTACGACCCCTCGGCCTCCGCCGTCTCCACGCTCCTCGCCCACAACCCGGGCCTCCCCCAGCACCGCCTCCCGGTCTCCTGGCGCCTGCCCGCCTCCGCGGCCCCTCTCGTCTCCGGCGCGTTCTACCCGTACACCCCCTTCCGCAGCGGCACCGACCACGGCGACCGACGCCTCGCCTTCGCCGTCCCCTCCGACGGCTCCGGGCCCGACCGGGTGATCGACGAGGCGGCGGAGTCCGGCTGGGGCCTGCTGGAACTGCCCGCCCGGCACACCCCGCGCACCGACCCGGAGGCGGTCCGGGCGGTGGCGACGGTGGTACGACGCCTGCTCGACCGGGGCGGCTCGGCCCTCTCCGAACGCTCGCCCGACCCCGGGCCGCTCACCGCCGACCGCATCGCCGTCGGCACCGCCCACCGGGACCAGGCGGCGGCCGTCCGCGCGGCCCTGGCGGAGCTGGGCGTGCCGGACGTCACCGTCGACACGGCGAACCGCCTCCAGGGCCGTGAGTACGACGTGACGGTCGTCCTCCACCCGCTCTCCGGCCGCCCCGACGCCACCGCCTTCCACCTGGAGACGGGCCGCCTCTGCGTCCTAGCCTCCCGCCACCGCCAGGCCTGCATCATGATCTGCCGCGCCGGCGTGACCGACCTGCTGGACGACTACCCGTCGACAGAACCGGTCCAGCTGGGAACACTCGTGAAGTTCCCGGACGGCTGGGAGGCGAACCACGCGGTACTGGCCCACCTGGCCGAGCACCGGGTGACATGGCGCCCCTGACGAACACCACGCCCGGGCACCACCCACCCGCCGGACGGAGTCCGGCACGCCGCCGGAGGCGGCCGACGGTCACAGCCCCGGACGGCTGGGAGGCGAACCACGCGGTACTGGCCCACCTGGCCGAGCACCGGGTGACATGGCGCCCCTGACGAA
>NZ_JAGXJL010000003.1:3092-273681 GCF_019091475.1 Streptomyces sp. GbtcB6 | reverse complement strand
CACCACGCCCGGTACCACCCACCTGGCCGAGCACAGAGTCAGCCATCGGCCTTAGGGTCCCCTTGCGCGGGCGCGGGAGAATGGACGGTGGTCATCGGACCTCAGTCATCGACACCGTACGAGGAGGACCAGACATGGCGGAGCCCACGCCGCGTCGGAACGAACCGCGGCTACGCCCCGCGCCCCTGCTCTTCGAGCCTGTGGAAGCGGTCGCCGACCCGGAGCACTTCTTCGGCCTGGAGTCGGTCGAGGACCCCGGGGCGTTGCTGGCCCGTGCCACGGAGCTGACCCAGGCGTTCCGGGTGGCCACCGACCGGGCGGTGGAGTTCCAGGCCATGGCCGCCGCCCAGCTCGCCGACCCGCGCCGCTTCGACCGTCTGACCCCGGCGGACATCGCCGAGCAGGCCGGTTGGACCGAGGACTACGCGAAGAAGATGGTCGAGTTCGGCCGGGATCTGCTGAACGGGAGGGAAGGCCAGGGGCCCGAGCAGATCTAGCGCATGGCATATGCCGGGCGGGCAAGATACGCCTCTCCGCCCGGCCCCGTCCCGGTTTCCCGCAACTCAGAGAGAGCGGGTGCTCACCAGGGGTATCAATTCCCTATGAGCAGCACACCGTACGAGACCTTCCCCGGCGGTCCAGGCGACGCGGCCGGGGTCACCTCCGACGGAGCCGCCTGGCTGGCCTCGGCAGGAACGTATCCGCGGAGCACGCTCGCCCTCTGGGAGGAGCGGCCGGACGCCCCGGTCGTCCTGCCCTGCGGGACCGCGTTCGACGTGGTGAACGCCCCGGCGCTCTTCGGCCGCCGCATGCTGGACCGACTGTGGGACGAGGGGCCGGGGTCCGGGCCGGTCGCGGTGTTCCGGGGCCGGATGCTCCTGTTCGCCGCCCCCGGCACCGCCGCCCGGCTGCCGTCGCTGCTGGGCTGGGAGGAGTGGGGCGGCCGCGGCCAGGCCGTACCGCCGCTGCTGTGCCACGGCACCGGCGACGCGGTGACCGTCCCGGCGCCGCACGCCGACCTCTCCCCCGCCCCGGCCGGCGCCCGCTGGCTGGTCGCCCCGGACACCCGGCACCCATGGCTCCCCGGCCCGGAAATCCTGCTCTGGGCGGCCGTCCGCGCGGCCCGCTCGACCGTGCGCATATCGATTTTTCCTCCCGCCGATCAGGATGCTAAGGTCTACGACGTCAGCAGGCGCCGCTAGCTCAGTTGGTTAGAGCAGCTGACTCTTAATCAGCGGGTCCGGGGTTCGAGTCCCTGGCGGCGCACGCGAAGTAGGTGAAAGGCCAAGCTCCTGTGAGCTTGGCCTTTTGCCTTTCCGCCACCGGAGTCCGGTTCAGTCCGGCCTCCCCGGCGTGATCTTCACGTTCCAGGCGCCGGACGCCGTCCGCCCCTCCACCGCCACCTGCACACCGTCCCCCGGCACGGTGAAGCTCTCGCCGAGGGCGACCGGGGCGTCGGCCAGCGGCGGGTAGACCGAGTTCTCCCAGCAGGCCTCGGTGTGCGGATGGGCGTCGATCACCTCGATCGGGCCGCTGCCGGAGGCCGTCTCGTCGCGGACCCGGTAGACGAGGATGCCCTGCCGACAGGCCGCGCTGTCGTTGCCGGACGCGCCGCGCGCCTCGAAGGCCAGCACGGTGTCGGGCCCGGTACGCACCACCGCCAGCTTGGTGCCGTCGCCGAGCCCGAAGGCCGGGGCGCCCGCGGCACCCTGCGCCGGCACCCCCGGCCCGGCGGACAGCGACTCCAGGGTCAGCCGGGTCGGCCCGGCCCCCCGGACGCACACCACCTGGCGCGGATCCAGCCATCCCAGCTTCCACTTGTGCCAGGCGAAGAAGTCCGGGGACAGCCCGAACTGGCTGCCCATCAGATCCCAGTCGCCGACGTACGTGTCCCAGTCACCCTTGCCGTCCACCGGGCGGTGGTAGAGGTCGGGGAGGTCGAAGACATGCCCGGTCTCATGGGCGAGAACCAGCCGATCCGGCGGGTGCTTCTCGAAGACGGTGACGACCCGGCGGACGTCGGTGCCGTCCACGTGCACCGGGGTGTCGAGGTTGACCACCTTCGTGGCGTCGGAGTCGACCCCGGGCGCGTCCGGGTCGGCCACGAAGTACACGACGTCGTAGCGCGAGAAGTCGACCTCGGGATCGGCCACCGCGAACGCGTCCCGCAGGTAGGCGGCCCGCAGCGCGACGCTCCAGTCGCGCCTTATGCCGTACGCGACCGAGGGCCGGGGCATCCGCAGCCAGTGGGCCAGCGGGTGCGGGCGGATGGTGAACTTCCCGTAGGAGGCCTGCTCGTAGTAGCGGCTGGTGGCCGGGAAGTGGTCGGCGGTGAGCTCCGCGGGCGTGGTCTGCGGGGCGGCGTCCGGGAAGGAGAGGAACACCATCACGGCCGAAAGCGGGTGGGTGGGGCGGGTGTAGTCGGCGTTCCAGGTGTCGGCGCCCTCGGAGTGGTGCGCGTCGGTGCGGTGCAGGGCGCAGGGGGCCGTGGAGAACGGCTGGGCGGCCGACGGTCCGGTCAGGATCGTCGTTGCGACGAGCGCCGACATCGTGGTGAACACGGCGGCGGAGCTGCGCAGCAGGAGACGCGGCACGGAAGGACCTCCGGGGGCGGTTCGCGGGACACCGCACCCAGCCTGTGTGACTTTGTTGTCATATGACCTGTTTATCTGCACCAGAAGGGTGAGGAACCCCCTGCTCACCACACACAGACCCGAACGGCCGACACCCCGAGTCACTCACGGAACGTCACAAGCGGTCGGGCGGCCCAAGAACCCGTCCAGGTGCGGGCAGAAACGATCTGTCAGAACCGCCGGTTCATCGTGGACACTGGACAGTGGCTGGAAGGCCCTCGGGCCAGCATCTATGATCGGCACACTTTCCTGCACGGACAGAGATCGAGTGCACTGCGGGAGCGAGCGGTGAGCGGAACGTCCGAAGGGCCGACGCCCGCGGCAGACCTCGACCGGTCCGCCGTCACAGAGAGTGACAAGACCTACCGGAAGTCGTACGAGAAGACAGAACCGAAGACCTACGAGTACGCCTTCGCGGCCGCCGCGCTGCCCATGGCCGTCGTGGACCGCGAAGGGCACGTCACCTCGGCCAACGAGGCGTTCGCCACGCTGATCGGCGCCGATCCGGCCGGGCTGCCCGGGCGGGTCGCCGCGGACCTGGTGGACCTGGCCTCCGACGCCCGTACCTGGCACGCCTATCGCGAGGTACTGCGCGGCCGGCAGGCCAAGCTGCGCTGCACCCGCCGGCTGAAGCACCCCGACGGGCACTCGGTGTGGGTCCAGGTGACCATCTCCCCGCTGGACAAGGAGGCGCCCGGGGTGCTGATCTCGGTCTCCGACATCAGCGAGCGCCGCGAACTGCAGGCCCGGCTGCGGCACTTGCAGATGCACGACCCGGTGACCCGGCTGCCCAACCGGACGCTGTTCTTCGAGCGGCTGTCGGCCGCGCTGGAGGCGGAGTCGTACGAGCAGAGCGGCACCGGCCGGATCGGCCTGTGCTACCTGGACCTCGACGGCTTCAAGGCGGTCAACGACACCCTCGGCCACCGGGTCGGCGACCGCCTGCTGGCCGCCGTCGCCGAACGGCTGACCCGGGTCGCCGACGAGGCCGGCTTCGCACGGGCCGGCGCCCCGCTGGTGGCCCGGCTCGGCGGGGACGAGTTCGCCCTGCTGGTCGAGGACTCGACGGGCACGGAACAGCTGGCCGATCTGGCCGAGTCGGCGCTGGCCGCCCTGCAGGCGCCGTTCGACCTGGCCGGCCAGCGGCTGTCGCTGTCGGCGTCGATCGGGGTGGTCGAGCGGCACGCCGCCGGCACCACGGCCACCGGCCTGATGCAGGCCGCCGACACGACGCTCTACTGGGCGAAGGCCGACGGCAAGTCCCGCTGGACGCTCTTCGACCCGGAGCGCAACGCCCACCTGGTGACCCGGCAGGCGCTCTCCTCCACCCTCCGCCCGGCCATCGAACGCGGCGAGTTCGTGCTCGATTACCAGCCGCTGGTGGGCATGGGGGACGGCCGGCTCAACGGTGTCGAGGCCCTGGTCCGCTGGCACCACCCGCAGTTCGGCACACTAACGCCGAATCGGTTCATCGGATTGGCGGAGGAGGACGGCTCGATCGTCCCGCTCGGCCGCTGGGCCCTGACCACGGCCTGCCGGCAGGCCCGCCGCTGGCAGCTGGACCACCCCGGCGAGCCGCCGATCTTCGTCAGCGTGAACGTGGCCGTCCGCCAGGTCTGGGACTCCGACCTGGTCGCGGACGTGGCCGAGACCCTGGCGGAGACGGGCCTAGCCCCGCACCTGCTCCAACTGGAGCTGACGGAATCGGCGGTCATGGGCTCGGCCGGACGGCCGCTCCAGGCCCTCCAGGCCCTCAGCGACATGGGCGTCCGCATCGCCATCGACGACTTCGGCACCGGCTACTCGAACCTCGCCTACCTCAGCCGCCTCCCGGTCTCCGTCCTCAAGCTGGACGGCTCCTTCGTCCGGGGCTTCCAGTACGACGACCCGGGCGACCGGCCGAACCCGGCCGACGAGGTCGTGGTCGAGGCGATGATCCAGCTGGCCCACCGGCTCGGCCTCACCGTCACCGCCGAATGCGTCGAGACCTCGGCACAGGCCTCCCGCCTGCGGCACATCGGCTGCGACACCGGCCAGGGATGGCTCTACTCCCGGCCGGTGACGCCGGATCGTATCTCCGAGCTGCTGGACACCCGGACCTACGCGGACACCCCGGTCGGCAAACCGTAGGCGTCGGCGACCAGTTCGTAGGAGCGCAGGCGCAGCTCGCCGCGGTGGGCGTGGGTGGTGAGCATCAGCTCGTCGGCGCCGGTGCGCTTCTGCAGGTCGTCGAGGCCGGCGCGGACCTCGTCGGCGGTGCCGTGCACGATGTTGGCGGTCCAGGAGTGCACGAACTCCTCCTCCATCGGGGAGAACTCGTGCTGCTCGACGTCGTCGGGGTCGGGGAACAGACCGGGCCGCCCGGTGCGCAGCCGCAGCATGTTCACCGCGCCGGCCCGCACCTGCCGCCGCGCCTCGCGCTCCTCGTCCACGGCGAGCACGGAGACGCCGATCAGGGCGTAGGGCTCGTCGAGCACGGCGGACGGGCTGAAGGACTCCCGGTACAGGTCGAGGGCCGGGACGGTGTTCTGCGCGGAGAAGTGGTGCGCGAAGGCGAACGGCAGCCCGAGCATGCCGGCGAGCCGGGCGCTGAACCCGGAGGAACCGAGCAGCCAGACCGGCGGCCGGTGCGGAGACTGCACACCGCCGGGGGTGGTGCTCTGGATCGGCCCGGGGATGGCATGGATGCGCCGGTACGCATGCCCGTCCGGGAAGTCGTCGTCCAGGAACCGGGTCAGCTCGGCGAGCTGCTGCGCGAAGTCGTCGGCGCCCTCGTTGAGGGTCTGGGTACGGCGGAGCGCGGCGGCGGTCGCCCCGTCGGTGCCCGGCGCCCGGCCGAGGCCGAGGTCGACCCGCCCCGGTGCCAGGGCCTCCAGCGTGCCGAACTGCTCCGCGATCACGAGCGGGGCGTGGTTGGGCAGCATGACGCCGCCCGACCCGAGCCGGATCCGCTCCGTGTGGGCCGCGAGGTTGGCGAGGATCACGGCGGGCGAGGAGGAGGCCACGCCGGGCATCGAGTGGTGCTCGGCGACCCAGTACCGGTGGAACCCGCGCGCCTCGGTGAGCCGCGCGAGCGAGGCGCTGGTGCGCAGGGCGTCGGTGGCGGTACTGCCGGTGCCGACGGTCACCAGGTCCAGTACGGAGAGGGGGACGGGGGCGGTCCCGTGTGTGATGCCCCGGATCTCGTCTGCCGACACGGTGAGAGCCTCCTGATGTACGACCGTTAGCTGTCTGGGGGCGGTAACAGGAGGAGGTCTCCGGTTATTCCGGTCGCCCTGTTCACCGGCACGCCCGGCCCTTGATCCCCGGGCGATTCCCGCCTACTTTCGGGTAACCACTACGGCCCGGGAGCGATGCTGACATGCCTGACCCCAGCGGCGACCGGCGACCGCGGATCGCGGTGTTCGGCGCGGGCAGCATCGGCTGCTACCTCGGCGGCCACCTCGCGCGGCACGCGGACGTGACCCTGATCGGGCGGCCCTCGGTGCTGGACGGGCTGCACGAGGGGGTCACCCTCAGCGGCGGAGGCCGCCCCGCGGTCCACGTCCCCCGGGATCGGCTGACGCTCGCGACGGATCCGGACGCGGTCGACGACGCCGACTGCGTCCTGGTCACCGTGAAGTCCGCCGGCACGGTGCCGGCCGGACGGGAACTGGCCGGACGGCTCCGCCCGGACGCCGTCGTGGTCAGCTTCCAGAACGGGCTGCACAACGCCGGCCTGCTGCGGGACGAGCTTCCGGGCGTCACCGTGCTCGCGGGGATGGTGCCGTACAACGTCGCGCGGATCGCCCCCGGCACCTTCCACCAGGGCACGGGCGGGGCCCTGATGCTCGACGGCGGCGCCGCCTCGGCACCGCTCGTGGCGGCGCTGACGGCCGCCGGGCTGCCGGTCGAGCCGCGCGACGACATGCGGCAGGTGCAGCACGCCAAGCTGCTGATGAACCTCAACAACGCGGTGAACGCGCTGTCCGGCCTGCCGCTGCGGGAACAGCTGGGCGCACGCCCGTACCGGACGTGCCTCGCGCTGTGCCAGGAGGAGGCGCTGGCGGCTTTCGCCGCGGCGGGAGTCCGGCCGGCCCGGCTCGGCCCCGTCCCGGCCGGGCTCATGCCACGGATACTGCGCCTGCCCGACGCCCTGTTCCGTCGCATCGCGGGGGCGAGCCTCCGGGTGGACGCCCACGCGCGGTCCTCGATGTGGGACGACCTGGAACACGGGCGGACGACGGAGATAGGCAGCCTCCAGGGCGAGGTCGTCGCCCTGGCGGAACGGCACGGCCTGACGGCACCGGTGAACGCACGGCTGGCGGCCCTGGTCCACGAGGCCGAACGCCCGGGCGGCCGCCGCTCCTGGTCCGGCCCGGAGCTGCTGCACGCGGTCCGTCAGCCGTAAGGCGGCCATAAGGCGGCCATGAGACAACCGCGCGCCGGCCGTGAGTCGGCCGTGAGCCGGCGCAGTCCGGCGCGCCCCGTCAGACCTGGACGATCGGCTCGCGGGTGAACAGGGTGCCCAGTACGGGCGCGTTCACCCGGCGGTCCGCCAGCCTCAGCCCCTCCCACACGGTCACCTGATTCGCCGTGAGCACCGGCTTCGACAGCGCCTTCTCCAGCAGGGACAGGTGCGCCGCCGTGTGCAGCGCCGTGTCCGGAAGGAGCACCGCATCGGCCTCCCCGGCGTCGGCCGCCCGCGCCAGGGTCAGGACCTCCTCCTCCCCCCACGTCCCCACCTCCGCCGCCGTGACGATCCCCGAGGACCGCACGCCGGTCACCTCCAGGCCCCCGGCCCGCAGGAAGTCCGCGAAGAGGGCGGCCACGTCGTCGGGGTAGGTCGCGCCGACCGCCACCCGCCGTACCCCGAGCTCCCGCGCCGCGTGCACGAACCCGAAGGACGTGGACGACGCCGGCAGGCCGGCCGCCCTGGCGAGCGCGCGGACCTGCTGCTGGGCGCCCTCCCAGCCGTACACGAAGCTCCCGCTGGTGCACGCCCACACCACCGCGTCCGCGCCCGCGAGCCGCAGCTCCGCCACCCCGGCCGCCAGCCGATCCTCGGACCCCATCTCCCGCAACGCGTCCACCCGGTGGGCGTCCACGCCGATGTCGGTGTGGACGACGTCCACCCGGATGTCGCTGCCGAGGAGCTGCTCGATACGGGGGTAGTCGTCCTCCGCGGAGTGCCCCGGGTAGAGGAGTCCGAGCGATGTCATGTCCACCCTTCCTGCTGTTCTTCCGGCAGTACGGGCCACTCATGCGCCGATATGTCCATCTTATTGACCAGCGCCCGATAAGGCCCGACGGCCCGGGTACCCAGCCTGCGCAGCGCCGCCCACATCGTGACCTGGTTGGCGGACAGGACGGGGATGCGCAGCTCGGCCTCCAGCTGGGGGATGACGTCGTAGGTGGGGAGGTTGGTGCAGGAGATGAACAGGGCGTCGGCGGCCCCGGGCCGTACCGCCTGCCGGGCCATGGCGACCACGTCCCGGTACGGCACCTGCCAGATGTGCCGGGTCAGCCCCATGAACGCGCAGCCGACGACCTGCACGCCCGCCTCCGCGACGTACTCCTCGAGGACCCGGGGCGCGGTCGAGCGCGAAGTCGAAGGGCGCCACGACGCCGATGCCGCGCTGGGGGCGAGGTCCGCCCGGATAGGAGACGTCCATGGGAAGCCACCGGCCTCACGCTGGAGATCGAGGGGGCAACGGTCGACGGATACGCCCGTGTTGACGAAGGTAGGTTCGGGTGTCAGCGTGGTCAATCCGTGCCTCTGAGACGTTCCGTCCGCCCATGTCAGACGCTGTCGGACACCGGGAGACCACCCCGAATGACACCGCCCGTGCCCACCCTGCTGGTCCTCGACGCCGACCCGCCCCCGCGGCTGGGCCGGCTCACCGGCCGCGCCCGGATCGTGCACACGGACGCGGCGGGCCTGGCGGCCCGGCTGCCGGCCGCCGACGTGCTCCTGGTCTGGGACTTCGCCTCGCCGGCCGTCCGCGAGGCCTGGCCGGGCGAGGGGCCGCGGCCGCGCTGGGTGCACACGGCGAGCGCGGGCGTCGACCATCTGATGTGCCCGGAGCTGGCCGCGTCCGACACGGTCGTCACCAACGCGCGCGGGGTCTTCGACGCGCCGATCGCCGAGTACGTGGCCGCGCTGGTCCTCGCGATCGCCAAGGACCTGCCCCGGACCCTCGATCTCCAGCGGGAGCGGACCTGGCGGCACCGCGAGGGGCGCCGGGTGAGCGGCACGCGCGCGTGCGTGGTCGGCTCGGGACCGATCGGCCGGGCGATCGTCCGTACCCTCAAGGCGCTCGGCATCACCACGGCCCTGGTCGGACGTGTGCCGCGCACCGGTATCCACGGCCCGGACGACCTGGACCGGCTGATGTCCCGTGCGGACTGGGTGATCGCGGCCGCCCCGCTGACCGAGCAGACGTACGGCATGTTCGACGCGCACCGCTTCGGCGTGATGCAACCGTCGGCCTGCTTCATCAACGTCGGCCGGGGCCAGCTGGTCGACGAGGAGGCCCTGGTCCGGGCGCTGAACCGGCGCTGGATCGCGGCCGCGGCCCTGGACGTCTTCGCGACCGAGCCGCTGCCCCCCGACAGCCCCTTGTGGGAGGTGCCGGGTCTCGTCGTCTCGCCGCACATGAGCGGGGACACGGTCGGCTGGCGGGACGAACTGGGCACTCAGTTCGTGGAGTTGTACGAGCGGTGGGCGGCGGGCAGATCTCTGCTGAACGTGGTCGACAAGAAGCGCGGATACGTGCCCGGTCACTGACCCTCGGGAGGGACCCATGAAGCCCACCGACCGCACCGATCCCACCGATCTCACCGGCGTCACCGCCCGGCGGCTCCTCGACGGCTATCGCAAGGGCGAGTTCGGCCCGGTGGAGGCGGTGCGGGCGGTCCTGGAGCGGGCGGCGCGAATCCAGCCGGCGGTCAACGCCTTCGTCCGGCTCACCGAGGAGGACGCCCTGGCGCAGGCACGGGCGTCGCAGGAGCGGTGGCGGCGGGGCGAGCCGAGGGGCCTGCTCGACGGTGTCCCGGTGACGGTCAAGGACATCCTCCTGATGCGCGGCCACCCGACCCTGCGCGGCTCGCAGACGATCCCGGCGGCCGGGAGCTGGGACGAGGACGCGCCGTCCGTCGCCCGGCTCCGCGAGCACGGCGCGGTGTTCGTCGGGAAGACGACCACCCCCGAGTACGGCTGGAAGGGCGTGACCGACTCCCCGCTCACCGGGATCACCCGCAACCCGTACGACCCCTCCCGCACCGCCGGCGGATCGAGCGGCGGCAGCGCGGCGGCCGTCGCCCTGGGGGCCGGGCCGCTGTCCCTGGGCACGGACGGCGGCGGCAGCGTGCGCATCCCGGCCGCGTTCTGCGGGATCTTCGGCCTGAAACCGACGTACGGCCGTGTCCCCCTCTATCCGGCGAGCGCCTTCGGCACGCTGTCCCACGTCGGCCCGATGGCCCGGGACGCGGCCGACGCGGCGCTGATGCTGGACGTGATCGGGGCCCCGGACGCCCGGGACTGGTCGGCCCTCGGTCCCGCCCCGGGCTCCTTCGCTGCGGCCCTGACCGGAGGCGTGCGCCGCCTCCGGGTGGCCTTCTCGCCCTCCCTGGGCGGCCAGGTGGCGGTACGTCCGGCGGTCGCGGCGGCGGTACGGCGGGCGGTGAGCGGGCTGGCCGGGCTGGGGGCCCACGTCGAGGAGACCGACCCGGACTTCAGCGACCCGGTGGACGCGTTCCACGCGCTGTGGTTCGCGGGCGCCGCCCGGGTGACGCAGCGTTTCTCCCCCGGGCAGCGGGAGTCGCTGGACCCGGGGCTGCGGGAGATCTGCGGGCAGGGGGCCCGGCTCAGCGCGCTGGAGTATCTGGCAGCGGTGGACGTCCGGATGGAGCTGGGCCGCCGGATGGGCCTCTTCCACGAGCGCCACGACCTGCTGGTGACACCGACCCTGCCGCTCACGGCGTTCGAGGCGGGGCTGGAGGTGCCGACGGGGTCCGGCCACCGGCGCTGGACAGGCTGGACCCCCTTCACCTACCCGTTCAACCTCACCCAGCAGCCGGCGGCGACGGTCCCGGTGGGGAGAGACGCCGACGGACTGCCGGTGGGCCTGCAGATCGTGGCCGCCCGCCACCGCGACGACCTGGTCCTACGGGCGGCCCACGCACTGTACGAGGCGGGGGTGGCTTCGGCACCGCCGGACAGCACCGCCGTGGCTTAGCACCGCCGCGGCGGAAACAAGAACCGGCAGCGCCGCGGGAGAAGCAAGAGCGAGTGCGCGGCGCAGGTGACCGGTGCGCGGTCGTCCAGGAGCCGGGCCGTGGCCGTGGCTCCGCGGCTGGTCAGCGAGACTTCGATGCGTCGATTGCCCATGCAATCCATGGTGCATAAGTCGGTTGGGGCCGGGTAGCCGCGCCGCCATGGCTCCACCACATGCGAACGACATACACACATCAAGGTGCGATTCCAGACAAACTCGGCGTGCGGTGCTCGCCGGTGCCGCCGCCGTCGGCGCACTCGCCGCCGCCGGCTGCACGCGGGTGGCCACCGCGGCCGGCACCAACGGCGGTGACCTGCTGCAACGGCTGCGCGCCCAGGGTGTCGTACGGCTCGGGATCGCCGGTGAGATCCCCTTCGGATACATCGACAAGGACGGTCGTCTGACCGGTGAGGCACCGGAGTTGGCCAAGGCGGTCTTCAAGCGGCTCGGGGTCCGCGAGGTGCAGCCGGTGCCCACCGAGTTCGGTTCGCTGATTCCCGGACTGAATTCGCAGCAGTTCGACGTCGTGGCCGCCGGGATGTACGTCAATCCGGAGCGGTGCGAGCAGGTGATCTTCGCGGATCCGGACTACCAGATGCTCGATTCGTTCATCGTGCGCAAGGGGAACCCCAAGGGGCTGCACGACTACCGGGACGTCGTCGCACGGAAGGCGAGGTTCGCCACCGGGACCGGGTACGCGGAGATCCAGTACGCGGTCGAGGCCGGGTACGAGGAGAGCGACATCCTGATCGTTCCCGACCAGGTCGCCGGGCTGAACGCCGTGGAGGCGGGGCGGGTCGACGTCTTCGCCGGTACGGCGCTCACCACGCGTGCGGTCGTCAGGAAGTCGGCGAAGGCGGAGGCGACCAAGGCGTTCGCGCCGCTCGTGGACGGGAAACCGCACGTGGACGGGGGCGCGTTCGCGTTCCGGTCGGCGGAGACGAAGCTGCGGGACGCCTTCAACGCGGAGCTGCGCAAGCTGAAGAGGAGCGGCGAGCTGTTCCGGATCCTGCGGCCGTTCGGCTTCACCGAGGCCGAGATGACCGGCCTGACGGCGAAGGAGCTGTGCGGGGGAGGGAAGAGCGGATGACCTCGGGACTGTGGGACCTCGTACTCAAGGGCGCCTGGACGACCGTTCAACTGCTGGTGCTCAGCGGGCTGCTGATGACGGCCGTGGCCCTGGTGGTGGGCGTGGCACGGACGAACCGGCACTGGATCGTGCGGTTCCTCGCCGGTCTCTACACCGAGGTGTTCCGCGGCACCTCGGCGCTGGTGATGATCTTCTGGGTGTTCTTCGTGCTGCCGGTCGCCTTCGGCTGGCAGCTGGTGCCGCTGTGGGCCGGCACGCTGGCGCTCGGGCTGACGTACGGCGCGTACGGCGCGGAGATCGTGCGCGGGGCGCTGAACGCGGTCGACCCGGCGCAGCGGGAGGGCGGGATCGCGCTCGGTTTCACGTCCTGGCAGCGGCTGCGGCTGGTCCTGCTGCCGCAGGCGGTGCCGGAGATGATCCCCTCCTACTGCAACCTGCTGGTGGAGCTGCTCAAGGGCACCGCCCTGGTGTCGGTCACCGGCATGGGCGACCTGGCGTTCAGCGGGAACCTGGTGCGGCTGGCGCTGCAGGAGAGCGCGCACATCTACACGTACCTGCTGGTCTTCTACTTCGTGATCGCGTTCGTCATCACCCGGCTGATGCGCGGTCTGGAGAAGCGGCTGAAGGCCGGGGTCGGTGGTGTCGCGTGACGTGGGACTGGAGTGCCGTACGCGAGTTCATGCCGCACTTCCGGGACGGCCTGCTGGTCACCCTGCAGGCGCTGGTCCTCGGCTCGCTGATCTCGTTCTCGCTGGGGCTGGTGTGGACGCTGCTGATGCGCACGCCGACCAGGTGGGTGCGCTGGCCGGTCGGGGTGGCCACGGAATTCGTGCGGAACACCCCGCTGCTGGTGCAGCTGTTCTTCCTCTTCTACGTGCTGCCCGAGTGGGGGCTGACGTTCTCCGCCCTGACCACCGGGGTCTTCGCGATCGGCCTGCACTACTCGACGTACACCATGCAGGTCTACCGGGCCGGCATCGAGGCGGTGCCGGCCGGGCAGTGGGAGGCGGCCACGGCGCTCAGCCTGCCCGCGCCGCGGACCTGGTTCGCGGTCGTCCTGCCGCAGGCGGTGCGCCGGGTCGTGCCGCCGCTCGGCAACTACGTGATCTCGATGCTCAAGGACACGCCGGTCCTGATGTCGATCACGGTGCTGGAGATGCTCGGCCAGGCCCGGCTCTTCTCCCAGCAGCACTTCCAGTTCACCGAGCCGGTGACGGTGATCGGCGTCGCCTTCATCGTCGTCTCCTACCTCGCCTCCCTTCTCCTGCGCACCCTGGAGCGTCGCCTTGTCCGTTGAGACCGGCAAGCAGCCGAGTACTTCCGATACGACGTCCGACGAACTGATCCGCATCGAGGGGGTGACCAAGCGGTTCGGGGACAACACCGTCCTCGACGGCCTTGACCTCACCGTGCGGACGGGCCGGCACGTCACCCTGATCGGGCCCTCGGGCTCCGGCAAGACCACGATCCTGCGGCTGCTGATGACTCTGACCAAGCCGGACGCGGGCACCATCACCGTCGACGGGCAGCGGCTCTTCCCGGCGCCCGAGAAGGAGCTGCGGGAGGTCCGCAAGCAGATCGGGATGGTGTTCCAGCAGTTCAACCTGTTCCCCAACATGAGCGTGCTGCGCAACATCACCGAGGCCCCGGTGACCGTGCTCGGCCTGCCGAAGGAGGAGGCGGAGGCGCGCGCCCGGGAGCTGCTCGACCTGGTGGGCCTCGCCGACAAGGCCGACGAGCGGCCGACCCGGCTCTCCGGCGGGCAGCAGCAGCGCGTCGCGATCGCGCGGGCGCTGGCCATGCGGCCGAAGGTGCTGCTCCTCGACGAGGTGACCTCGGCGCTCGACCCGGAGCTGGTCGCGGGCGTCCTCGACCTGCTCAGGGACATCGCGCGCACCACCGACATCACCATGCTGTGCGTGACCCACGAGATGAACTTCGCCCGGGACATCTCCGACCAGGTCCTGATGTTCGACGCGGGCCGGGTCATCGAGGCGGGCCCGCCGGAGCGGATCTTCGGCGAGCCCGAGCACGAGCGGACCCGGGAGTTCCTCGGCGCGGTGCGGTAGATAATTCCACCGCCGACACCGTAAAAGTTTCCCCGCGCAGCGGCACGGCTACAGGAAGTGAATGCTCGATCATCCGAGGTCCGGCGCACGGGTCATTCCGCTGACATATGCCAGAGGGTCTCAGCCGCAGTTCGGAGGGCCGGAATCTCGCCAACACCCCCTCCGTTTCGGGCGCTTGCCCGTTATCGTGGAGAGGATCCGCAGTCCGGATCGCGGCCCAAGCGGTGCTGCCGAAGCAGTACCGCCGAGCGAGCGCAGGGGGACCACCGTGGCGCTGATGCACGAGCCGACCGCCCCGTACCACTCCACCCAGGAAGCCCTGCGGGTCCTGGAGACGGTGGCAGGGCACCCCAGTGGCGTCACCGACACCGAACTGGCCCGCCGCACCGGCCTGGACCCCGACCGGCTGACCGCACTGCTGCGCATGCTGCGCCGCGAGGGCTACGTCGAGCAGGTCGCCGACGGCGCGTACGTGACCGGCGAGACCCTGCGCCGGCTCGGCTCCGCGCACGAGCGGGAGCAGGCCCTCGGCGAGCAGCTCCAGCAGACCCTCGACCGGCTGCGCGACTCGGTCGGCGCCGCCGTCTATCTCAGCCGGTACGTCGACGGCGAGGTGCGGATCGGCCAGTACGCGGCCGGGCCGTCCACCCCCGCGGTCAACGAGTGGGTGGACTTCCGCTCCTCCGCGCACGCCACCGCGATCGGCAAGAGCCTGCTCACCCAGCTCGACCACAACGCCCGCCGCGACCACCTCTCCCGGCACAAGATGGCCCGCCTCACCTCGCGCACCATCACCAGCGACAAGCTGCTGCTCTCCCGCCTGGCGGCACAGCCGCCGACGGTCCCCGTCCTGGACCTCCAGGAGTACGCGATCGGCACGGTGTGCGCGGCGGTGCCGATCACCGCCGGCTCGGCCGTGGGCTGCCTGGCCCTGTCCCTGCCGGTCGAGCACGCACACCGGCTCCGCCAGGCCGCCGACGCCCTGAACCGCAGCGCGGCTCCGGTGCTGCTGTCCCTCGCCATCTAGGCCCTGTCGTTTGGATCATCCCGGCGTCGCGGGGCTTGGGTCGGTCGAAAGGTGCCGCATCTCATAGCCAGACTGATCCAAACGACAGGGCCTAGGCGTGGTCGGAAGCACCCCGCCGGACCGGGTAGTATTTTCTTCGTCGCCAGCCGCGAGAAGCAGTCGAAAGACGGTTCGAACGGTCGGCGTGAGTCATGCGCCGCTAGCTCAGTTGGTTAGAGCAGCTGACTCTTAATCAGCGGGTCCGGGGTTCGAGTCCCTGGCGGCGCACCTGTGATGACCTGGGGTTTTTATCGCCCCAGGTCATTTTTTATGCCCTAGTGCGGCTCCCCCAGGAAGGGGAAGTCGGAGCTGAGGTCGTCATGGGGCCGCAGCCCGTCGTGGGGCGCGGCGCCCTTGGTCAGCAGGGCGATCCCCTCGTTGATCACGTCGTCGGTGAGATTGCGGCCGTTCGGGGACCCCGCGGCGCTCGAGTAGTCATACGTCACGAGGTCGGGGAGCAGACCCTCCGCAAGAGTGACCGCCTCGTCCTTGGGATAGCCCCCGTGCTCGAAGATGTGCGCGAACTTGTCGAGGAAGAGCTCCCGGTCCTTGACCGGCTCCTGCTGGTTCCAGACCCGCTTGTCGTCGTCGCTGTGGTTGAAGTTGTTGTCGATCCCGGGCCGCCCCGCCCGGTCGCCCTGGACCAGGCGGCCGTCGTGCGGAACCAGGACCCGGGCCCAGACGCCGACCTGGGGATCCGGGCCGAGCACGCTGTTCGGGACCTCCAGCACGATGCCGAACACGTTCTTGTCGGCGAAGAAGTCCTGGCCGGTCCACTGGAAGTTGTTCCCGGCCCCTATCGGGTCGGCGAAGAACGGGTCACTGCGGAGCCCGGCGAAGAACCTGAAGTCGCCGGCCGTGGTGATCTCCGGCTTCGACCCGAAGGTGACCGGGGCGTCCGCGATGATCGTCTCCCCGGCGTCGACGTCGGCCGCGGGGCCCTGCCCGGTCGCCAGTTGCACACTGGCGCTCTGCGAGTCCGCGACCACCGGCGAGAAGCGCACCCGGAAGGCCACGTCGTTCACCGCGTCGCCGTCGTTGTCCACACCGAACTCGTAGACCGACTCGGAGTCGACGGCGTCGGCGGTGATCGGCGAGTGCGGGTTGATGCCCATCACCAGGATCGTCCTGTCCGCGTCACCGGGATTCTGAAAGACATAGATGTCGGTTATGTGGCTCCTGGGGTCCATGCTCGTGGGACTGATGCCCAGGCCGGAGACGTGGTGTGCCATGTCGATGGTCCTCTCGGGTAGCCGTCCAGGTCGACTTCGGCGCACGCTAACACGGGGTCAATTGCCCAAGTGTGCACGTATGTACGGGCTTTCGGGCATGCGGTCGCCGGGCGGACGCCACGCCCCGGCGTCCTGCGGCGACAGCCTCCGGTACGTCTGCTCCCCCGGCGGCCGCCACCACACCGGGTCGGCACACCGCACGCCCTCCCTGCGCAGCGCAGCCCGCTGGATCTTGTTGGTCGCCGTCACCGGCATCCGCTCCACCACCCGCACGAACCGGGGCGCCATCTTCGTCCCCAGATCCGGCTGGGCCAGCAGGAACTCGGCGAAGTCCAACGGCTCGAACCGCCCGGCGATCGTCGCCATCACCTGGTCCCCGGTCACCGGATCCGGCACCCCGTACACGGCGACGGCCTCCGCTCCCTCGTACCGGGCCAGGATGTTCTCGATCATCGCGGCGGCCAGGTTCTCCCCGTCGACCCGGATCCGGTCGTCGGTGCGCCCCGCGAAGTACAGGTATCCCTCCCCGTCCCGGTAGAAGAGGTCCCCGGTCCAGTACCACCCGCCCCGCCGCCGCTCCGCCTCCGCCGCCGCGTTCCGCCAGTACCCCTCGAACGGATTCGGCGCCCGGTTCACCAGCTCCCCTATCGCCTGCTCCCCGTTCAGCAGCCGCCCGCCGGAGTCGAAGACGGCGGGCGGGCACTCCTCCCCCGACTCCCGGTCGAGCACGACGAGCCCCGGCGCCGCCCGCCCCACCGCCCCGGCCGGCGTCCCCGGCGACCACTGGATCGCCGCCCCGCCCTCCGAGGACCCGTACCCCTCCACCAGCCGCACCCCGAACCGCTCCTCGAAGGCCGCCGCGTCCACGGCCCCGGCCTCCGTCCCGAACCCGAGCCGCAGCGGGTTGTCCCGGTCGTCGGGGCGCGGCTCGGTGGCGAGGACGTACTGCACGGCCCGGCCGACATAGGTGAAGTAGGTCGCCCGGTACCGCCGTACGTCGCTCAGGAACCCGGACGCCGAGAACCGCCGCCGTAACGCCACCCCGGCGCCCGCAACCAGCGCGGGCGCCCAGTCGGCGATCACGGCGTTGCCGTGGAACATCGGCATGCAGATGTAGTGCACGTCGTCCGGGCCGACGTGGAACTGCCCGGCGAGCGAACGCCCGGCCGCGGCCAGCCTGCCCTGGGAGCAGAGCGCGGCCTTCGGAGCACCGGTGGATCCGGAGGTGAAGTAGAGCAGGATCCGGTCGGCCGGGGTGGCCCGGGAGGCGTCCGGGAAGGCGCCGAGGTAGGGGGAGAGAAGGGAGGCGTACTCCGGTTCGTCGGTGACGAGGAGGCGGACGCCGGGCAGTTCGAGCCCGGCGAGAAGCGGCAGCCGGGCCCGCTCGGTGACCAGGACCGGGCACTCGGTGTGCAGGATGTCCCGGGCGAGCTCGGGCCCCCGGCGAGTGGGATTGACCCCGGCGACAGCGGCTCCGGCGAGCGCGGCGGCCCCGAGCCAGAGCGGGAACTCGGGGGTGTTGTCGAGGAGGACACCGATGTGGGGTACGGCGCCGGGAGGCAGCAGGTCGGCGAAGAGCGCCGCCCTGGCCGCAGCCCCGCCGGCCACCTCGTGATGCGTCAGCACCCGCTCCTCGAACCACAGCCCCGGCCGGTGATCACCCCATCGGGCGGCGACTGCTTCAGCGATCGTGCGCCCTTGTAAGGCCATGGAGAAGCAGATTAATTGACACTCCGTCAGATCAACACCCCAGGGGCGCGGGGAACTGCGCGATCAGCCACGACGAACCCGCGGCTCCCCACCCACCGATCGCACCACTCACGGCGCAGACCCGTCCGCCACCGAAAAGATGAAGTGCGCCACCCCCATGAAGACCAGCGCGAACCCGATGAACACCACGAAGAACGCCACCATGCACCCGGTCCCCACGGCCAGCTTCCCCTGCGCGGGCGCCTGTGCCGTGGCGCCCTCCGGGTTCTCCGGCAGGTAGTACACCGTCACGAAGTCACCCTCGACGACAGTGGACCGCCCGTTCCGCTCGTCGATGCGGACGGTACGCCCCTCGGCCGTCGTGAACTCGAACACATGGTGCAGCGTGGTCGTCACGGCCGTGTCCCCGCCGCCGCCACTGGTCGTCGTGTACGACCGCAGACAGCGCGCCTCGGCGGTACGCCCGTGACGCCACGCCCGGCTGATCTGGCTCGACCGCCTCAGCGTCCTGACCAACCCGAGGACACCGACGACGACGAAGATGCCGGGAAGGACATAGAAGAACACTTCCATCAGGCCCATGGGGTCCCCCGTTTCCGAACACCGGTCGAACTGACCGGTGTGGCGGGAACGTACCCCCGCAGCCTGCGGCGGGTCCTCAAGCGAAGCTCAGATCAGCACGGTGTTACCCAGTCGTCGAACGACACCGGTCAGAACGTGACGTCCGAGCAGGCGTAGAACGCGTTGGTCGTGTCGGCGATCGTCCAGACCGCCACGATCACGTGGTGACCGCTCAGCCCCGACGGCAGGGTGCCGCTGTGGCTGAGGGTGGCCGGCGGGCGCTGGCCGTTGTAGGGGACGGTGAGGAACGGGGTGGTGTTGAGGTCCGAACGGGCGAGGGCGTGGTTCTGGTTCCAGCCCTGCTTGGTGACGTAGTACTTGAAGTCGGTCGTGGCGTGCATCGCCGTGAACTGCCAGCGGAACGTGTACGTCTGGCCGCCCGTCACCTTGGTCGTCGGCCAGGCGCCGCCCGACGGCGTGGTGGGCGAGCTGAGCTGGGCGAACCTGCTCAGCCCGCCGTTGCAGATCTGGCCGTCGGCGGGACCGGCCGCCGGGAAGCCCTTCGGGCCCTCGACGCTCTGCGGTTCGTACTGGATGTCGCCGCAGTTCGTCACCGTGCCGTTGGCACAGAGCTTCTGCCGGCTGATGGGGAGGTCGGTGTAGCCGTGCCCGCTGGCGCCGCCGGTGGAGAGTGCGAAGGCTCCTGCGGTCGCCACGCCGAGCACGACGGCCGACACCTTGGTCCGTTTACGCATGCTGCCGCTCCTGGAGAACGTGGGGGAAGTTCGATGAGCCGTGCAGGTCTAGACCAAGTCCCAGATTATTGCCGCGAATTGAACATGTCCATACCAATCACGGCGCGGACCCGGTACGCCCCGAACAGAACGCCACCGTCAGGTCCCGCACCAGCACCTTGCGCTCGTAGTCGTCGAGTTCGACCAGGCCGCGCATGGTCAGCCGGGTCACCGTGTCCTCGACCGAGTCCACGACGGAGGTGAGCACGGCGGCCCGCTGCTGCGCGTCGAGCGCGGCGATCCGGCGGCGGTGCATGGCCTCGGCGACCTCGGGGGCGTACGCCACCCGGACCGGCTGCACGGAGAACACCTCCAGGCCGATGCCCGCCGCGTCCGCCGTGACCAGCCGGGTCAGCGCGTCCGTGGCCATCTCCACCGAACCCCGGGCGGTACCCGGCGGCTCCACCGGCACCCGGGCCAGCCCGGCCTCCACGCACTCGCGCAGATACCGCTCGTGGTCCTCGACCCCGAGCGCCGCCCGAGCGGTGTCCCGCACCCGCCACACCACCAGGACGACGACCCGGAGCGCGACCCCGTTGCCGTCCGCCGCCGGCATCTCCTCGCTGCGCCAGTGCCGCAGCCGGACGTCGACCCGGCGGCGCAGCAGCAGCGGGTTGACCCAGAGCAGACCGGTGCGCCGTACCGTCCCCCGGTAGCGGCCGAACATGCCGAGCACCCAGGCCCGGCCGGTCACCCCGCGCGCGAGCCCCGCGAAGCCGAACAGGCCGAGCGCGCCGGCTCCGGCGTACGCGGCCCACTGCGCCGGGCCGAGCCCCGCGCTCCCGTACGCCGGCAGGTGCAGCGCGTGCGCCGCGAGCGGCGGCAGCACCCCCGCCCACCAGGAGGTGGCGAAGCCCCCGGCCACGCCGCCGAGCCCCGCGGCCACCCCGGCCACGCCGGGCAGCACCCGGGCCGGGCGCTCCGCCAGTTCGGGGTCGACGGCGGCGACCGGCCGGGGCTTGTTCATGGCCGGCCGGCGCAGCCGGGGCTGCTCGCCGGTGCCCTGGCGGCGGCCGACCACGGCGGGCCGCAGCGGCACCGACACCGGGTCGGGGTCGTCGCGGAACAGCAGATGGACGGGGATCTCGGTGGTGATCTCGTTCTGGATCAGCCGGGGAACGGGACGGGCGGGCGTTCCGCCGTCCGGGGGCCCGTCCGAATCAGGGGTGTGTGCGGTCGTCGTACTCATGCCTGCCTCCAGCCTCCGCGCCAGATGCTTCAGGTGATCGTCGGGTCGTTACAGGAACAGGCGGCGCCAGGTCTCCGGGCCCGGGTAGCCGTCGGCCGCGCCGCCGCGCCAGCCCTGGGCACGCTGGAACGCCTCGACGGCCCTGCGGTCCGCCTCGCCCCAGGCGGAATCGGGGTCCTGGGCGTAGAAGCGGCCGTAGCCCTTCTTGACCAGCTGCCTGCCGAGTCGGGTGACGTGGTCGTTGGTGGCGCCGGGGCGGAAGTAGTTCTTGCCCGGGTAGCCCGGCACCCCGTGCGAGGCGGGGGCGGCCGGGCCCGTGACTGCGGGCTTGATGGTCTTGCCCTTGCCGGTGGCGAGGAGTTCCCAGGTGTGCGGCCCCGGCAGGCCGTCGGCGGCGGCGCCGGTCCAGCCCTGGGCCTTCTGGAAGGCCCGGACGGCCCGCTGGTCCGCCGGGCCCCAGACCGGCCCCGGGCCCTTGGCGTAGTGGCCGCCGGCGCCCCGGGCGACCAGCAGCTGACCGAGGAGGGTGACGTACTTGTTGTCGGCGCCGGGCCCGAAGTAGGCCGCCCCCGGGAACGGCACCGCCGTCTTCCCGGCCTGGGCGCCCGCCGTGCCCGGGTCCGCGATCAGGCCGTTGTAGCGGTAGGGGACGTACTTGGCGGAGTTGGTCCAGTAGGCGTAGGGCGTGGGCTGGCTGCGGGCCCGCGGGGGTGTCTGCTCGTACACCGTGTAGGAGGTGTGGGTGTAGTCCGTCCAGCCGCCGAAGATCACGACGTGGGAGCCCTTCTCGGGGTTGTCCGGGTTGTGGAAGAGCAGGATGTCGCCGGGCTCGAGCTCCTCCTTGGTGATCTTCGTGCCGAACTGGTCGAGGCTCCCGGTCCACTCGTTCCCGGTGAGCCCCCAGGCCATGGAGACATAGCCCGAGCAGTCCTGCCGGTACCCGTCCGTCCAGTAGAGGGTCATGCTGTACGGCACCTGGGCGGCGATCCAGGTCTTGGCCCGGTTGATGATCTGCGTACGGGTGATGGGGGGTGTGGTGACGGGACCCTGGGCGGGTTTGCCGCCCGTCCCGTGCAGGGGGGCCTTGGCGCCCTGCGGGGTCTCGGGCACCGGGTCCACGGGGGCGGCGGGACGGTGCGGGGCGGGCGGGGTGCTGTGGGCGGCGGCGTTCGGGGGGCTCGCGGCGAGGGCGGCGGACGCGGCGGCGGCCACGACCAGGACGCCCCGGGCGGCCGGATGCCCGCCGAAGCGGCCGGGCAGCGGGGACGCGCCCACCCGCCGCCAGTGGACGCATCCGGGGCATTCGCAGTTGTTCGCGGGGTCGAATTCCTCGAATACCGGGGCCGGCATGCGATTCCCCTCACACTTCGGGTGGATATGTCCGGGACTATGCACATTGATCAGTTTCCCAACTGTCTTCCCGGTGCGCATGCTGACGGTCCGAATGATGTACGGCAGGGGCTGGACGGGGGTCGCCCCGGTGGCCGATGGTCGGAGCACGGCCCCCTGTCGGGTAGAGTTCTCGATGTCAGCAGGCGCCGCTAGCTCAGTTGGTTAGAGCAGCTGACTCTTAATCAGCGGGTCCGGGGTTCGAGTCCCTGGCGGCGCACATGACCGATGGCCCCGGCCGCACCTCGTGCGACCGGGGCCATCGCGCGTTCCGGCCCGGATGGCGTACGTCAGCCCCGGATGCCCGCGGCAGGGAGTACGGCCTCACGCCGCCCCTCTCCGCCACCGGCCGGCCCAGCAGACTCCGAGCGCACGGCCGGATCGCCGGCCCCGGCCGGATCACCGGCCCCGGAAGAAGGGCCGGCGGTCCCGCATCCACACCATCCCCACATGCTCCACAATGAACGCGTATGCGCGGTAAACACCGTGTTTCGCTCTTGCGATCATGATGAGCACCGTAGAACCCTGGATGTCCAAAGTGCCGGTGTTTCGCGACACTTGGGGGGTAGATAGCCGGTTGCCAGATCTGCGGGGTGAGGGGCCCCGTCATGAATCGGTGCCGAGGGGGGCATCATGCAACCGGACGGTCACGGTCCGTGTCCATAATCTGTGGGACGACTGTGCCCCGTCATTGACGCGCCCGGCAGGGTCGAGGGGGATCCGAGCGGGCGGTGGGACCGATGACATGCGCTGACATGCGCGTGGGGGGATGACTCATGACGTCGACGCCGATGGGCGCCCGGCAGGAACAGGAATACGACCCGTCACAGACCGCACAGCTCCGGGTGCCCGCGCACCGCACCACCGCCGGTGCCCTGGGCCGTATCAAGAAGACACTGCCCAGATACGACTACGAGCACTACAGCCGGCTCGCGGGCCCCCTCACCCAGCCCGACCCGAGCAGGCCGTACAAGGTTCAGTACCGCTCGCTGCTCTCCCAGGAACCGCACCGCGTCCGCGCCGCGCTGATGCTGGGCGCGGCCCCGCTGCTCTCGCTGGTGCTGCTGACCTGGCTGCTCCAGCCCGAGCACTGGACCCAGCGGGACTACCCGGCGTACGACTTCCTGCCGGCCCTCGACATCGTGATGCTGGTGTCGATCGGCCTGATCGAGTTCTTCCGCTGCATGAACGTGCTGTCGAACGCGCACGCCACCCTGGTCGCCCGCGACCCGGTCCCGGTGATCCCGGAGACCGGCACCCGGGTCGCCTTCATCACCACGTTCGTGCCCGGCAAGGAACCCCTCGACATGGTCACCCGGACCCTGGAGGCGGCCGTCCGGCTGCGCCATCGCGGACTGCTGCACGTCTGGCTGCTCGACGAGGGCGACGACCCGGAGGTGAAGGAGGTCTGCGCGCGCCTGGGCGTGCACCACTTCACCCGCAAGGGCGTCGAGCGGTGGAACCAGCCCAAGGGCCCGCACCGCGCGAAGACCAAGCACGGCAACTACAACGCCTGGCTGGAGGCGCACGGCGACGAGTACGACATCTTCGCCTCCGTCGACACCGACCACGTACCGCTGCCCAACTATCTGGAGCGGATGCTGGGGTACTTCCGCGACCCGGACGTCGGCTTCGTCATCGGCCCGCAGGTGTACGGCAACTACGACACGTTCGTCACCAAGGCCGCCGAGTCCCAGCAGTTCCTCTTCCACGCCCTGATCCAGCGCGCCGGCAACCGCTACGGCGCCCCCATGTTCGTCGGCACCTCCAACGCCGTACGGATCAGGGCGATCAAGCAGATCGGCGGCCTGTACGACTCGATCACCGAGGACATGGCGACCGGCTTCGAGATGCACCGCGCCAAGAACCCGGCGACCGGCCGCAAGTGGCGCTCGGTCTACACCCCGGACGTGCTCGCGGTCGGCGAGGGCCCGAACGCCTGGACCGACTTCTTCACCCAGCAGCTCCGCTGGTCCCGGGGCACGTACGAGACGATCCTCAAGCAGTACTGGAAGGGCCTGTTCAGCCTGGGTCCCGGCAAGCTCTTCAACTACACGATGATGATCATCTTCTACCCGATGTCGGCCATCAACTGGATCCTGGCGGCGCTGAGCTGCGCACTGTTCCTGGGCCTGGGCGCCTCGGGTGTGAACATCGACCCGACCGTGTGGCTGATGCTCTACGGCAACGCCTCGGCGCTCCAGATCGGCCTCTACATCTGGAACCGCCGGCACAACGTCTCCCCGCACGAACCGGAGGGCTCCGGCGGGATCGCCGGCATGGTGATGTCGGCCCTGTCCGCGCCCATCTACGCCCGCTCGCTCATGGACGCGGTGCTGCGTCGCAAGAGCAAGTTCGTGGTCACGCCCAAGGGCGAGTCGGCCAGCCCGGACACGCTGTTCGGGACGTTCCGGATCCACTGGTTCTTCATCCTGGTCTTCGGCGGCTCGCTCGCCGCCGGCTTCGTCAAGGGCCACTCGCAGCCCGCGATGCTCACCTGGGCCACGCTGGCGCTGCTGATCACGGCCGCGCCGATCTTCGCCTGGCAGTACACGCTGCGGAAGGAACGCGGGGCGCCCGTGGCGGTGGCCGAGCCGGAGGACGCGGTACCGGCGGGATACGCACCCACGGCACACGCGCCCCAGCAGCGGCCGACCTGGACGCCGCCCACCGGCAGCGCCGCGGAGCAGACCATGCGGATCGCGCTCGGCGGGCTGGGCGGAAGCAGCGGACTGGGGGGACGTAAGGAATGAACGACAGTGCCGGCCGCCGCCGGGCTCGTCGTCTCGCGATCAGTACGGTGGTCGTGCTCGCCCTGGCCGGGATGAACGGGCCGTGGCTGTACCGCTTCGGGACGGAGCGCTACCACCAGTACAAGATCAACAGACCGGAGTACAAGGCCGAGAACGGCCACTGGGACATCATCGAGTTCCCGAAGGAGTACCGCCAGGACACCATCCACGCGGTGCTCCTGCACACCGGGAAGGTGCTGCTGGTCGCGGGCTCGGGCAACAACCAGGACAACTTCGACGCCAAGATCTACGACAGCCGGATCTGGGACCCGGTCAAGGGCACCGTCAAGAAGGTGCCCACCCCGGCCGACCTGTTCTGCACCGGGCACACCCAGCTCGCCAACGGCAACATCCTGATCGCGGGCGGCACCAAGCAGTACGAGAAGCTCAAGGGCGACGTCAAGAAGGCCGGCGGCGTCATGATCCTCTACAACGAGAACCCGGACAAACCGATGACCCTGCCCAAGGGCACCCGGTTCACCGGCAAGCAGAACGGCAAGACGTTCGTCTCCGACGACTCGGCGCTGATCCCCCGCGCGACGAAGGTCTTCGACAAGAAGACCGGCAAGTTCCTGCGGAACAACCCCGGTTACGCGCGGGTCGTCGTGGAGGCACCCAAGCAGGGCACCAAGTACGAGACCGGCACCCAGGACAACTACAGCATCCAGGGACTGACCGGCGCCGACGCCCGCAACACCTACGGCATCGCCAACAAACTCGGCATGGACAAGCGGGACTTCGAGGGCATCAAGAACACCTACGAGTTCGACCCGGTCGCCGAGAAGTACATCAAGGTCGACCCGATGAACGAGGCACGCTGGTATCCGACGCTCACCACCCTGTCGGACGGCAAGGTGCTCAGCGTCTCGGGACTCGACGACATCGGGCAGCTGGTGCCCGGCAAGAACGAGGTCTTCGACCCGAAGACGAAGACCTGGACGTACACCAAGTACAAGCGCCAGTTCCCGACGTACCCCGCGCTGTTCCTGCTGCAGAACGGCAAGCTCTTCTACTCGGGCTCCAACGCCGGGTACGGCCCGGACGACGTGGGGCGCGACCCGGGGATCTGGGACGTCGACACCAATCAGTTCACCAAGCTGTCCGGGCTCAGCGACCCGAACATGCTGGAGACGTCCGGGACCGTGCTGCTGCCTCCGGCGCAGGACGAGAAGTACATGGTGGTCGGGGGCGGCGGGGTCGGCGAGTCCGCGCTGTCCACGAACAGGACGCGGCTGATCGACCTGAAGGACCCCGACCCGAAGTTCACCGACGGGCCCTCGCTGGAGAAGGGGACACGGTATCCGCAGATCTCCGTACTGCCGGACGACTCCGTGCTGGTGTCGGGCGGGTCCGAGGACTACCGGGGGCGCGGCGACTCCGACATCAAGCAGGCGCGGATCTACGACACCGCCACCAACTCCTTCCGGAGGGTGGCCGATCCGCTGGTGGGCCGGAACTACCACTCCGGGTCGATCCTGCTGCCGGACGGGCGCGTGATGTTCTTCGGCTCCAACCCGCTGTTCGCGGACAAGGCCAACACCAAACCGGGGGTCTTCGAGCAGCGGATCGAGATCTACACACCGCCGTATCTGTACCGGGACTCACGGCCGTCGCTGAGCGGGGGGCCGCAGACCATCGCCCGGGGCGCGTCGGGGACGTTCACATCACAGCACGCTTCGACCATCAAGAAGGTGCGGCTGATCCGGCCGAGTGCCACTACCCATGTGACGGATGTGGATCAGCGGAGCATCGCGCTGGACTTCAAGACGTCGGGGAACAAGGTCACCGTGACCGTGCCGGGGAATCGGAATCTGGTGCCGTCGGGGTGGTACATGATTTTTGTGGATGACGATCAGGGGACGCCGAGTGTGGCGCAGTGGGTGAAGGTGCCGTAGCGCTCCGCGCTGCCGCCGCGCTCCCGCATGTAAGCCTTTGACTGCGGGAGCGTGGTGGCTGGTCGCGCAGTTCCCCGCGCCCCTAGGTATCCGACCCTTGGGCGAGTTTCAAGGCGTAAGTCGGCCACCAATTGCCTGCCTGTGGGCCGCCCTTGCACGTACCGTCCGACTCTCCCGGGCGCTTGACCCACAGGTAGGCGTCCACCAGCGGGTCCGCCGTCTTGGTAGTGGGCGTCTCCCCGAGTGCCCGCCCCGGGGGGTTGCACCAGCGTTCGTCCGGGTTGCCGCCCGCGTACGGGCCGTTGCCGTTTCTGCTGGTGTCGATGACGAAGTGTTTGTTGCCGACCTTCTCCGACAGCTGCTTGCCGTAGGTGATGGAGTCCTGGGTGGAGTAGAAGTTGGAGACGTTGACCGCGAAGCCGTCGGCCTGGGTGACGCCCGCCTCCTGGAGGGGCTGGTAGATCTGGTCGGGGTGGCCCCAGCCGGCGTTGCCCGCGTCCAGGTAGACCTTGGTGTTCTTCAGGGACTTGAGTTTCGTGATCGCGCCGCGCAGGAGGTCGTAGCGCTCCTCTGCGAACCGGTCCGGGGTGCAGCCGTCGACGAGGTGCAGTACCGCGTCCGGTTCCAGGACGATGGTGGCCGGGCGGTCCTGGATGCCGTTCGCGACGCCGTCGATCCACGCCCGGTACGCGTCGCCGTCGGCCGCGCCGCCCTGGCTGTACTGGCCGCAGTCGCGGTGCGGGATGTTGTAGAGGACCAGGAGGGCCGTGCGGTCGGACTTCTGGGCGGCCTCGGTGAAGCCGCGCGCCTCCTGCTCCGGGTTCTCCGGGCCGATCCACTCGCCGGTCGGCTGTGCCGCTATCTTGCGGATCTGCTCGGCGTCGCCGTCCTTGCCGGCCTTCGCGTAGGCCTTCACCTGGCGGGCCGCGTTGGAGTCCGGGTTCACCCAGAACGGGTCGGCCTCCTTGGGCTGTTGGGTGATCGCCACCCGTGGACTCGCGGCGGGCTTGTCCCCGCCTCCGCCGCCGCCCGAGGAGCAGCCGGCGAGCAGCAGCGCCGCTCCCAGTGCCCCGGCCCGGGCCGCCGAGCGGGCCCCCCTGCTGTCGTACATCCAATTCCCCCCTGGGTGCACTTGGCCAGAGCCCAATCGTGACATACCAGCCGCACTCGTCACGAGATCGCCCAACCCTTGTCGGTGAGCTGTTACAGCCCCGGTTGACGGGCGAGTTGACGGGCGAGTCGACGAGTGGGGGGAGGCTTGGCGGGCGCGAACCTAGGCCCGGGCGCCCGTTGCCCTCTAGAGTCGCTTGCGGGCGGCCCGTACCCCGGCCCGCCTTCCCAGCCTCCCGCGCCTGACGCCGGGTTACTCCCGCAGCCCGAGCGCGCGCGGTCGAGGACCGGCCCGGTCGGCGGTCTCAGGGGAGCAGGCCGCCGACCGGGCGCCAGGTGGGTCCGGTCCGGCAGCTCTATGCGGCGGCTCCGGTGAGGTACGCCGAGACGACCACGTTCGCCGTGTAGCTGTGGGTGGTCCGGTCGAAGGTGCCGCCGCAGGTGATCAGGCGGAGCTCGGCACGGCCGGACTCCCGCGTGCCGTAGGCCTGTTGGGCGTCGAAGTGGTCGCGGGGCAGGACCCGGACGTCGTCGACGGTGAACTCGGCGACCGTGTTGTCGGCGCGGACCACGCGGATCGTCTCGCCGGGGCGCATCGCGCTGATCTTGTAGAAGACGGCCGGCCGGGTCTCGGTGTCGACGTGCCCGACCAGGACCGCGGTGCCTACCGAGCCGGGGTCGGTCCCGAAGCCGTACCAGCCGACCACACCGGGCTGGTCGAAGGGCGGCGGGTCGACCCCGCCGTCCCGGTCGAGACCGCGGGAGACCACGGGGGCCCGCACGCCCAGTTCCGGTATGTCGACGCGCTCGGGCACGGCCGAGGTCAACGGCTTGGCGGCGGGCGGGAGTTCGGGGTCGGACGGAGGGCGGCCGACGGCGGCCACGTCACCCGTGGTCGGACCCGTCATACCGTCGGGCACCTCGGTCACCCCGCGGCCCCACAGCCACAGCCCGAGCAGCAGGATCGCCCAGGCCACCCCGGTCAGCAGCCGTCCGGTGCCGGGGGAACGTTCGGTGTCGTCGGTCATGCGGTCCCGTCCTCAGCGCGAACCGCGGCCGCGACGGGCCCTCAGCAGCCCCACGGCGGCCGCGGCGAAAGCCGCGAGGAGCAGGCCGGTCACCGCCTGCGCGGTGTCGGGACCGGCCGAGCGGGACTCCACCGAGGCCAGCGGAGCGGTGCCCCCGCCGCCCGCGTGCACCGGCGCGACCGGCGAGGCGGGCAGCACGCCGGGCGCGTCCGGCCCGGACGACGACTGCGCCACGACGGCGACGCTGCCGGCGACGGCGGTGCCGGCGCAGGTGACCTGCACGTCGTAGGTGCCGGCGCCGATCGTGGAGCGGACCTGGGCCTGGCCGGTCAGCGCGCCGCCGGTGCCGCCGAGGCGGGCGTCCGAGACGAAGGCCGTCGAGGCGGCGGTGCCGGTCGTACCGGAGCAGCCGCTCACCCGCAGCGCCACGACGGACCCGGCGGGCGGGGAAGCCGGGGTCACGGTGACGCCCTGGCCGTCCGCCGCACGGGCGGCCGCCGGGGGGAGGCCGGAGAGACCGGCGGCGCAGACCAGGAGTCCGGTACAGAGAGTGAGGCGAATTGAGCCCATCGTGAACCTCCAGATACCTGGAGGCTCCCCCGCACCGGGCACCCCCGCATCCTCTGGGGGCGCTTTCTTGCTCCGTCCGGGTGGTGACAGGTTTGGTCCCCGCCGGTTCCCGCCGGTCCGGCGGCGGTCCGGCGGCGGTCCGGCGGCGGTCCGGCGGCGGTTCAGATCCGGTCGACGAGGTCCGCGATCGAGTCCACGACCTCGGAGGGCCGGAAGGGGTGGCGGTCGACGTCGGCCGGCTGGGTGACGCCGGACAGCACCAGGAAGGTGCGCATCCCGGCCTCCAGGCCCGCGAGGACGTCGGTGTCCATGCGGTCGCCGATCATCGCCGAGGTCTCCGAGTGGGCGCCGATGGCGTTGAGGCCCGCCCGCATCATCAGCGGGTTGGGCTTGCCGACGAAGTACGGCTGCTTGCCGGTCGCGGCGGTGATCAGCGCGGCGACCGAGCCGGTGGCGGGCAGGTCGCCCTCGACGGACGGGCCGACGTTGTCGGGGTTGGTGGCGATGAACCGGGCGCCGTCGTTGATCAGCCGCACGGCCTTGGTCAGCGCCTCGAAGGAGTAGGTGCGGGTCTCGCCCAGGATGACGAAGTCGGGCTCGTGGTCGGTGAGGATGTACCCGATGTCGTGCAGCGCGGTGGTCAGGCCGGCCTCGCCGATGACGTAGGCGCTGCCGCCGGGCCGCTGGTCGTCCAGGAACTGGGCGGTGGCCAGCGCCGAGGTCCAGATGTTGTCCACCGGCACGTCCAACCCCATCCGGCGCAGCCGTGCGTGCAGGTCACGGGCGGTGTAGATGGAGTTGTTGGTGAGCACCAGGAAGGGCCGTCCGGACTCCCGCAGCTTCTTCAGGAAGGCGTCCGCTCCGGGGATCGGAACGCCCTCGTGGATGAGAACCCCGTCCATGTCGGTGAGCCACGACTCGATGGGCTTGCGCTCTGCCATGTGGTGCGTCTCCTGGCGTGCGGATGGCGTGCGGATGGCGTACGTGCGGGTCATGCGTGAGCTGGGGCGCCGGAACCACGGCGTACCGACGCCCCCAGACTAGACACACCGGGATCACCCGGGAACGCCCGGCTCACCTGCCGGTCGGCCGCCCGCCGGTCACCGGCGTGCGAGCACGTCCGGCAGGTCGGCCACCGAGTCCAGCACCCGGGTCGCCCCGGCCGCCCGCAGGGCATCCGTGTCGTGCGCCCCGGTCAGGACGCCGGCCACCAGCCCCGCCCCGGCACGCACTCCGCTGAGCATGTCGTACGAGGTGTCGCCCACGACGGCGATCTGCCCGACCCCGTCGGCGGCCCGCGTCCGCAGGAACGCCGTGAGGACCATGTCGGGGCAGGGCCGCCCGCGGCCCCCGGCGTCGGCGGGGCACAGGGTGAGCGGCACCAGGTCCTGCCAGCCGAGGGCGGCGAGGACCGCGTCCTGGGTGGCGCGGGCGAAGCCGGTGGTCAGCACGACCGTACGGCCCCGCCCCTGAAGTTCCTCGATGGTCTCGCGCGCCCCGGGCAGCGCCTCGACCCTGCCCGCGTCGACGAGTGCGGCGTACGCCGCCTCGAAGGCCTTGTTGGCCTCCTGGGCCCTGGCCTCCTCGCCGAACAGGTGCCGGAAGACGGAGATCTTGGACTCGCCCATCGTGGCGCGGACGTGGTCGATCATCCGGTCGGGGTCGGCGCCCAGGTGGCGGGCCGCCGCGGTGAACGCCTGCTCGACGAGCCCGCCGTCCGCGACGGTCGTACCGGCCATGTCGAGCACGACGAGCCGGATGTCCTCGGTCGAGGTCGAGGTCGAGGTCGAGGTCGAGTTCAAGGTCATCTCTCTCACCAGTCCAGTGCGTCGGCGGTTGTCTCGGCTATCGCGGGCGAGCAGGTCATGCCGCGCCCGCCGGGCCCGGTGACCAGCCACACCCCGTCGGCCACCTGCTGCCGGTGGACGACCCGCGAGGGGTCGGTGCACTGGGTGTACACCCCGGCCCAGCGGCGCCGGACGCGCGGCAGCGGCCGGCCGAGGAGGGACTCGACGACGCCGGCGAGGTGCTCGTACGGCTCTTCGACGGTGTCGAAGGCGAAGGGGTGTTCGTACTCGTGGGTGTCGCCGATGGTGAGGCCGCCGTCGGCGCGCTGCACCATGAGCAGCTGCATGCGGTGGGCCGCCGCCGTCTCCGGCTGCGGCGAGCGGGCGTTGAGCTCGTCCAGGGCCGGGGAGGCGTACGCGGGGTAGTAGCGGAAGCTGTCGGCGTCGGCGACCGAGGTGGGGAGGGGTTCGCCGAGCGGGTCGGTCTGCATCATCTGGAGGCGGACGCGGCGCACCGGCAGGCCGGGGCCGGCCAGCTCGCGGACCAGGCCGCCGAGCCAGGCGCCGGTGCACAGGACGACGGCGTCGGCGGCATGCACATCGCCGTGGTCGTCCCGGACCGTCCCCGCTCCGGTCACCTCGCGCACCTCCCGGCCCGGCAGGAAGGTGTAGTTCGGGGACTTCAGCAGCTCGGCGCGGAGGGCGAGCTGGGCGGTGCGGGGTTCGACGGCCGCGTCCCGTTCGCAGTGGAGGGCGGCGTCGAAGGCTCCGCGCAGGGCGGGGTTCAGGGCGCGGGCCTCGGCGGGGGTGAGCAGCCTGTGGCCGCGGGCGGCCGCGTCGCCGCGGGCCACGGCGGCCTCGGCGACGGCGAGTTCGTACGCGCCGCGCACCGGGGTCAGCGACCCGTTGGCACGGAAGCCGAGCGCGGGCACCCGGCCGCCGATCTCCTCCCACAACTCCCTGGCCCGCAGGGCGGTTTCGAGTTCCGCTCCGCCCGCGCGCCCGCTCACCCAGATCTGCCCGAAGTTGCGCAGCGAGGCGCCGCGGGCCTCGGCCTCGCGCTCGATCTGCACGACCTCGTGGCCGCGTTCCACCGCCTGCCAGGCATGCATGGTGCCCACCACGCCCGCTCCGACGACTGTCACTCTCACGACCGCCACGCTCCTCGCGACTGGGGAACCGGAAAGGTCCGGCTGACAACGAGAGCGTGAACCGGCTGACACATTTGGGCTAGACCCGTTATCGTTTCGTGACACACAGAGGGGAGCGGCACCATCCTTAATCAGTGCTTTTCAGCCGCGCAGACGGGTTGTGAACGAGAACCGGTCCCCCCGGTACAGCGACCGCACCCGCTCCAGCGGCCGCCCGTCGGTGTCCCGTGACACCCGGTGGATCAGCAGCATCGGAAGGGCCGGCGGGGTGCCGATGAGGAGGGCCTCACGCGGGGTGGCCAGCACGGTCTCGATGCGTTCGTCGGCGTCTCCGAAGGCGATGCCCTGCTCGTGCAGGTAGCCGTAGAAGGAGGAGTCGGGGTGGAAGTCGGAGTCGAGGTGCGGGACCCGGGCGACGGCGACGTACGTGCTCTCCAGGCCGACCCGCTCGTCGTCGGCGAGCAGCACGCGCTCCAGGTGCCAGACGGGTTCGCCGCGCTCCAGGCCGGTCTCGGCGGCGAGGGCCGCCGGGCACGGGAAGCGGTCGAGGGTGACCAGGCTGCGGCCGGGGGTGCGGCCCTGGCGCCGTACGCCTTCCGTGTAGCTGGCGAGGGAGAGCGGCTGCTCCAGCTTGGGCCCCGCGACGACCGTGCCCCGCCCCTGCCGGCGCAGCTTGCCCTCGAGGACCAGTTCGCGCAGCGCCTGCCGGACTGTCTCGCGGGCGACCCCGTACTCCTCCGACAGATCACGCTCGGTGGGGATGAGACCGCCCTCCCCCAGCGCGCCGACGAGCTGGTCGATCCGTGCCTTCACCGCGTAGTACTTCGGGATGCGGCCGTGCTCGGGGATGCCGGAGCGGACGGGGGCGCCGGGGGCCTGGTCGTTCGGGTAGTCCACGCAGGGATGGTCGCAGACCGCGCCTTCCGCACCGGACAAGGGTCAGAGGGTCACCGCCGTCGGCGTGCCAGCAGGAACGCGCCGGCTCCTACGGTGAGCAGGGCGAGGGCGGCCGTGAACAGGCCGTGGGCCAGGCCGAGGCCGGTGCGGGCCAGTTCGCGGGCGCGTTCCCCGGCCGCCCAGGCGCCCTCGGCGTCCCAGGGTCCCCCGCCGTCCCCACCATCCCAGCCGTCCCCGCCGTTCCGGCCTCCCCGGGCCTCGTCGGTGAAGGGCCGGGCGCTGCCGCCGGGTGAGGCGGCGGGAGTGACCCCGGGTGTGGCTCCGGGGCTGGCCCCCGGGCTGGTGTCGGGGCTGGTGTCGGGTGCGGCGGGGCTTCCGGAACTTTCAGGGTTTCCGGGGCTTTCGGGGCTGGCCCCCGGGGGCGTCTGTGGGCCGACCTGCGGGCCGACCTGCACGCCGCCGGAAGGGACGGCGGGGGCGAGGCTAGCGGGCGGGGGAGGCGGTTCGCCGCCGATGCCGAAGCGGTAGTCGTTCGACTCCCCCACCCACTCGCCGTCCGACCCCCGCCGCTGGACCACGGCCGCGTTGGCGGTGACCCCGTTGCGGACGGCGTCGGAGGTGACGGCGAGTCTGACCTTGACCGAGACGGTCGCCCCGGGTGCCACGGTGAACCCGGGGAAGCCGGTCCCGTCGAAGACGCCGACCAGCTCGGACTCGTCGGTCACGGTCAGCGGGACCGGGCGGGTGCGCGGGCCGTCGTAGAACTCCAGCTCGGTCTGGGACGGCTTGAGGGCACGCTTGTCGTCGACGAGGACGACGACCGGGTGGACGTCGGTGCAGGTGCGGCGGGTGACGTTGGTGAGGTCGAGGTACCAGGTGCCGAAGCCGCCGCCGGGTTCGTAGGACGAGGGGCCGTCGTGGAGGCGGGTGGTGAGGGGGAAGCCCGGCTCGTCGGCGCCCGCGCAGGACGTCCCGGCGACGGCGGGGACAGCCGTCGCCGACGGCGCGGGGGCGAGTACGGCGGCTGCGGCGGCCAGGCAGAGGGACAGGGCGGTGCTCAGTCGCATGCGCATGGACAGGTGACTCTGCCGGGCACGGGCCGGGGTCACCGGACGCCACTCCGCGGGAGCGGACTCACTCCGCCCGATCAGCCGCCCCCCGTGCCCCGCCCGGCCGAGCGGCGATCAGCCGTCCGCGCGCCCGAACAGCGGGGCGAGGAGCAGCTGGGCCGCGCCCTCCGCGACACCCCGGCCGCCGCCGGGGGCGAGGCGGACGGGGACCGTCGTACGCAGGCTTCCCTCCCGCCGGGTGTGGTCGTCGAGGACGGCGGCGACCCCGCGCACGAAGGGCTCCGGCGCGGCCGCGATCGTCCGGCCGCCGAGCAGCACGAGGTCGATGTCGAGCAGGCCGGCCAGGTTCGCGGCGCCGACGCCGAGGACCCGCGCCGCCTCGGCCACGTCACCGCGGGCCACGGCCGCCAGGCACAGCGCCTCGATGCAGCCGCGGTTGCCGCAGTGGCAGGGCGGCCCGTCGAGCTGGACGACCTGGTGCCCGAACTCCCCGGCCCCGGTGCGCGCCCCCCGGTGCACGGTGTCGCCGATCACCAGACCGGCGCCCAGCCCCGTACCGAGGAGCAGGCAGGCGAAGGACCCGCTCTCGCCGCCGACGGCGAGTCCGAGGGCCGCCGCGTTGCTGTCCTTGTCGACGACGACCGGCACCCCGAGCCGCTCCGCGAGCGCGTCCCGCAGCGGGAAGCCGTCCCACTCGGGGAACCCGGTGACCCGGTGCAGCACCCCGTGGATGTGGTCGAGCGGACCGGGCGCCCCGACCCCGACCCCGAGCAGGGTGTCGCCGCCGCGCTCGACCAGTTCCCCGGCCAGCTCCACGACCGCGCCAAGCACGGCCTCCGCCCCGGCCCCCAGGTCCACCTCCGCCTGCCGCGCCGCCACCACCGTGCCGTCGAGATCGACGAGCACCGCGCGCAGCTCGTCCCGGTCGAGCTGGATCCCCACCGCGTGCCCGGCGTCCGGCACCAGCCGCAGTACGGTGGCCGGCTTGCCGCCCGTGGACGCGCGCCGCCCGGCCTCCGCGGCGAGGCCCTCCTCCCGCAGCCGGGCGGTGATCTTGCTGACCGCCTGCGGGGTGAGCCCGGTCCGCTCGGCCAGTTCGAGCCGGCTGATGCCGCCCTCGCCCGCCGTGCGCAGCAGATCCAGCACCAGCGCGGTGTTGTGGCTGCGCATGGCCGGCAGATTCGCCCCGGCGGCACCCGGTCGTCCGCTCCTCGTCCTGTTCACGCCACTCATTCTCCCTGCCACTTGCACTTTGGCAACAGCGTTGCGAAAGTAGGACGCATGACAGCTGCCACTCCCCTGCGCGTCGGCCTCGTCGGTTACGGCCTCGCCGGATCCGTCTTCCACGCCCCCCTGATCGCCGCCACCGAGGGCCTCGCCCTGGACACGGTGGTCACCTCGAACCCCGAGCGGCAGGCGCAGGCGAAGGCCGAGTTCCCCGAGGTCCGGACGGTCGCCACCCCCGACGAGCTGTTCGACCGGGCTGCCGAACTCGACCTCCTCGTCATCGCGTCCCCGAACAAGACGCACGTCCCGCTGGCGACGACCGCCCTCAAGGCGGGCCTGCCGGTCGTGGTCGACAAGCCGGTCGCCGGCACCGCCGCCGAGGCGCGCGAGCTGGCCGCCCTGGCCGAGGAGCGCGGTCTGCTGCTCTCGGTCTTCCAGAACCGCCGCTGGGACAACGACTTCCTCACCCTGCGCAAGCTGCTTGAGGACGGCGAACTCGGCGACGCCTGGCGCTTCGAGTCCCGCTTCGAACGCTGGCGTCCGCAGCCCAAGGGCGGCTGGCGCGAGTCCGGCGACCCGGCAGAGATCGGAGGTCTCCTCTACGACCTCGGCAGCCATGTCGTCGACCAGGCCCTGGTCCTCTTCGGCCCCGTCACCGAGGTGTACGCCGAGTCGGTGATCCGCCGGGCCGGCGCCGAGACCGACGACGACACGTTCATCGCGCTCACCCACGCGGGCGGCGTCCGCTCCCACCTCTACGTCTCGGCGACGACGGCCCAGCTCGGCCCGCGTTTCCGGGTGCTGGGCTCGAAGGCCGGTTACGTCAAGTACGGCCTGGACCCGCAGGAGGACGCCCTGCGCACGGGCGAGCGCCCCGGCGCCGCGGACGCCTGGGGCCACGAACCGGAGTCGCTGTACGGTCGTATCGGTGCCGGCGAGTCCCCGGTCACCGGCGGCGGCCGGGCCGTCCCCACCCTCCCCGGCGGCTACCCCGCGTACTACGCGGCCGTGGCCCGGGCCCTGCGGGGCGAGGGCCCCAACCCGGTGACCGCGCTGGAGGCGGCCGCCGCCCTGGACGTACTGGAAGCAGCCCGCCGCTCGGCGCGAGACAAGGTGACGGTGACCCTCTGATGCAGCACCCGCAGATCACCCCGAGGTTCGCTCCCGAACTCACCCCGTCGGTGGAGGAGCTGGAGAAGCAGGAGCGACTCCTGGTCTTCCGGCAGTTCACGTACGACGAAGCGTGGGCCCTCGGCTCCCTGCTGGTGGAGATGGCACGGGAGCGCCAAGCCCCCGTGGCCATCGACATCCACCGCGCGGGCCAGCAGCTCTTCCACGCGGCCCTGCCCGGCTCGACCCCCGACAACGACGCGTGGATCACCCGCAAGCGCCGGGTGGTGGAGCGCTACGGCTCGGCGTCCTACCTGGTCGGCGCCCGCTTCCGGGCCAAGGGCACGACCTTCGAGGAGTCCTCCCGCCTGGACCCGGACGAGTACGCGGCCCACGGCGGCTCGTTCCCGATCACCGTGGAGAACGTGGGCGTCATCGGATCGGTGACGGTCTCGGGCCTGCCACAACTGGAGGACCACCGCTTCGTGGTGGCGGCCCTGGAAAGCTTCCTGAAGTTGTAGCAGACCTCACTGGAGCGCCCCGTCAGGGGCGCGGGGAACTGCGCGACCAGCCACATCCGGCCCGCGGATGACCGACGAGCGCAGTTCCCCGGCTCTCCCAGCGGAGCGGCTACGCGTCTTTAAGCTCCTGCCGCTGACGCCCAAGCCCCCCGATCTCCAGCTCCACCACATCCCCGGCCCGCAGGAACGGCTTCGGCTCCGGCGCCCCCAACGCAACCCCCGCCGGAGTCCCGGTGTTGATCACGTCCCCGGGGTACAGCACCATGAACCGGCTGACATACCTCACCACTTCGGCGACCGAAAAGATCTGCTCGGCCGTGGTCCCGTCCTGCTTCAGCTCGCCGTTCACCCAGAGCTTCAGCGACAGCCCCTGCGGATCGCCGACCTCGTCCGCGGTCACCAGCCACGGCCCGAGCGGGTTGAACGTCTCGCAGTTCTTCCCCTTGTCCCAGGTCCCGCCCCGCTCGATCTGGAACTCCCGCTCGGACACGTCGTGTGCGACGGCGTACCCGGCGACATAGGCCAGCGGGTCCTCGTCGTCGGCCACATAACGGGCCGTACGCCCGATGACGACCGCCAGCTCCACCTCCCAGTCGGTCTTCACGGACCCGCGGGGCACCAGCACGGTGTCGTACGGCCCGACGACCGTGTCCGCGGCCTTGAAGAAGACGACCGGCTCGGCCGGCGGCTCGGCCCCCGTCTCGCGGGCGTGGTCGTGGTAGTTGAGCCCGATGCACACGACCTTGCCGATCCGCCCCAGCGGCGGCCCGATCCGCAGCCCGGTCGCGTCGAGCGCGGGCAGTTCCCCGGCGTCGGCGGCGGCCCGGACCCGGCCGAGGGCCGCGTCGTCGGCGAGCAGCGCCCCGTCGATGTCGTCGACGATCCCCGTCAGGTCCCGCAGGACACCCTCGGCGTCGAGCAGCGCGGGCCGCTCCGCCCCCGCCGTACCGACTCGCAGCAGCTTCATGGTCGTCACCATCTCCCTTGACAGCAGTCGCCCGACCGATGGGTGCAGCCATCGGAGGACTGGTCGATCCTCCAAGATGAGGGTGCAACGGGCAAGAGCCTGTTCACGTACTGGACCGTAGCAACGGCTCTCACCGGTACAGCACCGCGCGCTCCACCGCACTCCACGTCGTGCTCGTCACCACGTACAGCGCGGCGGCCAGCGGCACCACGGCCACGCTGATCAGCGTGAAGTACGACAGGTACGGCATCACCTTGGTGACCGCGCCGACCCCGGGCACCTGCTGGTCCGCCTCGCCCACCGCCACCGCCGCCGCCGTCCGCCTGGCGCGGCGGAAGTTGAAGGTGGCGACGACGGCGACCACCGCGAACAGCGCCAGATACACCAGCCCGGCGCTCCCGAGCCCGCCGTCCGCGAGGACATCGCTCCACCGCCCGCCGAGCGGGGCGCCCAACAGGTCGTGGGAGAGCAGGCCGTTGTCGTGGCCGCCGATCGTCGAGTTGGAGAAGAGGTGGTAGAGGAGGAAGAACGCGGGCAGTTGCAGCAGCCCGGGCAGGCAGCCGGACAGCGGCGACACCTTCTCCTCCGTGTGCAGCTCCAGCACGGCCTTCTGCAACGCCTCCTGGTCCTTGCCGTGCCGCTTGCGCAGCTCGGCGATTCTGGGCTGGAGCTCGGCCCGGGCGCGCTGGCCGCGGGCGGCGGCCCGGGACAGGGGATGCACGAGCAGTCGTACGAGCGCGGTGAACAGGACGATCGCGGCGGCGGCCGCGGAGGCGTGGAAGAGCGGCTGCAGCAGGTCGGCGAGATGCTCGACCAGGCCTGCGAAAGCGGACATGGAGACGGACATGGGTGGGAGCCCTCCGGGGGTCTCGTCGTGCCGTGGGTGAAGAGGTGTGACGGCATGACGACCCGCGCGGGGTCATCCGGGGGCCCAGGGGCCGGCCGGGTGGCCTACGCGGCGGTCGCCGGGAGGGCGTGTCCGGGTGCTCGCGGGCGGCTGCGGCCCTTGGCGTCCGGGTCGCGCTGCGGCAGGAAGGCGGTACGCCGGGCCCGGTCGCGTATCGCCGTACGGACCCGGGTGGGCGGCACGGCGGACGCGGTGCGCGCGGCGCGCACCGAACAGACGGCGAGGGCCGAGCCTGCGGCGGCGGTCGCGGCGAGCGCGACGGTGGTGAAGAGGCTGCCGGAGTCGAGCAGGAGGAGGTCGAGCAGGAGGAGCAGCAGGAGGGCGGCGGGACGGGACGACAGCATCCAGCGGCTGTTCACGCGCATGCCCACCCCCCTGGCTTCAGCTCTGTCTCACTGCCGTTTGCACATGATCGTTATACATGACCGGTTTCCAGCGGCTCCAGGAGCCTCTTGGGCTTGAGGAGCGCCCGGCTGACCGGGTCCGCCGGGTCGGGGTCGAGTCCCGGTCCCGGCGTGATGAGAACGTCGGCGACGGGTACGACGGTTCCGCAGGCGGGACATTCGCCGTACGAGCCGAGTTCGGTCCCGCAGTCGGCGTGCCGGAAGTAGCGCAGCCGAACGTCCGTGAGGTGCTCGCGCCCCCAGACGGCGAGGGCGCGCAGGGCGGGCCACAGCGCGATCCCGCGCTCGGTGACGACGTACTCGTCCCGGGGCGGCGAGTCCTGGTACCGGCGCTTCTCCAGGATCCCCTCCTCGGTGAGCGTCCTGAGGCGGGCCGACAGGACGGCGCGCGGGATGCCGAGGTGGACGAGGAAGTCGTTGTAGCGCCGGACGCCGTAGAGCGCGTCGCGGACGACGAGCAGGGTCCAGCGCTCGCCGACGACCTCCAGCGCGCGGGCGATCGAGCACTCCTGTGTCGCGTAGTCCTTGCCCAGTGCCATGGGGACCACCTTAGTCAGTTTCCCAGTAGCGGGTTCAATGAACGAACCAACGATGCTACGGTACCCCCATGACTAGGTTCAATGAAAGAACCATGAAGCGTGCGAGCCCTGCACCACCTGCATCCGCATCCGCATCTATCCCGGTCACGGACCCCGCCCCCGCCCGGAGCGGCCGCCCCACCCTGGCCCTCACCAGCGCCGCGACCGCCGTGGCCCTGATGACGTACACCGCCCCGGTGGTCACGCTCCCGGACACGGTCGCCGCCCTGCACACCCCGCTCTCCGCCCAGGCCTGGCTGCTGAACGGCACCCCGCTCGGCCTCGCCGCCCTCCTGCTGGTGGTGGGCAGCCTGGCCGACGACTACGGCCGCCGCCGGGTCTTCGTCGCCGGCACCCTCGCCCTCGGCCTGACCACCGCCCTCGGCGGCCTGACGACCTCCACCTGGGCCTTCACCCTGGCCCGGGTGGCGCAGGGCGCGGCGAGCGCGGCGATCCTGGCGAGCAGCCTGGGCCTGCTGGTGGCCGCGTTCCCGAGCCCCCGCGGCCGACTGCACGCGACGGGCGTGTGGGGCGCGTTCGTGAGCGGCGGCATCGCACTCGGCCCGCTGGTCGCCGGCGCGATGCCCAGCTGGCGGGTGGCGTACGCCGTCCTGGGCGCGGCCGCGCTGCTGGTGGCCGGAGTCTCCTTCCGCACGCTGACGGAGTCCCGCTCACCGCGCGGCGGCCGCCCTGACGTCGCCGGGGCCCTGACCTTCGGGCTCGCACTGGTGTCCCTGGTGGCGGCGCTGACCCTGGGCCGGGACGGCTGGCTGCGCGCACCGGTGGCCCTGCTGCTGGCGGCCACGGTCGTCCTGCTGGCGGCCTTCACCCTCGTCGAGCGCCGCTTCTCGTCCACCCCGATGATCGACCTGGCCCTCTTCCGCACCCCCCGCTTCCTGGCCTCCTCCCTCAGCGGCCTGGTCACGGGCCTGACGGTGATAGGCCTGTTCAGCTATCTGCCGGCGCTGCTCCAGCGGACGCTGGGAATGTCCGCGATGGACACGGCGTGGCTGTTCCTGCTCTGGTCCGGCCTGTCCTTCACGGTGGCGCTGCAGGCGAAGCGCCTGGCGGGCCGGGTCTCACCCCGCTGGCAACTCGCCGCCGGTTTCCTCCTCCACGCGGGCGGCGCACTGGCCATGCTGGGCGCCCTGGACGCGGGCTCCTGGCCCCGGCTGCTGCCGGGCCTGGTCCTCGGCGGGGTGGGCAGCGGCCTCCTCAACGCCGCGCTCCCCCTCCTGGCGGTGGAGTCGGTCCCCGCCGCCCGCGCCGCGATGGGCTCGGGCGCCCAGCAGACCTTCCGCTACATCGGCTCCTGCGCGGGCGTGGCCCTGACCATCGCCCTGGCCACGTCGTCCGGCACCGGCCTGGCACACGGGGCGGACGTGGCGATGGTGGTCTCCGCGGGAGTGGCGGTACTGGGGGCGGCGGGGGTGGTGGCGCTGCGGGAGCGGGCGCGGTAGCGGTAGCGGATCCGGCGCCGACAGTGCCTCGACCGTACGTTCCTTCACCAGCGCGGAAGTGTCCGACGCGCCTTCGCAAACGCGCCGGACACTTCCTCAAAGTGCCTCCTGCTCTCGCCCGTTACCGGGCAGCCCGTGCCCCCGGCCGGACAGCGGGCGCCGTGACGTGCGGAGCGGGAGCGGAACTGTTCGCGGGCTGCCGCAGGTGCGTGACTCCCGCGGGCGTGGCCTGTTCGAACCCCGACCAGACACTGCCCCCTCGCCATGCGGACCCGTCCCAGACGAAGGCCGCGGCCTGCGTTCCGTAGAAACCCGCCCCGCACGAAGCCCACCCGCCCCAGTCGATGAGCTGCTCCGGCCCCCACGGACCCCACCGGTTCACGCCGGTGGCACCGAACTTCCAGGCACTGCTGCGGCACACGTCCCAGCCGGACCCGTTCCACTTGAAGACGATCGCTCGCGTGGCGGCCCAGCCGTCGGGCTCGTTCAGACCCGTACCGCATCCCTGCTTCAGCGCGTAGGTATTTGAGTAGGCGAGGTTGCCGGAGAACGCGCCGGGCCTCTGGTGGTCGATTCCTGCGTCTCCCTGGACGCACAGGCCGGAAGCGTTGTACACGGTGACCCTTCGGGCCCAGGTGTACGCGCTTGCCGGTTGCGTCCACAGCGCTGCCATCAGCAACGCGACGAACATGCACAGTGTGGCTTTCAGAGACAGGCGGGACATGGTCGTGATCCCTCCAGTTCTTGAGTCGCCTGCGACTCGGCGACCGCCGTGCCGTTTCCAGGAGGCACCACAGGTGGGGAGTTGCCGAACCCCTCACGCAGAGTGGCGCCACCAGTCCCGACGGCACCTGTCAGGGCGGCACCGACCAGCAGGAAGCGTCGCGGACACCTCATGTCCTCGGCATACGTGACTCCCAGAACCCCCATGAGGTCCTGGGCCTGGGCCGAGGGCGAGACAGTGGGGCGACCGGTGTCCTCCCGGCCCCACCGGGCGTGTCCGCGACTGCGGACGTGAGTGCTCCGAGGTCGAGGACCCCGGGCTCACCGAACCTCTTCACGGTAGGCGATGCGGTCGCCCGTCGCCTGCCGGGAGCCGCAGGACGCCGAACCGGGCCCCGGCGCCTCCTCACCCGCTGACCTTCCTCGGCGCCTCAACTCCCGCGAAAATCGCCGGACTCCGAACCCCCGGCCCTCCGCCCTCCGCACCTCACCCGACCCCGACCCCGACCCCGACGGTCACCCGGTCCCCGCCCGCGGCCGCATCGACACCAGCTTCCCCCACACCACCATCCGGTACCGCGAGGTGAACTCGGGCGTACAGGTAGTGAGGGTGATGTAGTAGCCGGGCACCTTGTACCCGTACGACGGCTTCACGATCGAACGCGGTACGGCCCTGACGACCCCCGAGTCCCGGGACGACGTCTGCGGCAGGATCTGGTCCACGGCGTACGTGTACGTCGCCGACTCCGTCTCGACCTCGATCGTGTCCTTGCGCTTGAGCCGCGGCAGATAGCGGAACGGCTCGCCGTGGGTGTTGCGGTGCCCGGCGAGCGCGAAGTTCCCGGCCTGGCCCGGCTGCTGGGTGCCGGGGTAGTGGCCGACGTACCCGTGGTTGAGCACCTTCGGCTTGCTGACGCCCTCGGCGATCGGGACGCGCAGCCCGAGCCGCGGGATGACGAGGATGGCGTACGCCTGGGAGGCGACGACCCGGGTGGTGTACGACGTCTGCTTCCGGCCGGCGCCGGACGCCCCGGCGGACGATGCGGAACCGGCCGCACCGGAGCCGCCCTTCCCTCCACCGCCATCGCCCCCGGAGCCGTTCGACCCCCCGCTGCCCCACTCCCGCTCCAGTGCCGCCACCTTCCGCTCGGCCCCCTGCCTGGCCTCCCGGTTGGTCCACCACAGCTGGTGCACGACAAGGAGCATGAGCACCACGCCCACCGTGACGAGAAGTTCGCCCCCGGTCCACAGCACCCGCCGACGCCGGGCCCGCCACCGCCGCTCACCGTGCCCCACGACCCGCACCGCGCACCTCCCGCCGACCCCCGGTCGGTCCCGCACGATAAGGCGGCCGCCGCCAACTCACCAGAGCCGCGGGGACCCCTCTCACCGGACCTCCCCCCCTTCCTCGCCCCCACCTCTTCCTCAACGGGTTTTAGAAACCACTGTCAGAAAGCACTGTCACACCCCTCGACAACCTCACACACCACACCTGATGCTTCCTGTTGGCATGCGGGGGGACGAGTCAACGCCGGTTCGGGAACCGGTGTTTGAGCCGCACGGAGAGGTTGAGAAGCAGCCATGATCCGACGCAGAACACTCCTGGCCGCCGCGGGAGGCGGCCTCCTGGGCAGCGCCCTGGCAACCGGCACGGCCCGGGCCGACGCGACCATCGCCGTCAGCCCGTCCACCTCGTACGGCACCTGGGAGGGCTGGGGTACCTCGCTGGCCTGGTGGGGCAACGTCTTCGGCACCCGGGACGACTTCGCCGACATCTTCTTCACCACCAAGTCGACGACGTACAACAGCACTTCGCTCCCCGGCCTGGGCCTGAACATCGCCCGCTACAACCTGGGCGCGTCCAGCTGGAACAGCGTGAGCGGCGAGAGCATGGTGGCCTCCGCCAACATCCCCGCGTTCAAGCAGATCGAGGGCTACTGGCAGGACTGGAACAACGAGGACCCGACGTCCTCGGCCTGGGACTGGACCGCCGACGCAACGCAACGAGCCATGCTCGTGAAGGCGGTGAACCGCGGCGCGACGGCCGAGCTCTTCGCCAACTCCCCCATGTGGTGGATGTGTCTGAACCACAACCCGTCCGGCGCCTCCGACGGCGGCAACAACCTGCAGTCCTGGAACTACCGCCAGCACGCCTCCCACCTCGCCTCCGTGGCCCTGTACGCCAAGAACAACTGGGGCGTGAACTTCGCGACGGTGGAGGCCTTCAACGAACCGTCGTCGTCCTGGTGGACGGCGACGGGCACCCAAGAGGGCTGCCACATGGACTCGACAGTCCAGTCAGCCGTACTCCCCTACCTCCGAAGCGAGTTGAACAGCCGAGGCCTGACCAGCACCAAGATCTCGGCCTCGGACGAGACGAGCTACGACCTGGCCCGCACCACCTGGAGCGCCTTCTCCTCCACCACGAAGGGCTACGTGGACCGCGTGAACGTCCACGGCTACCAGGGCTCGGGCGGCCGCCGCGACCTGCTCTACACCGACGTCGTGACGACGGCCGGCAAGGCCCTCTGGAACTCCGAGACCGGCGACAACGACGGCACCGGCTACACCATGGCCTTCAACCTGCTCTACGACTTCCGCTGGCTGCACCCCACGGCCTGGGTCTACTGGCAGGTCATGGACCCGTCCTCGAACTGGGCGATGATCGCGTACGACGCGAGCACCCTGGCGGCCGGCGCGGTCACCACCAAGTACTACGTGATGGCGCAGTTCAGCCGCCACATCCGCCCCGGGATGAAGATCCTGGACACGGGCGTGAGCAACGCGGTCGCGGCCTACGACAGCTCGGCGAAGCGCCTGGTGATAGTCGCCCTGAACACCGCCACCTCCGCCCAGACCTTCACCTTCAACCTCTCCGGCTTCACCACGGTGACGGGCGGCACGGGCGGCCTGGTCCCCCGCTGGAACACGGTGACGACGGGCGGCGACGCGTACAAGTCGTACTCGGACACCTACCTGTCCGGGAAGACGGTCGCGGTGTCGGTGGCGGCGAAGGCGGTCCAGACCCTCCAGATCGACGGCGTGACGATCTGACCGGAACCGTCCCGGACCGGACCGGCGGCGGGGCCAAGCAGCTCCACCGTGCCCCGCCGCCATCCCACCCCCTACCCCAGCCGAACCCGCATCTCCACCCGCACCTCATCCCCCGCCTCCAGCCCCTGCGGCTTCCGCACCGCACTCTTGAGCGGCAGCAGATACCCCCCGTCCTTGGGAAACAAGGACGTCTCGAACACCACCCCACCCAAGGTCACCTCGACCGGAATGACCCCCCACCCGTAGGAGGCCATGGCGGCCACGGCCCGCACCTCCTCGCACTCCTCCTCCGGCACCGGCACGAAGTAGTACGGAGCAGGCCCCCGCCACTCCACGACACACCCACCGAACTCAAACCGCACCGAACGACTCCCCTCGCTACCGACTGCCCCCTATCCCTATCTCTTCTTTGTCACCGCCGGGCAGTACGGTGTCGTTCATGCGCCCCGACACGCCTGCCGAGAACGTCGACCACACCGCCGAAGCGGCACGCCTGGAGCGGACCGCCGACCGCTACCCCGAGGACGCCGAGGCCCTGCTGCTCCAGGCCGCGGCCCACCTGGAACTGGCCGACGCCCGCCCCGCCGCGACCGCGCTCTACGACCGCCTCCTCTCCACCCCGGACACCCTGGAGAACGCGCCCCTCGTCCGCGCCCTCAAGGCGTCGAACCTGTGGGAGTACGACCACGAGGCCGAGGCGCGGGCGATCATCGACGGCATCCGCACCACGGCCCCCCGGGACCCGGCCCCCTGGGTCATCGTCGCCGAATCCCTGGAATCCCACGACGAGCTGGAAGCGGCGCACGACACGTTCACAGAGGCGGCGACCCTCCTCCTCACGAACGTCGCCGAACCCCCCTACGCCACCCACCCCGTCCTCTTCGGCCGCCACCGGGTCCGCCGCATGCTCGGCCTCCCCCACGACGACTGGGACGCCCTGGCCGACACCCTCCACTCCTCCCCGATCTCCCTGGACGAACTCCACGACCCCAAGCGCGTCTGGTCCCTGGGCTCGGACAACCCGGAGGAACTGGAAGCCGAAATCTCCCGCCTCCGAGCAGAACTCGGCACCTACCGCGAGGCCCTCTCCCGCCCCTTCCCGGTAGCGGTCCTGCACTGGCCGGCGGGAGAACTGGAGGAGTTGCTGTCGGCGTACCCGGACCTGGCCGCCGAATACCCCTCCCACCCGGAGCACCTCTCGACCATAGAGTCCTCCCTCCGCGAACTGTCCGTCTCCGGCACCGGGAACCTGGGCATCGTCACGGGCACAGTCCCCTCCTACGAGGCCTTCGCAGCCTCGGAGGGCTCGTCCCCCGGCGACACCACCCTCCTCCCCCAGTACGCGACGACCCTGGCGGCCCGGGGGCGGGCGGTGGCTTGGCCTCCGCAGCGCACTTCGGACTGCTGGTGCGGCCAGACCCAGCCGTACGACGCCTGCCACGGCTCGTAAGCCACCCTCCGCACCCGCTAAGACGACCCGGCGTGCCCCCCACGCACCCGACGCGCCCCAACCCCGGCCCCGAACGCAGCCGACCCCTTCGGCTCACCCCGCCAAGCCGCCCACTTTCCCCGGGCCGCCCGCTCGCTTCTCCCCCGTGCCGGAGCGGCCCGGGTCAAGGGTGGCCCGAAGGGCCATCGGCGCAGCCGACGCGGACGCGGAGCGCAGCGGAGCGGGAGCGCCCTTGATGCGGGGCGCGGAGGCACGACACTGACAAAGAAGCGGGCGGCCCCTCCGCCGACGATGCCCACTCCAGTGCGGCGAGTCCTTCCCTGGCCACACGCCGATCCACCTACGCCGGCAGGATAATCCCGTGCCCAATGTCGTCCCCTCCTCTCTTGCCGTTTCCGCCCGCATGAGCAAGCAGGTGAGCAAAGACACGGAGGCTGAGCTGGCTGTAAGACGGCTGTTGCACGCGGCCGGCCTGCGCTATCGCGTGGAGTACCCCGTGCCGGGCATGCCCCGGCGACGGATCGACGTGGCCTTCACTCGGGCCAAGGTCGCCGTCCTCATCGACGGCTGCTTCTGGCACGGCTGTCCCCAGCACGCCACTCACCCGAAGGCCAACGCGGACTGGTGGCGTCGCAAGCTTGATCGGAACATGGCCCGCGACCGGGAGACGACCGAGCATCTGATCGCGGAAGGCTGGACGGTGCTGCGATTCTGGGAGCACGAGGCTCCTGGGGAAGTGGCCGTACGGGTGGTGGCGGCTGTGGAGCAGCGCCGGACGGAAGCGACCCGGGGGAGCAGAGAATGAGTGGACTGACTTTCGTCGACGTGTGCTCCGGGGCCGGTGGGCTCGCCCTCGGACTGGAGCAGGCAGGATTCGAGCCGCACCTGTTGCTGGACGACGACGAAATCGCCGTCAGCACTCTGCGGACGAACCGACCGCACTGGAACGTACTTCACGCCGACCTGATGGACTTCGACCCGGCGGAACATCCCGTGAGCCTCGATGTGGATCTCCTCTCGGCCGGCCTGCCGCGGGTGAAGTCGAGTGCGACCGTCGGACGTGCGGATTCGCGTGCGGAGGAGCAATTACTGAAGGCCACGGTCTATCTCGTCCATGCGATCAGGCCTCGTGCGGTGCTCATCGAGAACGTTCCGGGGCTCGCGCACTCGGACGCGTACCAACAGTTTCGTGATTTCGCCCGAGCCGAACTGGCCCACTTGGGATACGAGTTCAGTTGGTTCGTGGTGAACGCCGTCGACTTCGGCGTGCCCCAGAACCGCAAGCAGGGCGTCCTCGTCGCCATCGAGCAGCAATGGGCCTCGAAATTCCGGCCACCGGTACCGACCGTGCAGCAGCCCACGACGGTCGGTGCCGTTCTGGGACCGACCATGGCCTCACGGGGTTGGCCAGACGCCGCCCGTTGGGTCGCGCAGGCCGATCGACCGGCACCGACTCTGGTCGGCGGCTCGAAGAACCGGGGCGGCGCGGACCTGGGACCGACGGGAGCCAAGCGGACCTGGGCGACCATGGGTGTCAACGGTCACACCGTGGGCGACGATGTGCCCGACGCGGACTTCGTATGGAACCCCGAGCTCGGCAGGGACAACATGGTGAAGATCACGGTCGAGCAGGCCGCGCTGTTGCAGGGGTTTCCCGAGACTTGGGAGATCATCGGGCGCAAGACCGCCCGATACCGCCAGGTCGGGCACGCGACACCACCGCCGGTGGGAGAGGCGCTGGGGAGGGCTGTCGCCGCAGCGCTGATTCTGGATCCAGCAGTCCCCGCTGCCGGCTAGACTTCGGCCACATGACCAGCACGGCGTCCCACAAGCCCATCCTCGACCAGCCCTTCGTCCTCGACCTCTTCGCAGGTCCCGGAGGGCTGGACGTCGCCGGTCACTCGCTCGATATCCCGAGTCTCGGTATCGAGTGGGACAGAAGCGCGTGCCTGACCCGGTACGCTGCCGGGCTGGACACCCTGCACGCGGATGTGAGCGCGGTACGCAAGGACGCCTTCGAGTCGCTGCCGCCGGAGATCAACGTGCTCGCCGGCGGCCCTCCGTGCCAGACGTACTCGGTGGCCGGGCACGGCGCCGGGCGCCAGGCCTTGGACAGGGTCAAGAAGTACATCGACAGGCTGATGCCAGGTGACTCCGACAAGAAGATCGACGAAGAGCTCAAGGATCTCCCCGATCCACGTACTGCACTGGTCCTCGAACCTCTGCGGTACGCGATTCAGGCAACGCGGAGCCCCAATCGTGAGAACCGACCGTACGATGTGATCGTCCTGGAGCAGGTCCCAGCAGTGGCCCCGCTCTGGGAGCACTACGCCAAGGTGCTGGCCGAGACAGGGCTCCCCGACGGGACCAAATACAAGGTTGTCGTCGGCGTTCTGGACACCGAGACCTACGGGGTACCACAGACCCGATCTCGCGCGGTGTTGATCGCTCGACGCGAAGGGCTCGGTCAGCCCTCGCTCCCCTCCCCTACACACCGTTCCTATGATGCGAAGGAATGGAACCGGAGCAACGGGACGAGCGCACCTGACCAGGCCCGTCAGCCGACCCTTGACGAGGGCGGCACATCGGGGAGCGACGAGGACAGGCTCCCCTGGAGGTCAATGCGTGATGCCCTCTCGGACTCGGTGGGCTCGCATCCCGGGCGTGTCACTCCCTTCTTGGTCCGCTCGAACTACGGCAGTTCGGGGAACCCGGGGAGGCGTGGAGTGCGGACCGACCAGCAGCCCGCCACCACCGTCACCGGCCGCATCTCCCGTTTCGTGGTCTTCGAGCACCTGAACGAGAACATCGTCTACGAGGGTCCGCGGTTCAGCATGAACGAGGCGGGGATGCTGCAGAGCTTCCCGCCGGACTATCCGTGGTCCGGAACGGCGCAGGCCCAGCAGGTGGGCAACGCCGTACCGCCCCTGTTCGGTGCGCACCTGCTGAGTTCCGCTCTCGGACTCCCCAAGCCGACTCCAAGGGCATTGGCAAAGCCCTGGCAGCCGGCCACGGAGGAGCAGCGAGCCAAGCTGCGAAGCAATGGCTGCGGGGCCCCCGACAACTGCACCGACAAGTGCCCGCAGGCAAAGGACCAAGTGCCACCGCCCTCATCCATGCGCCCGCGCAAGGGCAAGAAGGGGTCGGCCAAGTAGTCCGAGCCCGGCGCCAGGTCAATCCCCGGGCTTCCTGCCCCTGACCGGCGCAGTCTCGAACAGTTCTGCAAAGTAGCTGGTGAGCGCGGCCACGGCCTCCTCCGGGACAGGGTCCTCGTCGGGCCCCTTCGGGAGTTCGTACCGCTCGACCGGTGGCGCCGATTCCGCTTCCGCGATCCAGTCGCGCAGATGGACGGGATCACGAGGCCGGTCCTGCCCGAGGATGTCGTAGATCAGGGTCGCACCGGCCGCGTTGATCGCGACGCTGAGGCCATCGACCTCTCGCCCCGTGGTGACCAGTCCGCTCTTCAGCAGACGGACCATGGCCTGAGCAGTGGGACGGTGGTCGATCATCTCCTTCTTCAGAACGCTGTGGATGAGGTCCTGGTTTCCGCAGGCTGCCTCGACCGGCTCGTAGTCCGCCCCGTTCCTGAACAGCTCCGCTGCCCACCACAGGCGTGAGAAACACTGCCGGTCGGCAGGTCCCCGGAAGCGCTCCGCGGCGACACGCCTTTCCGGCTTCTTCACCGTCGGTTCCGAAAGGTGACGCCAGACCACGTAGTCGGGAGCCACCGCCAGTGCGAGGTGGTTCCACAGACGCTTGTCCGCCGCTTCTCGTCGCGTCAGGCGCAGCGTGGCATGGAGCCGAGGCGCGAGCCATGCGTCGGCTCGCGTGCGGTCCTCCCGGAACTCGAAGATGGCGTCTTCCACCAGGCTTCGGATCGGCTCGACCCACCATCTGGCGTCGTCCTCGGGAAGCGGTTCGACGACCTTGGCGAGGTCGATGCCGCCGTGGACCTGTTCGCCTCTGAGCAGTTCCTCGGTGAGGAACGGATCGACGGCCGAGGTGGCGAGCAGCGCCAGCCGCTCCGGTACATGGTTCGGTTGGGTGATCACGTCTCACTCTCGCGGTTCATCTGTTCCAGACTGCGGATCACATAGGCAAGCGCCTTGGCGGCATCGGCGCGGCGGACCGCCGCGTAGTGGATACGGGTCTGCAACTCGACCCAGCCCGATTCACCGGTACGCCGGCGGTGGACCTGCCGTAGGGCCTCCTCGACATGGACGCCTGGAAAGACGTCCGGGAGCATCTCCCGGAGCACCTCGCCCTGCCAGTCGGTCGGGAAGACCGGGGCGCCGCCGGGTTCTACCTCCAGATCGCCGATGGCACCGTGGAACACCGCGGTCCAGACGTCGGTGGCCATCTGGGCGACCAAGAGGTCACGTACCTTGCTGTCCACTCCCGAGCCGTTACTGTCCAGCAGGCCGATGACACCCTCGACGTCGGTGTTCACGAACACGGTGGGGACTCTGGCCGAGGCGTCCACGATCCAGGGCGCGTCGGCGTAGGCCTGGAGCCACTCCCGGGAGCTTCTCTTGAACGATGCTGTCTGGACGTCCAGTTGGAGCCCACGGACGGGCTCGTCGGAGACCGTGTCGACGATCCAGCTCCGGTCGGTCTCAGCAATCGACCGTCCGCGCACTCCGTCCACCGTCCCGACGGCGTACACGGCGAGGGAGGCTCGACCCAAGTGGTCGTCGCGGAGCACCTCCAGCGACCCCGACCAGTCCCGCCCGCCCTCCGCGTCAAGCGTGAGATCCGCGGAGGTGCGGACATTGGTCTCGCCGTCGGTCAGCACGGCGAGGACGCTCAGATCGGACCAGGCCGCGTCCGGCGCATTCGCCCCGGGTGGCAGCGTCGCCGACAGGCCGATCGTGGCGCTCACCCAGTCGGTGTGACCGGCGATGCCGAGCGCGACGGACTGCTGTTGGGTCGAGTACGCCGTGGTCTCCAGCTGGTCGCGGGTGCCGTCCGAGAGCTTGAGGGACACCGACGTCACTCTGAGAGCGACCGGCCGGTTGAGTCGCTTGTACGGGTAGATCTTCACGCGTCACTCCCCCTTTCCGGCACGGAGTTCGAGGACGAGGCGGGTGAGCGTGGTCCTGACCGGGTGACTGGTGACATCGGTGGATCCTCGGAACTTCGCGCGACGCACGCCGGGAGTGAAGCGCAGGGTCCCGTCCTCCACCTCGCAGCCCTCGACAGCCACGAGTTCCGCCCACTCCAGCTTCGGACGGCCTCCGGAACGCACATCCAGTTGCGCGACCGGCACCATCGGGACGATCTCGTCGCCCCGCGGGATGCTCACCTCTGCGGTGATCCGCCATTCCCCGTCGTCGCCGACTGTCGCGTCGAGCTTGTCCAGCACCGGAACCACCGGCCCGGCGGGCGCCTTGGCCTTTGGCCTAGTTCTCACGGTCAACGCCTTGCGTACGGCCTCGCCGCCCTCGCGGCTGGTGCGCTTCGGCCGTGCGACAAGTTCCCTGACCGCATTGTTGACCTCGGCGGTCAGCGCGCTGATCCGGCGATACGCGGAGGGGGACCAGCGCAGAGTCAGCTCCTCCGTCTGCCCCCAGCGGTCGTGCTCAGGCGGTTCCGCCGCACGTAGGAATTCCTCGGCCTCCTTCGCGAAGGGAGCCGATTCTCCGGCTGCCTCGCCCACCAGCAGAACGGCCTGAAAGGGGTTGGTCCCAAGCGGCAGCCTCTGAACCCCGGCCCTCTTGACGGTCATGCGGTTGCCGCGCAGCGAGTGCACCTGGTTCTTCCCCCCGTCCCCGTCTCTGTCGCCCTCGGCCTCGGTGACCAGCAGGACCGCCTGGTGCGTGCCGAGCGTCCCATGGGCGCCGCCGGAGAGCGGCAGCTTCAGCGGGACGTTCCGCGCCGCGACCTGCCCGGCCTCGGTGAGACGGTCCACTGTGGTGCCCTCGTAGTGCGCCCTGAGGGCACGAGTCCGGGCGGGCTGCTCGACAGACGGGTCCACCTGCTTCTCCGGCACGACCTCCTTACCGTTCTGAAAGGCCCGGACAGAGACCTCCAGGAGGGGGAGCCTGCTGCCGCCGCCGGTCATCGCGGCCCAGAAGTCACGTCCCAGCGCCTCTACCAGACGGCCGTGCATCTTGCAGATGTCACGCGTGTCCTCATCGCCGTCCTCGACACCGCCGGACTCGTCGTCGGCGTCGGACCTGCTCTCAAGGCTGGCAACGTCGTGCGCACCGACGATGAGGAAGGAGGTACCGGGTTCGTCGCTCTCCCTGGTCAGATACAGACGTGCGACGGTCTCCTCGTCCGCCCACCAGGAACGGGCGACCATGGCACCGGGCGAATCGGGATCGGGGCGCCCGAACCAGGCCGGCCCCGCGTACGGCTCGCCGTCCACTTCGCGCCACGGCAGTTCGAGACGGCCGATGACCCGTCGCTCGGTACGTCCCTCGTGAGGCACGGACAGAGTGGAGTTGATGAGCACGAGTCCGAGGGCGCTGGTGGCCCACAGCGTCGCCTTGCCCAGGCCGTACGAACCACCCGCGCCGGGGCCGGACTTGAGGCTCTCCAGCTGACGCCTGACCACGGCGGCGAACTTGCCGTCCGCGTAGTCGTCGCCGATGAGCCCGGAAGCGTTGTAGTCGTCAACACGCAGCAGGACCAGACGGCCCTTCTCGTACATGTCCCGTACCCCGGCGTCTACGACCCGACCAACCTTCTGGTTACCGGCGGCCTCCGAGACGGCGGAGTAGTGCGGGAAGAGATCGTTCCAGAGGATCGCCTCACGGAAGGAGTCCAGGGCCTCACCGGTGAGCTCGTGCAGGGTGTAACGGACCCGGACCGGGCGGCCGTTCTCCGTAAGGCGCTCGTCCAAGCTGTTCTGGCAGGTCTCGCGGGCGAGGACCTGCACGTCGGCGTCGAAGGCGAAGGCTGCCGCATTGCCCAGGTCACGGCCACCGTCGGAGTAGCCGGGGCGGTGGTACCAGGTGACCGGGAGGCCGGCCTGGGTGTCGGTGGTGCGGGTGTGCACCGTACCCACGTCCGTGCCGAGCGCCTTGGCGATGTCCGTCATTACGGTAGGGCGAGGCGTCGACCGGCCCGTGATCCACGCGGACACGGCGGCCCGAGTCAGCTGGAGTTCGTCGGCCAGTTCGGCCTGCGTCTTCCCCGCGAGCTTGAGCTGTCGGGCCAGCCAAGGCCCGAACTCCTCGCCTGTCTCCACGCGTCACCTGCTCTTTCTCGAAGTCCATGCGGCTCGTGTGCTGTGGACCACGAGGTTAATTTGACACGTCCGGAAGCGTCAACCAACAGTTGATCGATCCCACGGCACGGATCCCTTCAACCAGGTGTCCAACTTGTATCGAATGCCCAACTGTCGCACCATGTGTACGACTTCCATAAATGGAGCGATTAACTCCCTTCAAGCGAAAGGGAGTTGAGCTTGCGCGTTCGAGTGGCCGCCGGTACCGTTGTTGACGATGGGGATCCCATCTCGCTCACGAAACCCGAAATCGGGAGGGCTGGGCGGCCGGGGAAGAAGTGCACCCAAATTCAGCCCCGCACAACAGGAAACGAGGCACACACCAATTCGCCTCCACCGCCACAGAAGAATTTCAACGAAAGGGCTGGCGACACTGGGCCAGAACCCGCTAGTGTCCTCAGCCAACAAGAGTCCCGGTGGGGGGATTCGCTATCGATTTAATCCATTTTCGCGGGGGGATGTGTGCCCAATTTACCCCTGTGCAACCTGAATAGGGGTGCGCCAGCAATGATTGAGCAGGGATACAACGACTTCTTGTTTTCATCTCGGGAATTGAGTTCATTCGATTTGGAAATCAGCACGGCCAAGACCGAGAACGAGGTGATGAAGATTCTCCAGGACTACGACCTGTCCGAGAAGGACTTTCCCGACGGCAGGGTTCCCGGTCTGCCGCCGGACGAGTTCCCGGCAACCTGAACACCTGGGCGAGGTAGTAAAAAGAGCAGGTCATAGCCCTGACCCGGTTCCTGTCGACGGGACCGAGCCCCATCGCCTTCGCGCTCTCGAAGGCACTGTGACGCCAATACCCAGCACCACGACAGGCATGCGCCGGCTTCGTCGAAGCCGGCGCGGCCAGTCCCATCCCTGACATTTCACTCGGACTTTTACGACCCTGGAGTGCAGAGCAGTGCCGTCTTCGCCCCTTTCGGTAGAGCAAACCGTTCTCGAACAATCCTCACGCGTCCTGCAGACTTACGCGGTGGACCCCGGCCTCGTGGCCGAGCACGCCAATGGCGAGCGTCGGATCACCCAGGGTGGATATGGCGACCGCCAGCTCTTCGAGCTCGTCCAGAATGCGGCGGACGAAATGGCCGACGAGCCGGGCGGCCGAGTTTTCATCATCCTCACGGACACCCACCTCTACTGCGCGAACGAGGGGAACCCGGTCACCCCTGAAGGTGCGGAGACAATTCTCCGAATGAGCATGTCGAAGAAGCGTGGAGGGCAGATCGGACGCTTCGGAGTAGGCGTCAAGTCGGTCCTCGTGGTAACCGACGCACCTGAATTCTTCAGCCGCACGGGAAGTTTCGGATTCGACCGTGCCTGGTCGTACGAGCAGATCAAGGCCGTACCTGGCGTATCAGCGCGCTACGGCCCGGACTTCGACGCCCCCGTACTGCGGATGGCCCGGCCTCTCGACGTGCAGGCCGAGCGCACCGCCGATCATGTACTCAACGAACTGCTGGACTGGGCCGCCACCGTCGTTCGACTGCCTCTGCTCCCCAGGGCCGACGATCGGTTGGGCAGGGACATGCACGGCGGTCGCGCCAAGGACCACGGCGAGCCGCGCGAGGAATTCCCGGTGGGCTTCCAGCTCTTCTCCCCGCACGTCGCGAAGGTCGTGCTGGAGGACCGCCGGCCCCGGCCCATGGCCCGACGTACGCTGACCACCCGACAGACCGGCGACCTGCACACCGTGGTCGAGGAGCGGACCGGAAAAGCCGTGACCACCGACCGGTGGCGTGTGTTCAGCACCACCCACGAGCCCGGTCCGAGTGCTCGGGCGGATGCCGGAGAGCTGCACGACCGGCTTCTGCTCGACCTCGCCTGGGGTGTCCCGGCCCTGGAGAAGGATCCGGAGAGCGGCCTGTACGTCAGCCCGCGATCGCGCGGACGCGGCAAATTCTGGTCCTTCTTTCCGACCAAGTACGAAATGTCGTTGAGCGGCATTCTCAACGGAGCCTGGAAGACCAACGAGGACAGGCAGAACCTGCTGGACTCCTCCCCCTTCAACCAAGAAATGATCAGGGTGTCGGCGAAGCTGGTCGTCGACTCCCTCCCCGCCCTGGCACCGGCCGAGGACCCGGCCGCCTACCTCCCCCTGCTGCCCGGCCGCGTCAAGGAGGCGATCAGCTGGGCCGACGAGTTCCTGACCCGGGAGGTCTGGGACCGCACCGCGGACCGCCCCTCCCTGCCCGACCAGGACGGCGTCCTGCGCGTCCCCACGGAACTGCGGATCCACCCGCGGCTCGACAGGGACCTGCGGAAACTGTCCAGTTGGCTGCGGATGTGGAACGAGTGCCCCGGGCGCCCCTCGAACTGGCTGCACCCGAGCACGGAGGCGGACGTCCTCCGTTCCGGCAAGGTCGAGCACATCATCGGCGCGGCCGGACACGAACGGACCGGCGTCCGTGAGTGGCTGGAAGCCCTGGTCGAGAGCGAGGCACCCGAAGCATCGGCAGTGGCCGTGCGAATCCTCGCGGACATGATCGAGGCCAACTCTCCCTATGCCGAGGAGGCCCGCAAGGCCCACATCGTGCTCACCGAGGAGCACGGTCTGGTAGCCCCCGTGCACGGCAAGGTGTTCCGCCGTGCCGACCAGGGCGGACTGCGCGAGGCCCTGGTGTACGTGGTCGACGAGCTTGCCCAGGATCCGTCGCTCGCTCACGCCCTCAACACCCTGGGCATCCGGGAGGCCGATGTCGAGGGCAGGTTCGTCAGCGTCCTCGATCAGGGCTTCGATCACTACAGCGATTCGGACTGGGAGCGCTTCTGGGAGTTGTTCCGTCAGGCGGGGGTCCGTCGGCTGGCCCACAAGGTCCTGGAGCGGGTGCCCGCTCCCCGCTCGACGCTTCGGGTGCGAACCGCCGACGGGCGATTCCGGCCGATCGAGGACTGCATGCTGCCGGGTGTCGTCGTCGACGCGAAGCGCGACCCGAGTATCGCCGTCGACATGGCGTTCCACTCCGACGACACCACGTTCTTCTCCCAGGTCGGTCTACGGGAGCGACCGTCCGGTGGGGTGCAGCCCCAGGCGGACGAAGCGTGGTTCGAGGAGTACCGCGAAGCCGTCCACGCCGCCTACCTGCGCGGCTTGGACAGTCGCGCCCCGCGCCCCACGCTGAGCCGGATGAAGGTCGAGGGCGCCGCGATCGGTGGTCCGCTCCACCTCTACCGCGCGCTCTCCGAGGAATCCCGCTCCGCCTTCCTGAAGGTGTTGCCCGACGACGCCGTCGTGGACAACTGGACGCTGCAGATCGGCGCCCAGACCAGCACCCGCCAAGCGGTGGCCTCACCGATCCGGTGGATGCTGAGGAAGTTCGGCTCGGTCAGCACCTCGCAGGGGATCAAGCCGCTGAAGGAGGCCGTCGGCCCCCAGCTCGCCGGCTATCGGGACGTGCTGCCGGTCGCCGACGTCTCCCCCGAGAAGGCTCGCAGGCTGCGGCTCCCGACCACCGTCGACGAGGTTCCCCCCGACCGCTGGGTCGCGCTCCTCGACGAGGTGACCCGTAGCGAGGACGACTCCTTCGTCGGCGCCACTTACGTGATGCTGACCCGGTTCGGCGCGGACTTCCCCGAGGACTCCCTGACGCGTTGCCGGATCGGCGACGTCTGGGGCACCCGCCCCGACGGCGAGATCACGATCGCCGTCGGAGCCGCTCAGTACCGGGCGCTCCGCGCCGAACAGCTCCCGGCGCTCCTCGTACCGACCGCCGAGGATGCCGAGCTGATGATCGAGAAGTGGGGGATGCTCCGCTATGCCGATGTGATCAGCCGGGAGACCCGTGAAGAACCGGAGGGTGACCCCGTCCCTCTGGTCGAGCTGTTCCCTGCCCTGCGGCAGCGCCTGAACAGCGGCCACCGGAACAGCATGGTGCAACGATGCAGCGAGCTGGAGGAGGTCATCCGTACGCCCAACGGCACACACGCCTCTCCCCTGGACGCCGTGCGCCAGGACGGCACCGTCAAGGTCCGCGTGCCGCTGGAGCCCGAGCCGATGCTGCGTCTCATCGATCGCGAACTCGGCCTTGGTCTGGGCGCCGCCGGTTGCCGCGCGGTCCTGGAGCACCAGGACCGTATGGCTCGTGACAGCGAGCTGAAGGCGGCGCAGAAGGCGGTGCGCGAGGCCGCGGACGTGGTGGCCAAGATCGAGCTGCTGATCGGTGCCGACGCGCTCCGGGCCGGCCTCCCGGAGGGATTGATGGAGGCCGAGATGCAGGCGACCGGCGGTGTGGAGCCGTCCGGGCGCCGGATCGCGCAGATGGCGTTCAACGCGCACGGTGACGGAGTGCTCCAGCAGCACGCCCGGGACATCCAGGTGCGTTTTCCCAACGCACCGGTCGCGTACGGGGGTTCGTCGGCGGCCATCGTGTTCGTCTCGGAGATGAGGCTGCCGGTCGCGTTCGCCGGTTCGAAGACTCCGTCTCCGCCACCGTTCGAGACCGTCGAGGGCCCTCGGGACTTCCCCAGCCTCCACGGCTACCAGGAGGACCTGGTCAGGAACATCTCCACCATGCTCGACCGACTGGCGCCCCAGCGCGGCATGCTGTCGCTGCCGACCGGCGCCGGCAAGACCCGGGTCACCGCCGAGGCCGTGATCCGCTGGGTGAAGCGGGTCGGCGACCTGAAGGGTCCACTGCTGTGGATCGCGCAGACCGAGGAGTTGTGCGAACAGGCCGTCCAGAGCTGGAAGTTCGTCTGGAGCAAGGTCGGTGCCGAACGACCGCTGACCATCAGCCGGCTGTGGAGCACCTACGAGGTCGGAAATGTCGTAGACCACCCGCACCTGGTGGTCGCCACCGACGCCAAGCTGGAGCGGTGTCTGGACACCGACCAGTACGCCTGGTTGCGCAAGGCCGCACTGGTGATCGTGGACGAGGCTCACACCGCCATCTCGAAGCGATACACCGAGATCCTCAGTCAGTTGGGACTCACACAGTACGAGACCAGCCGGCATCTGCTCGGTCTGACCGCCACCCCGTTCCGGAACACCAACGAGGAGGAGACCCGTCGTCTCGTCAGCCGCTTCGGCAATCGACGACTCGACGAAGGAGTGTTCCCGTCGGGCGACCCGTATCGCGACCTCCAGGACTGGCGCATCCTGGCCCAGGTCGAGCACCGCACCCTTGAAGGCGGTCGTATCGAACTCACACGGGACGAGAAGACGCACGCCGATCGCATGGCCATGCTCTCCCGCTCCGCCGAACAGCGGCTCGCCGATGACCACGCGCGCAGTCGGCGCATTGTCGACTCGGTGACGGAACTGCCGGACAACTGGCCGACGTTGCTCTTCGCCACCTCGGTCGACCATGCCAAATACCTGGCCGCCATGCTCAACGACCAAGGTGTCCCGTCCGCCGCCGTGGACTCGACGACCAGCACGCAGGACCGCCGCAACCGCATCGAGAACTTCCGAAACGGACGCATCCGAGTCCTCACCAACTACGGTGTGCTCACCCAGGGATTCGACGCACCTGCCACGCGTGTCGTGGTCGTGGCCCGGCCGGTTTACAGCACCAACGTGTACCAGCAGATGATCGGTCGTGGGCTGCGTGGACCACTGAACGGCGGCAAGGACAGCTGTCTGATCCTCAACGTCAGCGACAACATCGCCAACTTTGACACACACCTCGCCTTCACCCAGTTCGAGCACCTCTGGAGCCGGAAGTGACCGACGTCTACCAGGACAGCCCTCCGCTCACCGACGAGCAACTGGCCGTCGTCGAACAGTTCTGGGACGCGCGCGTCCTGGTCACCGCGGGCGCCGGGGCTGGTAAGACGCACGCCCTGGTGCGCCGGCTCGACGCCCTGTGCGGCCACGAGGACCCTGAACAGGCTCTGGAGGCGGCCGAGATCCTGGTGCTCACCTTCTCCCGGGCGGCGGCTCGGGAACTGCGCGAACGGATCTCTCGGCACGGGGAACGAGCTCACCGGGTACGCGCCCGTACCTTCGACGCGTGGGCCTATGAGGTGCTCCTTCAGGCACATCCGGACGGCGAGTGGGGCGCGGTCGGCTTCGACGAGCGGATAGCCGCCGCGACCCGCGCGATCGAGAAGGGCGCGCTGGAGGTCGGCGACGCGGTGCCACCGGCCCACGTCGTGATCGACGAGGTGCAGGACCTGCTGGGCGGGCGCCGTGAGCTGGTGGAGACGCTTCTCGACCGGTACCAGGACAGCTGCGGGTTCACCGTCGTCGGAGACGCCGCCCAGTCCGTGTACGGCTTCCAGATCGCGAACCTGGGCGAACGCGCTGACGAGACCGGTCGGTTCTTCGACTGGCTGCGCTGTTCCTACCCCGACGACCTCGTGGAGCTGCGTCTCACGAGGAATTTCCGGGCCACCACCGCCGAAGCCCGGGTCGCTCTGGCGCACGGCCCCCTTCTCCAGCAGGTCACCGACCCGGACGAGGCCGGGAGGCTCTACGACGAACTGCGCGATCTCCTTCTGGATCCGGCGAACGGCATGGGCGACCTCGACGGCGAGTTCACCCTGGACGGCCTGCGGGACCTCTCCGACACCTGCGCCGTCCTCACCCGTGACAACCAGCAGGCCCTCGTGGTCTCCGGCCTGCTGCACGCGCACGGCATCGACCACCGGCTGCGGCGCCCGCTGGAGGAGCGTCCGGTGCCGTACTGGGTGGCCGAGCTGCTGCGTCGCACGGAGGCGACCGGCCTCACCGAGGACCGGTTCCGTACGCTTCTCTCGGAAATCCCTCTTCCTTACGAGCCTGACGCCGCCGCCCTGTGGACGGTGCTGCGTAGGGTCGCGCGCGGTGCGGGGCGCGGAGTGCTCGATCTGGACCGGCTGCGCCGCGCGGTCGCCGACGGCAGGTTCCCGGACGAAGCGGCGGACCCGGAGAACGCCCGCATCGTCGTCTCGACGGTGCACCGGGCCAAGGGCCTGGAGTTCGATCGGGTGATCGTCCTGACGCCACCGACCCTCGCCGAGCTCCACAAGCGGCATCAGGACGAGTTGGACCTTCCCGCCGAAGCCCGCGCCCTGTACGTGGCCATGACGCGCGCCCGCCAGGATCTGTACCACGTGGCCCCTCCCGAACTGCCGCACTTCAAGCGGGCTGGGAGTCAGCGCAACGGCCGTCGCTACCTCGGGTCGTGGCGGTCGTACGACAGGTACGGGATCGTCGCCGAGGCGGGGGACGTCTGCCGGGACAACCCGCCCGGCCACCAGACCGACGCCGTTGCCACCCAGGCGTATCTCCTGGAACAGGTGCGCTCCGGCCAGGAGGTGCTGCTGCGTAGGGTCCACGACCTGCCGATGGGCGAGGCGGAAAGCCCGCCGTACGCCCTGGTGCACAAGGGGCGGGAGATCGGCGAGGCGTCGCGGCGGTTCCGCGAGGAGTTGTTCCAGGTACAGAAGGTGAACCGCACCTGGGACCCTTGGTGGCCCGACGAGATCCACGACCTGCGGATCGACACCCTGGAGACCGTGACGGGCAGCGCCGCCGCCGGCGCCAACGCCGGTCTCGGTGACCGAGGCGTGTGGATCGTCCCGCGCATCACCGGCATCGGCCGGTACCGGAGAGCCGACAACGACGAGGAGCAGCACGCATGACGCAGGTGGCAGGCCGACACTCCGAGCACTACCGGGTCCGGGACGAGGAACTCCTCGTGGGACTCCGCCGTGAGCTCCTCGGCCCCGCCGAGGACGCCGTACCGGACGATCGGGACGAGGTACTCACCCAGGACGCGCCGATCGACCGTTACTTGACCGGTGTGCTGTATCCGCGTGCCACGAAAGAACGGCAGGAGGAAGAGGCCGCCAAGCAGGACGGTCCGGACGACACTCCCGTCAACACCCGTGGCGACGGCGAGGATTCCAGCACCCCGCCGGAGGTCGGTGCCTCGGGGGACAGGCGGCCCTCCTCGATGGGCCTGACCTTCGCGGTCAAGCCGGATATAAACGACATGATCGTGGTCTCGGCGCGTGCGGCCGTCTACGAGCCCACGGACGCCGACGGCAAGCGGATCCCGGCCCGTCGCGCCGAGGCCCGTACCGTCGCCGACCAGCGTGAACGGTGGCGCCGGCGGGAGCTCTCCTTCCCCGACCAGCGCTTCGTCGTGACCAAGGCCGCTCCGAAAGATCCGATCCCGCTCAGCGACGAAGCCTCACTGCACGTCAACATCCGTCGCCTTGACAAGACCACCGGCACGGTCACGATCACGGTCACTCTGATCAACACGCAGAAGATCGGCGAGTGGGATCTACAGGACGCGTTCTCCCTCTTCCAGTGCGGGCTGACGGTCCGGGCTGCCGACGGCTCCGACGCGTTCGTCGAACGCCCGGCTCCGGACGCCGCCCACGACCCGGAGGTCGCCACGAGTCGGCTGCTGCACCGCCACGCCCCGACCTTCGCCGTCGGGCACGGTTGTGCCGCCGAATGGGACTGGAATCCGTGGCCTATCGGCATGACCGAAACCGCCCCGGAGATCGCCGTCCCTGAGGTGCGGACCCAGTTCGTGCCGACGGTGGAGGTGCTGCTCACCGACTCAAACCCCGAGATCGACAGCTCAGCGCTGTCCATGCTGGGGCTGGCGGAGAATTCCGACGCCGAGATCCTGACCGCTCTGGAAGGGCTCGCCGACGGGTACGAACGCTGGATCGACCGCAAGGCGGCCGAGACGGAGGATCTGGCTGCCGGAACGCACGAGGAACCCGCGCGGGAACAGGTCAAGGCCTGCCGCCAGGCACTCGGCCGAGTCCGCGAGGGCATCGAGCTGTTGCAGACCAAGCCCGATCTGATGAAGGCTTTCCGACTGGCCAATCGCGCCATGGCCGACCAGCGTGCCCGCAGCGCCTGGGTGAAGGGCGGACGCGTCGGCGTCCCCGACCCGACCGCCGGACGCTGGCGTCCCTTTCAGATCGCCTTCGTACTCCTGTGCCTGGCAGGCATCGACGACCCCGAGCATCGTGATCGGCAGATCTCCGATCTGCTGTGGTTCCCCACCGGTGGTGGCAAGACCGAGGCCTACCTCGGTCTGATCGCCTTCACCTCGTTCCTGCGCCGTATCCGCAAGGGCGTGGACGGCGGCGGTGTCACCGTCCTCATGCGCTACACGCTGCGGCTGCTCACCCTCCAGCAGTTCGAGCGCGCCGCGATCCTTCTCTGTGCCATGGAACACATGCGGCGCCGAACACCCGAGTTGGGCCACGAAGAGTTCTCCGTCGGTATGTGGGTGGGACGCTCGGCCACCCCCAACACGCTGACCGAGGCAGGCCTGAAGCTCGACGAGCTCCGCGCGAACCTCGACAAGCGCCTCGCCACCGAGAATCCCGTCCAGCTGCACGCCTGTCCTTGGTGCGGAACCCGCCTCGACGCACGGAACTACGAAGCCGACGAGGACGCGAAGCGGATGCACGTCCGATGCCCCGGCGCAAACTGCGACTTCGCCGACGGCCTGCCCGTCCACCTGATCGACGAGGCGGTGTACGACGCGCGGCCGACACTGGTGATCGCCACTGTGGACAAGTTCGCGTCGATGCCGTGGCGTCCGGCGACCGCGGCACTCTTCAACCGCGACGACGACCCGGACGGCGGCACCCCACCCCCGGAACTGATTGTCCAGGACGAACTCCACCTGATCTCCGGCCCGTTGGGGACACTCACCGGCCTCTACGAGACCGCCGTGGACGCACTCGCCGGCCGACCCAAGGTGATCGCCTCCACAGCCACCATCCGTCGCGCAGCCGACCAGGGACGCCACCTCTTCGCCCGCGAAGTGCGGCAGTTCCCGCCCGCCGGCCTCGACGCCCGCGACTCGTGGTTCGCCGTGGAGACACCGCGCGAGGAAAAGGCGAGCCGCCGCTACGTCGGCCTCCTGGCCCCCGGCATCAGCCAGGCCACCCTCCTGATCCGCACGTACGCCACCCTTCTGCACCGGGCCAAGCAGGCGAAGACCGAGGACGAGGTACGCGACGCCTACTGGAGTCTCGTCGGCTACTTCAACAGCCTCCGGCTGCTGTCCGCTGCCGAACTCCAGGTCCACGACGACGTGGTGGCCTATCTGGAGGTGCTCGCTGAGCGCGAGGGGGTGGAAGTCCGCTCGGTCGTCAACTACTCGGAGCTGACGAGCCGTATCGACGCCAGCGAGATCCCCACCCGCCTCAAGGGCATCGAGAAGCGGCTGCCCGACGAGGACACCGTGGACGTCCTCCTGGCCACCAACATGATCGCGGTCGGCGTGGACGTGGACCGACTCGGTCTCATGGCCGTGATGGGCCAGCCACAGACGACCGCCGAGTACATCCAGGCGACCAGCCGCGTCGGTCGCGCGCACCCCGGTCTGGTCGCGATCATGCTCAACTCAACGCGCTCCCGGGACCGTTCCCACTACGAGAGCTTCCAACATTTCCACTCGGCCCTGTACCGAGAGGTCGAGTCCACTTCCGTCACACCGTTCTCCGCCCGCGCCCGTTACCGGGGCCTGCACGCGGTGATCGTCGCCCTCGCCCGCATCATGATCCCCGCCGCCCGACCCAACGATGGCGCCGGAAAGGTCGAGTCCTACGAAGACGTACTCCGTGGCCCCATCAAGACGATCCTTCTGGAACGCGTGGACGCGGTCACCCGGGAGGAGACCAACGCCGTGTCCCGGGCCTTCGACGAGTTCGTCGGGTGGTGGTGCAAGGAGGCCGACATCCATAACGGCCTGCTGTTCGAGCCTCAGAGAGGCAGTCGCGCACCGTCGCTTCTCAAGGCCTATGACGACGAGTCCGAGGGCACCGGGGCGTATCCCACGTTGTGGAGCCTGCGTGACGTCGACGCCGAGACCGCCCTGTTCATGGAGGGAACCCGATGACCCCGCCCCCCGCCCGCCGTCGCCGAACCGGCGCGGACGGCGCCGCACCCGCCCACAACTTTCCGCGGCGCGGTGCGGTCCGCCGCGTCCAGGCGATCACCACGTACGGCGTCGGGTCGCTCATCGCCGTCGACCATGAGTCCTTCATCGTCTCGGGACTCGACGAGGCCGAGCAGAGCTGGAGCCGTGATGAGTCGCCGCAGATCCACGAACGGCGGCTGGCCCGAGTGCTCGGCGTCGACTACTTCCGGCTGCCGCCCGCTTCCGACGACACCAGCAAAGACGGTATCCGGGTCCGACGTTTTCCCTTGATGCACTCCTGCCCCGAGTGCAACGACCTGCAACGACATCGCGACTTCAACCCGCCGGCCGGTCGAAGCGTCTGCGGCACGTGCGAGGTCGACCTGGTCCCCTCCCGTTTCGTCGTCGCCTGCGAGGCCGGGCACCTCGACGAGTTCCCGTACTGGCAGTGGGTGCACCGTTCCACGGACCGTGGTGCCTCGACGGCGGCACAGTGCGGAGGGAAGCTCAAGATGCGCACGTCCGGGCGTACTTCCTCGCTGCGCTCCATCCTCGTCTCCTGCACCTGTGGGCAGGCACCCGAGGTTTCGATGGAGGGCTCCTTCCGGAGGAGAGCGCTCAAGGACCTGGGCCTCAAGTGCCGAGGCTCCCGTCCGTGGCTCGGTACGTCCGCCGCCACGGGCGGATGCGGACTCCCTCTGCGCACCCTGCAGCGCGGTTCGTCGGCAGTCTGGCAGCCGGTGTTGAAGTCTGCGCTCTCCATCCCGCCGTGGAGCAATGGCCGCGCGGATCCGCTCGCCGAACACTGGGAGCAACTACGCAAGCTGAACAGCCGCGCAGAGGTCGAGATGTGCCTCAAGTTCGTCTTCAAGGGTGAGAGCCCGGTTCCGATCGACGAAGTCATGGCCTTCCTCGACGCCGAGCGGGAGGAAGACCCCACTGGCGACGAGGCGCCCTCCTTCGACCATCGTTATCGCGCCCTGCGCAACAAGGAATACGAGCGTCTCCGCTCCGGCAACGACGAGAGCGAGCACTCCCGCGACGAGGAGTTCGTCTGCGAGACCCCGCTGGGCGACCAGAGCTTGCTCGACCCGCTCGGCGTCACCGGCCCGATGCTGGTCAAGAAGCTCCGCGAGGTGCGCGCACTGAAGGCGTTCACCCGGCTCGGCGACGCCGAATCGACGACCGATCCCAAGGAGATGCCGCTGTCCGAACGCTCCCTGCGTTGGCTCCCGGCCATGGAGGTTCGGGGCGAGGGAGTCTTTCTCCGTCTGAACGAGGATCGACTCGGCGCCTGGGAGAAAGCCACAGCGGTGGCGGCCCGGATCGAACGGATGCGCACCGCCCACCAGCGGGTGTTGGAGCAGCGGGCCGACGACCCGAGCCGCGTCGTCCTCTCCCCCGCCACGCCTCGCATGGTGCTGCTGCACACCTTGGCCCACATTCTCATCAACGAGTGGAGCCTGGAGGCGGGATACCCGGCCGCGTCCCTGCGCGAGCGCCTGTACACCGCCGAGGACATGGCCGGGGTGCTCGTCTACACGGCGACGAGCGACTCCGCAGGCAGTCTGGGTGGCCTGGTCGCTCAAGGTGAGCCGGAGATTCTCGCTCGCACGGTCCGTTCGGCCGTCCGCCGTGCCGAGTGGTGTTCCTCGGACCCGCTCTGCATGGAGACCGAGGCGTCCGGCGCCGGCGGAATCAACCTGGCGGCCTGCCATGCCTGCGTGATGCTCCCGGAGACGAGTTGTGAGCACAACAACGTCCTCTTGGACCGCGCCCTCCTTGTCGGAACCCCTGACGATCCCGAGGTGGGCTTCTTCGCCGACATCCTGAACCCATGACGTCCGCCCCGCCTTGGCGAAGGCGCCGACACTGATCGGCGCCTTCGCCGCGCTTCCCGAGTCAGGGAGCCTTCCGTCACCATGCCGGTCGTCGCGTGTCCGCCTCGAACTGCATCTGGGCGCGGTCCAGAGCCCCATCTGCGTCATGGCCATGGGCTCGAAGCCAGTGAAGAAGATCGGCGATGACGTCGATCGCCACCTCCTCCGCGGCGATGGCGCTCAGCCTGCTCGGTCCCCCCAGGTGGGTCGGCAACGCCGCGTTGTAGAAGTGCAGGCAACTCGTGGCTCTGGACACCCGGACGTCCTTGCTGTGGCCGTTCGCCTCCGTCAGTCCCGACGCGAGTTCAACCCACGTGATCTTGCGGTCGGGCAGGAGTTGGACGCCCCAGCGCTCGGACATCGCGGCTACTAGGGCCATACCGCGCCCCGCCTCGGCATCGCCGGCCGAGTCGATCAGACGCGGTAAGGCCCGAGTGTCGGGATCATGGACTTCGATACGCAGGCGCGTACCGCTGATGGAGACGGCGAGCGTCGTCGGGGTACCGGGGCCCACGTGAGTGATCACGTTGGAGACGAGTTCGCTCAGGCAGAGCTGGGCCGACTCCGTCAGCTCCGCCAGCCCCCAGAGGCCCAGATGAGCGCGAAGCAAGCGCCGCAGCGCCGCCATTTCCGCCGGCTCGGCGGAAAAAGAAAGATCCCAAAGCCTTCCCGGCGTACATCCACCGCAATCCATGTCCCAACTCCTTCGTCCACCTGACTCGTTGCGCTGCTCGTGAAGCAGTGGCCTGTCGCCCTGGCGCAGGCCACCCCTCCCAGGGCAGGAGAGAACAGGGGGCATACGCGATGCGCTTCTGCTCGCTGTGCGTGAGCGGCGCGATGTCCAAGCTAGAAGACGGCTTGGTAAATTTGCCACACTCTTCGGCAAATTAGCTCGATCGTGGCTCGCGAGCCGCCCAGCACGGCAGACTGCCGTCCGAGTCCGAAACGGAAGGATCGACATGGCCCCGAGGGCAGTACCGACGCAACGTCAGAGGCGCCTCGGTCACGAACTGCGCAGGATGCGGATGGCTGCAGGCGTGTCCGCGGAGCAGGCCGCAAACTTCCTGGGCGTGGACCGAGGAAAGATCTCCAACATGGAGTCCGGGGTCCGGAGCATCAGCGAGGAACGTCTGCGCACCCTGGCTCACCACTGCCGTTGCGACGACGAGGAGTACGTAGCCGCCCTGGTCGAAATGGCCTCACCCACCACCTCGGGCTGGTGGGAGCGGTATCGCGGAACCCTTCCTCAAGGTCTGCTGGACATCGCCGAGTTGGAGTGGCAGGCCATTCGCATGCGCACCGCATGCACAGTGCACATTCCTGGCCTGTTTCAGACGACCGACTATGCCCTCGCGGTCTTCCGTGCCGTCCTTCCGCAACTACCCGAGCACGAAGTGGCGTTGAGAGCAGCCCACCGCAACAACCGTCAGGAGGTGCTCGCCTCCGAGGCCGCACCCACTTTCACCGGAATCGTGCACGAGGCCGCGTTGCGGATGCAGTTCGGAGGCTCCCGGGTCAGCCGCGCGCAACTCGAACACCTACTGGACCAGTCCGAGCGGGACGGTCGAACGGTTCTGGTCGTCCCGTTCAGCAGTGGAGCCTTTCCAGGTGCAGGACAGACCGTTCTGTACGCGGAAGGACCGACGCAACAACTGGACACCGTGCAGATCGACAACTCCCACGGCCCGGACTTCCTGTACGGCGAGGCAGAATTGACCAAGTACCGCGCTCACTTGAACCGGATGGAGGAGCTGGCGCTGTCCCCCGACGACTCAAGAGCCTTCATCCACGCCATCGCACGCGAACTCTAGGAGACGTCATGCCTGAGATTCAGTGGGAAGATCCGTTCTGCGGGGAAGGCAACTCGTGCTTCCGGATAGGCGTGGACAGCTCCGGCAATGCGTTCATAGCGGTGAACGGCCAGGAGGACCGTTTCATCACGGACAGTCGGGACGCTCTGCAGACCATGATCCTCGACATCAAGGCCGGCAAGGCGGACCACCTGCTGAGGTGAGTCCCGGAGCGAACGCCGGTTCGTTGACACCTGGAATGACTCGCGGCTTAGGGCACCGGCTCGCTGTTGGCAACATCCTTACTCCCTGGGACAGTTGGTCACGACGGGCGAGCCGCAGGGGATGAGCGGGGGCTGTGGTGCAGAGGCGTCGACAGATCGTGCTGTGCGTATGTGCTGTCGTACTCGCGGTCGTAGCAGTCCTTCATCCACGCAGTGCCGACGACGTCGTGGCCGCCACCCAGTTCAGCATCGCCTTCTTCGCCACACTGCTGACCGGCGAAGCCGTGATCTTCGCGCTCACCTTCTCCGCTGCCAGCTCCTGGCCCTCCTTACAGGCGATAGACAGCCATATCGCCTTCCGGGAGTGGGTGCTCATCGGCTGGTTCGCCGCCCTCTTCACCGTCTGTGGCCTGCTGGGCGACAACAGGATCAGCGCGACCTACGGCGCGCTGCTGTTCCTGCTGGCCAACATCTTCGGGATCTTCTCCTTCATACGGCTCTTCGGTCTGGCCAGCGTCGGCGGCCGTAACCGGCTGCTGTGCCGGACGCTCGCCGAGTCGCTCAGTCAGCCGGGCGTCAGGGTCTCTGTCCACGACTTCGAGAACAGCTCGGTCGTCAACGCCTACCTCGGCGCCATCAATCAGGCCGTAACGAGCAACGATCCGACCGCTGTCAGAAACCTCGTGGACCAACTGGTCGAGGTCGAAGTGGGAGTGGAGGCGGCCGAGGGGGCGATCACCCTCCATATCGACGTCCTGCACCGGCTCGCCCGAGCCGCCCTGGTCAGCGGGGCCGATCCGATCCAGGCGACCGCCTGTGCTCACGCCCTTGTCGACTCCGTCGTCCGCCTGTGCCGGAACCTGCCCGAGCCGGCTCTGCCGCTCGGAGCCCTCAGCCGCTATCTCGCCTGGCTGACCAACACCTCACTACTGATGTCGGTACGCGGTGTCGCGTCCAATCGGTCCGCCCGTGAGCTGGTCGCCCTCAGCACCGATGCCCGGCTGAAGATCCTGCGCTGCGTCGACCCGGACCCTAAGTCCGCCACCAACCGCGACGAACTCGGCACGCTTCTCACGAAGCCGCACCAAGTCCTTATGTGGAGCTCCGACTTCGCCGAGTTCCACGGTGCGCACCAGGCCAGTGCCATGTACGGCGTGTACGAGATCCTCACCGGCACGAAGTTCATGGGGAACTACTGGGACGGCGCGTCCATCCTCACCCAGTTGCGTCAGGCTCTCTTCGGCGCCGACGACGCCGTGACCGGCCCGGCGGCGGACGCGGCTCGTGCGGCCTTCGGTGACGTCGAGGAGTACGACCACTTCTGGGCCCTCACCTCGGTGACTGCGCTCGCCACCCTGCGGGACTGCCGCGTCACCCACCCGCCGGAGCTCGTACGTCCCGAATTCACGCCTGACCACCAGCTGCTGGGCGCTTACCTGCGGACATTCGCCACCCACCGGTACTTCACCACGGCCGACGAGGCACGTACAGCCCTGCTCGGACTCCTTTCCCGTACAGCTCCGGTCGGGTCGGCCAGTGACCGCGTGCACCACAGTCGGGTCGGCCGTACGTACCGCGTGCCCGCCCCGCACGTGGAGCCGCAGCAGCGGCCCGCCGCGTTGATCCTCGCCATAGCCTGCCGTCTGGCTCCGCTCACGCCCCGCGAGGACGACATGGAGCTGCGTACCTTCCTCGCCGGGCTTCCCTCCACCGGTCTGAAGGCCACTGCCGTTCTGGCCGCCCGTGTTCTTCCCGGTGCGGCCGAGGAGACCGAACCGATCGAAGCCGTCGTCACAGGTCTGAAGGCCCTGACGCTGGTCGGGGCACACACCCGGGAGGGAGCATGACGGACCCGGTCATAGACACGATCGCCTGGCGCGAGCGCGTCGCCGCTCTCCAGTCGAGCGAGGTGACAGCCGCCGTCCTGGTGCAGTGCGATCTGACGTGGCTCCAACCCGGTCTCGTCGGTCTCCGGAATGAGATCGATCAAGCTGTCATGAACGCCCAGTTGCGTCGCGGTGCCTACCTCACCGTCGACCGCGTGATCCTGCACAATCTGCCCGTCGTGGTGGCCGGTGCCACGGCCCGGCCCGCCTCCGTCGACCGGGCCTTCGAGGAATGGCACCAGCGGCTGTCGGCCACCAGTCTGCTGCTCTGCACCTCCGACCGGCCGGCGCCCAGAATCCACCGTCTCATCCTCGACGGCGACCAGTCGTCCGCGCCCATCCCGGATATGGTCGAAGTGCTGGACAACGGCGACTGGACCGACCACCAGCGGGCCGGGCTGGCGCTGGACATCATCCATACGGTCGGCGCCACCACGCCTCTCACGGGCTACGACATGAACCTGGATGGCCCCTTCGGCGACGCCGATCCCTCCATATACATGTGAGCGTGGCCGCGAGCGGCCTACCAAAGACTTGGAGACCAGGTGCCCTTCTCCGCCGAGATCCCCGAGGACCACGTCTTCCTTACCCAGGCAATCGAGTTGTCGCGCCACGCGCTGGAGGACGAGGGCAAGACTCCGTTCGGCGCCCTGGTCGTCATCGACGGGGAGGTCGTCGCCACCGGCACCAGTTCGGTCGTCGAACTCCGTGACCCGACGGCGCACGCCGAGGTCATGGCCCTCCGTGCCGCCGGGGGCAAACTCGGCCGTCACCTCATGGAGGACGCCGTGATGTACTCCAGCAGCGAGCCGTGCCCCATGTGTCTGGTGGCCTGCTACTGGGCCCGCGTCTCGCGCCTCGTCTATGCCGCGACCAGCCATGACGTCGCGGTCAGTGGGTTCGAGGACCTGCAGTACTACCGAGAACTCAGCGTCCCCAATGCGGAGCGGACCCTGCTTCAGGAAACGGCGGTCGGCGGTGAGACGCGGGAGATCGCGGCGGCGGCCCTGGCCAGTTGGGCCGACAAGCTGCCCTTCCCCGTAGAACCCAAGCTCTGAAGTATCTGCTGGCAAGGCTCGTTGGATCAGGTACGGGGAGAACCAAGGCCGAGTTCGCAGCCGTCGGTCAAAAGGGTGCCCCGGCCGCCCGCTTCTTCGTCAGTGTCGTGCTTCCGTGAGCCGAGTAAAGGGCGCTCCCGCTCCGCTGCGCTGCGCGTCCGCGTCGGCTTCGCCGATCGGCCTCCGGCCGACCCTTGACTCGGCTCACTCCAGCACGGGGAAGAAGCGAGCGGGCGGCCGGGAAGGATGCGGTGGGGCTTGCGTTGGATGGCCCTTGGGTGGGCTGCGAGGGGCCGTCGGCGGTCGCTGCACACCGACGCGCATGTAGTGCCCAGGAGTTCTCGCTTCCTGGGCACTACCCGTACCCGGATCCCCCCTTTTTTGAGGGTGCCCCTCGAAAATGACGCAGGCCTTCGAGGATCTCGGCGGCCGGCTCGCGCGGGAAGTACGAAGGACTCAACAGGGCTGCAGGTGAGTGGTCCGGTTCGGCTTGGCCCAGTCCTCCACGGCGAACTGGTCGATTCGTCAGCGGTCGTCGCGCGCGGCGAGCCGCTTGTTGATCTCGGTCTTCACCGTCTCGTGGAGCTCCTCCGACGTGAAGCCGAGGTCGCGCAGGATCTGTGCGGCCGGGCTCTGCGCCACGCGGATCAGGCCCAGCAGGGTGTGTTCCGTGCCGACCCAGTCGTGGCCGAGGTCGGTCGATGCGCGGCGGGCCTGGGCGATGGCCTCCTTGCTCTCCTCGTGGAACGGGATGTGGCCCCGCGGCGCCTTCTTCCCGGCCGGCGGCATCGCTTCCTCGATCGCGTCGCGGATGCGTTGTTCCGACTCGGTCTTCGCGACCAGCACCTCGTAGGCCAGGCCCTGCGGTTCGCCGAGCAGGCCGAGGAGGAGGTGTTCGGTGCCGATGGAGTCGTGCTTGTGCGTGCGGGCGGCCTCCTGGGCCAGCACGATGCTGTGCCGGTTCAGGTTGGTGAACCGCTCGAACGCGGCGGGCGCGTGGCGCTGCTGGGCGGCCTGCTTGGACACTCCGATGGCGTCGCCGATCTGGGTCCACGACGCGCCGACCTGCTTGGCCTTGCTGACGTAGTGGTCGATGAGCTGGTCACCGAGGTCGGACAGGGTCTGGGCGCGCAGGCGGGCCTCGCTGATGCGGGCCAGTTCGCTGGCTTCGGGGAGTTCCTCGTCGAGACGGGCGATCAAGTCGGCCAGGCTGATGTCGAGTGGGCTCATGCGTCAATCTTAAGTTGACGACCCACGAGCGTCAACTTGTAATTGACGATTTTTGCGGGTGGACTCACACGGAACAGGCCGGCTGCCCCTGCTCCAACTCGCTTGCGGCATCGTCCTCTTGGGGCGACCGGGCGGCCTCGGTGTCAGGATGAGGGCATGACGACTATCCACGGGGAAGTGGCCGACGGGTTCGAAGGTGTGCGGGAGGCGTTCCGCGCCAACTTTGCGGAGCGGGGGGATGTCGGGGCCGCCGTGTGCGTGTACCGGGACAGGCGGCCCGTGGTGGATCTGTGGGGTGGGGTGGCCGATCCGGACACCGGGCGGGAGTGGGAGCGGGACACCTTGCAGCTCGTGTACTCCGCGACCAAGGGTGCCACCGCCACCGTGGCTCATCTGCTCGCCCAGCGGGGGGAGTTGGATCTCGATGCGCCGGTGGCCGCCTACTGGCCCGAGTTCGGGGTGGAGGGGAAGGCGGAGATCCCGGTGCGGTGGTTGCTGTCGCATCGGGCCGGGGTGGTGACCGTCGAGCCGCCGGTGCCGGTGGGGGACGCGTTGCGCTGGCAGCCGATGGTCGACGCGCTCGCCGTACAGCGGCCGGAGTGGGAGCCGGGGACCGCGCACGGGTATCACGGGCGGACCTTCGGGTGGCTGGTCGGGGAAGTCGTGCGGCGGGTTTCCGGGCGTACGCCAGGGCGGTTCTTCGCCGAGGAGGTCGCCGGGCCGCTGGGCCTCGACTTCTTCATCGGGCTGCCGGCGGCCGAGCGCGGGCGGGTCAGCCGGATGGTGTACCCGAAGCCGGAGGTCGACCTGAGCACCGTACCGCTGGACCTCGTGCCGCCGGAGGTACGGGAGTTCGTCGCCGCGCTGCAGGATCCTCAGTCGTTGAGCAACAGGGCGTTCGCCGTCACCGACCCCGCCGAGATCGACTTCAACTCGGTCGAGGTGCAGGCCGCGGAGCTGCCCGCCTCCAACGGGATCGGCACCGCGCGCGGCCTCGCCCGGATGTACGCCGCGCTGATCGGGGAGGTGGACGGGGTACGGCTGTTCAGCCCGGAGACGCTTGCGTCGGCGACCTCGGAGCAGGCCGCCGGGGTGGACAGGGTCATCATGCTCCCGATCCGGTACGCCTCCGGGTACATGCTGCCGGTCGAGACGAACCCCCTGACCGGGCCCCGCGCCTTCGGCCACCCCGGACGCGGCGGATCGCTGGCCTTCGCCGACCCCGAGCACGGCATCTCCTTCGGGTACGTCATGAACAGCATCGTCGAGGGGGCCGAGGACACGCGTGCGTCGGCGCTCGTGGAGGCGGTACGGGCCGCGCTGTGACGGATTGAGGCGGCGGCCGGGGGCGGCACCTCCGGTGGGGTGGGGCTGTCCCGCGCGCGCGTCCCGGGCGCACCTGGTTTCGTGCGCGCGGGACGCCCTGGACGCCCGGGACAGCTGTCACCGGAACGCCGCCACGTTGCGCCCCACCCACCCCCCGAACCCGCCCGCCGGGCGACCCAGCACGGTCTCCACGTCCGTGCTGATCCTCAGCTCCGCCGGAAGCGGCGCCCCCAGGACGTCCAGCGTGCCCGTGACCGCCTCCTCCGGCATGAAGCGGGCCATGGCCGCGTGGGCCTCCTCGCGGGGGAGTTCGACGAGTGTCACCTCCTCGCCCAGCGCCGCGGAGACGACCGCCGTCTGCTGACGCGGGCTGATGAGTTCCGGGCCGGTCAGCTCGTACACGCGGCCCCCGTGGCCGTCCTCGCGGAGCGCCGTCGCCGCCACCGCCGCGATGTCCGCCGGGTCCACGACCGGGAGGGCCACGTCGGCGAACGGGGCGAAGACCGTGCGCTTGGCGCGGATCGTCTCGGCCCACGCGAAGGCGTTGGAGGCGAAGCCGCCGGGGCGCAGGATCGTGAAGTCGAGGCCCGACGCGCGTACCGCCGCCTCGAATTCGCGCAGGCGGGCGTGTGAGGCCGCCTCCGGGCGGGTCGCGCTGACCTGGGAGGAGACCAGGACGATCCGTTCGACGCCGGCGCCCGCGGCCGCCCGGAGCAGGAGCTTGGGGTCTTCGCCCCAGGCGTTGAGTTCGCCGCCCAGGACGATGAACAGGGCCCGGGCGCCGGCCATGGGTGCCCGCATGCTCGCCGCGTCACCGACATGCCCCTCGGCCCATCGGACACCGGAGCCGCCGGACGCCTGCCCGGGATGCCGGGGCTGCTGGGGATGCCGGGACACCGCCACCACCTCCTCCCCCGCCTCGGCCAGCAGGTCCACCAGCGTCCGGCCGATGTTGCCGGTCGCGCCCGTCACTGTGATCATCGGATTCCCCCTGAAGTTAGTTAGTTGACTGACTTAGTGCGCTGACTCAGACGCTAGCACGGTCGAACCCCGGGTTGTCTATAGTTAGTTGGGTGACCAACTCAGTGGATCGGCGGGCGCGGGCGTCGCAGAAGCGGCAGCGGCTGATGGCGGCGGCCGCCCGGGTCCTGCACGAGCAGGGCATCGAGCGCACCACCCTCGCGGACATCGCACGCGAGGCCGACGTCCCCGTCGGGAACGTCTACTACTACTTCAAGACCAAGGACGAGCTGGTCCAGGCCGCCTTGTCCGAGCACACCGCGCATCTCGACGAACTCACCGACCGGCTCGACCGGTTGTCCGACCCGCGCGACCGGCTCAAGGCACTGGTCCGGGGGTGGGTCGAGCAGCGTGACGTCGCCGCCCGGTACGGCTGCCCCACCGGCACCCTGGCCGCCGAGCTCGGCAAGCGCACCGACGGGACCCTCGACGCCGAGGCCGGCGCGGTGATCCGGCGGCTGCTGGACTGGGCCGCACGTCAGTTCCGGGAGATGAGGCTGTCCGGCGCGAACGGCAGCTCGGCCGGCGCGGACGATCCGTACGACCCGGACGACCTGGCGCTCACCCTCGTCGCCGGCTACCAGGGCATGTCGCTCATGGCCAACGCACTGCGCGACCCGGACGTCATGACCCGCGAAGGCACCCGCCTCCTCGACTGGCTCGACTCACTCCAGTGAGCCTCCCCTGAGAATCCTTTGAAACATTTTCCCGGCCCACCGCATCAATGAGGTAAGCGGCAGAGCGCCGGGGCGGGGACGGGGACGGGGGAGCTTGCGGATGAGTCAGAGGGCTGGGGAGGACTACGCCGAGTTCGCCGCGGCGCGGGCCGGGCATCTGTACCGGTCCGCCTGTCTGCTCACCGCCGGGGACACCCATCTGGCGGAGGACCTGGTGCAGGAGGCCCTCGGGCGGATCTACGTCCGCTGGGGCCGGGTCTCGCGCGTCGGGAACCCCGCCGGGTACGCGCAGACCGTCCTCACCCGGACCTTCCTCGCCCACCGGCGGCGGTTCAGCAGCCGGGAGAGAGCCAGGGAATCGTTCCCCGAACTCGCCGACACCGGCGCCGATCACACGGGTGCCGATCCCTCGCTGCGGCTGACCCTCCTCGACGCGCTGGCGCGGCTCCCCGCGAAGGACCGGGCCGTGGTCGTCCTGCGGTACTGGGAGGACCGGTCGGTGCACGAGACCGCGGACGCGCTCAACATGAGCTCGGCCGCCGTCCGTACGCGGTGCGTGCGCGCCCTCGCGCGGTTGCGCGAGCTGCTGGGCGAGGACCTCGCCGAGTACGCCCGCTCCTGACATCGCTCCTGACATCAACCTTGTGGAAACGGTGGTTCGTCATGCCCGTGGAGCAGCGGCACAACGACAGCAACAGTGACAGCAACAGTGACAACGGCCAGGCCTTCGAGGTGCGATTCTCCGCCGCCCTGCACGACGCAGGCGACACCTTCGACACCGACCGGGGCGCGCTCGTCGCCGCCGGTACGGTCCGTGGGCGGCGACTACGGCTACGGCGGCGGACGACCGTGCTGGGCGGCGCCGCCGGCGTCGCGCTCGCCGGTGTGGGCGGGGCGCTGCTGGTGCCCTGGAGCGGGACGCCGTCCGGACAGCCCCGGCCCCCCTCTTCCGTGAGCACCACCCCGCACCCCACGTCCTCCCCCGCCACCCGCGCCATCACCTCGGACGAGATGATCAGCACGCTGGAGAAGCTGCTGCCCAAGGGGAAGTTCAGCATGGCGCAGGGGCGGGGCGTCGACGCGAGCGAGCCGCTCGTGGCGCCGTACGCGCAGGTCGTGTACGACGACGGGCACGGCGCGTCCGCCATCAGTGTCTCCGTGAACCGGGTGCTGCCGGGCGGGTACGACGCCCGGCAGGCCGTCCGGTGTCCGGACAAGGTCTATACGCCGTACGACAGTTGCACCACCAGCCATCTGCCCGACGCGTCCGTGGTCACCGTCGTCAAGGGGTACGAGTATCCCGACCGGCGGGTGGACACCAAGCTCTGGACCGCGAACCTCGTCACCCCGGACGGCCATCACGTCTCCGTGAGCGAGTGGAACGCCGCCGCCGAGAAGGACGCGCCGGTCAGCCGCGACGAACCGCCCTTGTCGGCTGCCCAGTTGAAGGAGCTGGCGGCGGCGCAGGACTGGCGTGGGGTCGTCGACGCCATTCCGGAGGATTCCCGGCAGACCCAGGAACCGCCCATGGCGCAGGAGGACGGCAAGGCGATCCGGCGGACCCTCACCTCGCTCGTTCCCAAGGGGCTGAAGGTGGTGGCGCACGGGAGCGATGACGACAGCCAGTTCACCTACGTCGTCGTCGACGACGGCAAGGGCCGGAGTCTCCTCCAGATCAATGTGCAGCCGGACATGTCCGATGTCGCGGGACAGCTGTTCGGGGCCGGGTCCGAGACCCTCTCCGACGGGACCAGGGTCGCCGAGCGGAAGCAGCCCGGGGAGAAGGGCGGCCCCGGGGTCGTCATGTGGACCGTCGACACCCTGCGCACCGACGGCTTCCGCGTGGTGATCAGCGCCTTCAACTCCGGCTCCCAGCAGACGGCCGCGACGCGCACCGCCCCGGCCCTGACCATGAAGCAGCTCCGCGCTATCGCGCTCAGCCCTCGGTGGCGGTCCTAGCCGTGTAGTTCGGGTGCGGGTGGGGTGGGGGCTGGTCGCGCAGTTCCCCGCGCCCCTGAAGGGGCGCTACAGCCGCCGCTTCTTCCCGGCTGCGGCCACGTTAGCCTCGGGGAATCCAGACAGAAGCGGCAGCAACAGAAGGAGACAGGCATGGCCAGGGTTCCCAGTTCGGTGATCGCCGCGGGCGGGCTCGTCGGAGGGTACGGCGTGGCCCGGTGGACGAAGAAGCGGCCGCTGGGCGGAGCCGTGCTGGCGGTCGCCGGGGCCGCCGCCGCGCAGCAGTGGCGGCAGCGGGCGGGCGGGAAGGCCGCCGGGGCGCTGTCCGTCGCGTATGTCGCCGCGTTCGCCGGGTCGCATCCGTTGGCCAAGAAGGTCGGCGCCTGGCCGTCCGTCCTCGGGGTGGCGGGCGCGGTGGCACTGGCGTCCTGGGCCGTCGCGGACCGCCGGGCCTGACCCGGCCTAAGCAGGTCGGGTGAAGTCCGCTGCCGCTCGGCAGCGCCCCGAAGGGGCGCGGGGCTGTATTGCCTGTGCGGCTACCGCCGCGTGGGCGCGACCAGCCACGACGGCGCCGCGGGCGAATGACGGCGCATCGCGGCAATTCCAGCGGAGCGCCTAGCCCTCCGAGGTGCGAAAGGCCCGCCGGTAGGCCTGGGGGCTGGTGCCGACCACTCTGCGGAAGCGTTCCCGGAAGGCCGTGGGGGAGCCGAAGCCCGACTGGGTCGCGATGCGTTCGACGGGGTGGGCGGTGGTCTCCAGCAGGTGCTGGGCCCTGCGCACCCGCGCCCGGTGCAGCCACTGCAGCGGGGTCGTGCCGGTCTGGTCGCGGAAGCGGCGGTTGAGGGTACGGGTGCTCATGCCGGCCCGCGCCGCGACCTCCTCCAGGGTCAGGTCCCGGTCGCAGTTGTCCTCCAGCCAGGCCAGGAGTGGTTCCAGGGCGGCGCCGGCGGGGGCCGGCGGCTGGTCGTGGACGATGAACTGGGCCTGGCCGCCCTCCCGTTCCAGCGGCATCACCGACATCCGGGCGGTGTGCGCGGCGACCGCCGAGCCGTAGTCCTTGCGGACCATGTGCAGGCACATGTCCATGGCCGCGGCCGCGCCCGCCGAGGTCAGGAACTGGCCGTTGTCGACGTACAGGACGTTCGGGTCCACCTCGATGTCCGGGTGCAGCTCGGCCAGGGTGCCGGCCGCGGCCCAGTGCGTGGTGGCGCGCAGGCCGTCGAGGAGGCCGGTGGCCGCGAGGACGAACGCCCCGACGCACACCGACGCGATCCGCGTGCCGTTCGCCGCCGCCGCGTGCAGGGCCCCGGTGACCTCGGGCGGCAGGACGCAGGCGGGGTCCGCTACGCCCGGCACGATGATCGTGTCCGCCTCGGCGAGCGCGTCCAGCCCGTACGGCGCCCTGACCGTGAACGCGCCGCCCGCCGCGGTCACCTCCTCCGCCGACCCGCACACCCGCACCCGGTAGGCGTCCCGTCCGTCGGGCAGCCGGGCCCAGCCGAAGGTGTCGATCGGCACGGTGAAGTCGGACGGGATGACCTGGTCCAGGACGAGTACGGCGACGGTGTGCATGGCAGGAAGGTAGCTGTTCAACGGGTTACCGCCAATCGGGGGGTCCCGGTTCCGGGCGGATGCCGACATCGAGGGCTACCGACGGAATTCGGTGACCTGCGGAAACGCGACCTCTGGCCGGTGGGGATCCCGCGCTGGTCTACGGGGATTCCCGGTGAACTTCTGGCCGTCGGCTGTCGCTGGTCCGGGTGCTCTGGAGAAGTTCCCGGAGCGAAACCCGTCCGTCAGCTGACGGACGCTCGGGCGCAACCTTCCGGTGTTCTGGCGTGTCCACGTAGTGTGCTGACGATACGCAGAACATGGCGGACAGCGGCGGCCGCCGCTTTCGCGACCGCCGCTATGGCGGTCGCGACCCCGGCCGCGCACGCCGCCGGAACGACGCTCGTCCTGGACGCCCAGGAGAACTACTACCTCCCCGCCGAGGGCGAGGGCCCGAACCTGGACCTCGGCATCACCGCCTCGGGCGGGGACGCCCATGACGTCTCGGTCGCGGTCGACGCGTCGTCCCTCGCCGGGAAGGCGACGATGGTGGTCACGGGGGACTGCGTGAGCACCGGCACCCTGAAGGTGAGGTGTGACGTGGGCCCGCTGTCGGGCAGGGAGTCGATCGACCCGTTCTTCCTGAAGCCCACCGCGGCCGCCAAGGCGGGCGACACCGGTGCCGTCACCTACACCGCCACCGCCTCCGACGCGACCACCGTGACGGGGAAGACGGACGTCCTGGTCGGCGGGCCGAAGCTCGTCCGCCGGCCCTACCCGGCGCTGAAGGGCATCGCGCCCGGCGCCGTCTTCGAGCGCACCCCGGCCTTCGCCGACACCGGCACAGCCCCCGCCGGCAAGGGCGTCATGCTGCTGGTGCAGGACTCAGAAGGCGTCTCTCTCGCCCGTGACCACTCCAACTGCCACTACTCGGACCTGCCCGACGTCGGCGCCTGGTGCCGGTTCGACACCCCGGTCGCGCGCGGCGCGGCCTACGAGACGGACGCGCCGCTGCGCTACACCGCCTCCAAGGACACGATGTACGGCTACGACACCTACGTCGTGTGGCCGGTCGGCGGCAGCGCGCCCGACTCCTTCGACCCGTCCGACTTCCCCGAGACCGGCACCGGCGCGCCGCTCGGCCTGAAGTCCGTCGCCTCCGGCTCCGGATTCACCGGCTCCGGGTACGGCACCTTCGCCACCACCCAGCACGCCGACTACCAGGCGCTCGGTGACACGGTCGAGGGCAAGGTCGGCGAGACGGTGAGCATCACCGTGGGCGTGCGGAACAACGGGCCGGGCCGGATGGACTTCCAGTGGGTGGGCGCCGACAACTCCGGCACGTTCGTGGTGACCCCGCCCGCCGGCACCACCATCACGGGCGCCCCCGGCCCCGGCGAGCAGGGCGACCCCGGGCCGCTGTGGAACTGCACACCGGGCAAGGCCGGCGCGAAGAGCTACACCTGCGACATCGGCAGCACGGACTTCCGGCCGGGCGACTCCGTGACCCAGGAGTTCACGGTGCGGATCGACCGGGTCGTCCCCGGCGCGCGGGGCAGCGTGCGGGCGGTGGAGAACCCCGAGTACCCCAATCGTGACGACGACGCGGCGAACGACACCGCGGCGATCGCGGTGAAGGCCACCGGCTCGGCGACGTCCAGCCCGTCGCCCAGCGCCTCCGCGTCCCCGTCGGCCACGGCCACCGCGAGCCCGTCCGGCTCCGGGGCGGGAACCAGCGGGACGACGACCGGCGGCGGGCTCGCCGCCACGGGCGCGGACGGAGTCCTGCTGCGGGCGGGCACCGCCGTCCTGCTGGTGGCGGGCGGCGCGCTGGCGTTCCTGGCGGCGCGGAGGTCGCGGCCGCGGGGCGGCCGCTGACGCCACCGCCCCGGCGTGGCAGGGCGTCAGCGGCCGATGAGGCGTTCCGTCACCTCGCGAACCGCATTTCGTCGGTAGCCCAACGGTGGCGAGAATCCGTCGAGTGGTGGCAGTATTGCCGCTTCTGCAAGATCCGCCGCCCGCCTACGGTCGACGCCGTGACCAAGTTCCTCCTCGCCGTCCATGTCCTCGCGGCGATCGTCGCGATCGGTCCCGTCGCCGTCGCCGCCAGCATGTTCCCGCCGGCCGCCCGGCGCGTCCTGGAAGCGCCGGACGACGTCCGGGCCGCCGAGACCCTTCGGCTGCTGTACCGGATCTGCCGGGTGTACGCCGTCGTCGGCGTCGTCGTGCCCGTGTTCGGGTTCGCCACGGCGAGCAACATGCATGTGCTGGGCAGCGCCTGGCTGATCACGTCGATCGCGCTCACCGCGCTCGCGGCGGTCGTCCTCGCCGCGCTGGTGCTGCCCCGGCAGAGTGCGCTGGTGGAGGGCGGCACGGACGCCCGTACCCGGCAGGCCACCGTCCAATTGGCCATGTTCACAGGGGTGTTCAATCTCCTCTGGGCCGTCGTGACGGTCCTGATGATCGTGCGGCCGGGGTCGACGACGGGCGCCTGACCGAATCCCCGGGTTTCTGTTATCGGGGCCGTGCCGGTTCGTCTCCCAGGGCATGCACATGACTCGACAGATCAGCCGCCGGAGCATGCTGAAGGCCTCGGGAGTGGCGGTGGGGGCCGCCGCCGGGATCGGCGCGGCAGGCGGTACCGCGGCCGCCGCCGGGACCGGGGCCGGGACCGCCTTCGCCCATCCCGGCCTGCTGCACACCCGTACCGACCTCGACCGCATGGCCGCCAAGGTGAAGGCGGGCGCCGCGCCCTACACGGCCGGGTTCGCCAGGCTCACCGCCAACCGGCACGCCCAGAGCGGCTGGCAGGCGCGGCCGCAGGCCGTGGTGTACCGGGGCTCGGGCACCCCGGAGAACTACTCGCTCCTCTACAACGACATCCACGCCGCCTACCAGAACGCCCTGCGGTACCACGTGACCGGCGAGAGCGCCTACGCCGACACCGCTGTAGCCATCCTCAACGCGTGGTCCTCGACCCTCACCGCGGTCAACGGCTCCGCCGACCGGTTCCTGGCCGCCGGCCTGTACGGCTACCAGTTCGCCAACGCCGCCGAACTCGTCCGCGATCACGGGGACTTCGAGCTGGCCCGCTTCCAGGAGATGCTCAGCAAGCTGTTCGGTGCGGTCAGCGACGACTTCCTCGTCCGGCACAACAACGCCGTCGTCTCCAACTACTGGACCAACTGGGACCTCGCCAACATGGCCTGCGTCCTCGCCACCGGCATCTTCTGCGACGACCGCGCCCAAGTCACCCGCGCTGTCGACTACTTCAAGCACGGCGCCGGGCTCGGGGCGATCGGCAACGCGATTCCCGTCGTGTACGAGGACGGGCTGGCCGAGTGGCTGGAGGCGGGGCGCGACCAGGGGCACGCGCTGCTCGGGGTGGGCCTGATGGGCACGTTCTGCGAGATGGCCTGGAACCAGGGGATCGACCTGTACGGGTACGACGACAGCCGCTTCCTCAAGGGGGCGCAGTACGTCGCCAAGTGGAGCCTGGGCGGGCAGGTGCCGTTCACCGCGAGCACGCGGCGGAAGGGGGCGATCGGCGGGTGGTCGGGCAGCGAGACGGTGACGGCCGCAGCCGGCGTCGATCCGTCGATGACCCGTCCCATCTGGGCGATGATCGCCAACCACTACACGAAGCGGCGGGGCCTGTCGGCGACGTACGTCACGCAGATCGCGGCCAAGGCGGCGCCGGAGGGCGGGGGCGGGGACTACGGGCCGAACAGCGGAGGGTACGACCAACTTGGCTTCGGGACTCTGACGTTCACTCGGGACCGGGTGAGCGAGGGGAAGACGGCGGGGGGTACGACGTCGTCCTCGCCGAGCCCGGGAGCGTCAGCGTCCGCCTCGGCGAAGGCGTCGACATCGGCATCGGCATCCGGGGCCTCACCGGCCTCGGCCTCTGCTTCTGCTTCCTCCGCGCCGTCGGCCATGGGCAAGGGCGACGACCTCGCCGCCACCGGGACCGGTGACATCGTCGCGTGGAGCGCGGGGGCGGGGATCACCGCGCTGGCCGGTGGGTTGCTGTTGCTGCGCAGGCGGGCCCGCGGCGGTCAATAGCGGCGCCCTCCCCGGAGAGACCCGGGCCTCACACATTCAGGTGATGCACCCGCACGGCTCCCCCTGCGCATGATGCCGCCTGCAACAGCAGCGGGAAACGCGAGGGGACGACAACCATGAGCCCGACCGACGCACTCACCTACGACCTGTTCATCAACAACCCTCCGCCACAGGACAACGGCCTGCTTCCGAACGGAGAACCGAAGCTCTTCTCCCCCGTCACCAGCACCCTGATCTCCGGTGCCGAGGACGCCGTGCTGGTCGACCCGGGTTTCACGGCCGAGCATGCGCACGCGCTGGGCGACTGGGTGGCCGCCAAGAACCGGAACGTGACGGACATCTTCATCACCCACGGCCACGGCGACCACTGGTTCGCCGCCGGCCTGCTGGCGGAGCGGTTCGGCGCACGCGTCGTGGCGACCGAGGGCACGATCGCCCAGATGCACGCCAACAACGCCGGTCGCCCGTACGTCTGGGACAAGGTCTACTCGGACATTCCGGCCTCCCCGGTGACCGCGGTGACGGTGCCCGACAACCGCTTCACCCTCGAAGGCAGGGAACTCGTCATCGTCGAGGTCGGGTACACCGACACCGAGGCGACCAGCGTCCTGCACGTGCCCGAGCTCGCCCTCGTCGTGGCCGGTGACGTCATCTACAACGGCGCCCACCAGTACATCGGCGAGGCCGTACTCGCGGGCCTCGACTCCTGGCGCCGGGCGATCGACCAGGTCGAGTCGCTGAGCCCGCGCTCCGTCGTCGCCGGCCACAAGAAATCCGAACTCGACGACGACGCGGCCCGGACGATCACCGAGACCCGGGAGTACCTCGACGTCGCCGAGGAGCTGATGGGCACCGAGAAGAGCGCCGTCGACTTCTTCAAGGCGATGGTCGCCCGCTACCCGGACCGGATCGGGCGAACGGTCCTGTGGTCGATGTCCCAGGCCGTGTTCGGCATCCGCGAGCACCCCGACGAGGACCCCGTCCAGTTCATCGCCGGGGGCTGGCTCTAGTCCGCGGCACCACCCGTCGCGCCGCCCGCCGTCGCGCCGCCCGCAGCTGCGCCGGGCGGCGCGACGGCCGTCAGCGGCCGGGCGATGTCCTCCAGCGGGCGGCGCTCCGCCTTCACCGCCAGCGCCGCCGCCACCAGCCCCGCCGCGCACATCAGCGCGGCGCCGATCTGGAAGGCCAGTACCGTGTCGGCCACCTTGCCCGTCCCCGTCAGGTCGGCGAAGAGGAGCGGTCCGCTGATGCCGCCGGCCGCCGTGCCCAGGGCGTAGAAGAAGGCGATGCACATCGCCCGCGTCTCCATCGGGAAGATCTCGGAGACGGTCAGATAGGCGCTGGACGCTCCCGCCGAGGCGAAGAACAGGACCCCGCACCAGCACGCCGTCAGGGTTCCCGCCGACAGCACGCCCTGGCCGAACAGCCAGGCCGTCAGGAAGAGGAGCAGCCCGGACACGATGTACGTCGACGAGATCATCACCCTTCTCCCCACCGTGTCGAAGAGCTTGCCCAGCAGCAGGGGGCCGAAGAAGTTGCCCACCGCGATGACCGCGAAGTAGTAGCCCGTGTCCCCCGTCGGCACGTCGAAGAACTTCGTGAGGATCGCGCCGAAGCCGAAGGTGATCGCGTTGTAGAGGAACGCCTGGCCGACGAAGAGGGAGAAGCCGAGGACGGCGCGGCGCCGGTAGTCGTGGAAGACCGTGCGGGCGATCTCGGCGAACGTGACGCTCGCGCGCTGGTGGATCACCAGCTCACCGGCGGGTTCGGGCAGCGGGACGCCCTTCTCGGCCTCCACCTGCCGCTCGATCGAGGTGACGATCTCCTCCGCCTCCCGCTCCCTGCCGTGGATCAACAGCCAGCGCGGGCTCTCCGGGACGTTGCGCCGCACCAGCAGGATGACCAGGCCGAGGACGACGCCCAGCGCGAAGGTCAGGCGCCAGCCCACGTCCTTCGCCAGGAAGTCCGTGTCCAGCGCGACGATCGACAGCAGCGAGCCGCCCACCGCGCCCACCCAGAAGCTGCCGTTGATGATCAGGTCGACCCGGCCCCGGTAGTACGCCGGGATCAGCTCGTCGATCGCCGAGTTGATCGCCGCGTACTCGCCGCCGATGCCGAAGCCGGTCAGGAAGCGGAAGGTGAAGAACCACCAGGGGGCGAAGGAGACCGAGGTCAGGGCGGTGGCGGCCAGGTAGACCGCCAGGGTGATCATGAAGAGTTTCTTGCGGCCGTGGCGGTCGGTCAGGCGGCCCCAGAAGAGGGCGCCGGTGCAGGCGCCGGCCACGTAGAGCGCCGCGGCCGTGCCGGTGACCTGGGAGGAGGAGATCGCGAGGCCGCTGCCCGGTTCGGAGAGACGGCTCGCGATGTTGCCGACGACCGTGACCTCCAGGCCGTCCAGGATCCAGACCGTGCCGAGGCCGATGACGATCGTCCAGTGCCAGTGGGACCAGGGGAGCCGGTCCAGGCGGGCCGGGATGCGGGTGGTGATCGTCCGGCCGTCCGCTGTCGTGTCCGCGTCCGTACCTGCACCCATCGTGCCTCCTCGGCCGGGAAGGAAACCGAAACCCCGGCCGGGTGCCCCGCTCCGGGCGCGCTACGCCCCCAGTGCCCGGGACACCGTGAAGATCAGCACTCCGGCCAGCGATCCCACCACCGTGCCATTGATCCGGATGAACTGCAGGTCGCGGCCGATGTGCGCCTCGATCTTCCGGGTGGTGTGTTCCGCGTCCCAGCCGGCCACCGTGTCGGTGATCAGGGACGTGATCTCCTTGCGGTACGTCGTCACGACGTGCACGGCCGCGCCCTCGACCCAGCTGTCCACCTTGTCCTGGACCTTGGGTTCGGTGGCCATCCGGGCGCCCAGGGAGATCAGGGAGGCGCGGACGCGCAGCCGCAGCTCGCTGCGTTCGTCCTCGGCCGCCGAGACGATCATGGACCGTACGGCCGTCCAGGCGGACGCGATCAGGTCCTGTACCTCGCCGCGGCCCAGCACCTCGCCCTTGAGCCGCTCGATGCGGGCCCGGGTGTCGGTGTCGGACTGGAGGTCGTTCGCGAAGTCCGAGAGGAAGCGGTCCAGGGCGCCGCGGGCCGGGTGGGAGGGCATGTCCCGCATCTCGGCGCAGAAGCGGAGCAGCTCCTTGTAGACGCGCTCGCCGACCTTACGGTCCACGAACCGGGGGGTCCAGCCGGGCGCCCCGCCCTGCACCGCGTCCATCACGGAGTCCGCGTGCAGCACCAGCCAGTCGTGCGCGCGGGTCACGACCAGGTCCACGGCCCGATTGTGGCCGCCGTCGGCGACGATCCGCTCCAGCATCTTGCCGATGCCGGGGGCGATCTCCTGGGCGTCGGCCCGCCGCGTGATGGCTTCGCCGACGACCGCCTGGACGTCGGAGTCCCGCATCACGGTGAGCGCGCCGCGGAGCGCTGTCGCGAGCTCGGCCGTGACCCGGTCGGCGTTGTTCGGCTCCGCCAGCCAGGCGCCGAGCCGGCTGCCGATGCCGACGGCGCGCAGGCGCTGCCTCACGACGTCCTGGGAGAGGAAGTTCTCGCCGACGAACTCGCCGAGCGAGACGCCCAGCTGGTCCTTCTTCGTCGGGATGATCGCGGTGTGCGGGATGGGCAGGCCGAGGGGGTGGCGGAACAGGGCGGTCACCGCGAACCAGTCGGCGAGCGCGCCGACCATGCCGGCCTCGGCGGCCGCGGCCACGTAGTCCGCCCATACCCCGGCGCCGGCGCCGGACGCCCACTTGGCGAGGACGTACACCAGGGCGACGAGCAGCAGCAGGCCGGTCGCCGTGCGCTTCATACGCCGGACGCCGCGCTGGCGCTCCTCGTCGGCGGGTGTGAAGGCGTTCATGGACTTGTAGGACGGGGTGGCAGCCGCCACCACCGCTTCCGTACGTTCCTCCATCTGCTCCACCCGTTCGCAGCCGGCACCACCCTCACGGTGACCCCGCACCCATTGTCCCTGCCTGACCTACTCCCGAAACGGACGAAGAGTTCCCACCCCACCTACCCGCCCCACACCCGCGGCTCCCCGAACTCCGCCGCCGCTGGAAACACACCCCCACCCACCCCGCCGCGACGGCGGTCAGCCACGACGGCGGATCTCGGCGGTGCCGAACCGGCCGGTGGCCACCTGCGGGCCGGTGGGGGCTGGTCGCGCCCACGCGGCAGAGCCGCATATCGATACAGCCCCGCGCCCCTGGGTTGGCTGCCCCACCGCCCGTTCAATGGCCCCGCGCGCCCCGGGTGGGCTGCCCCACCGCCCGCTCAATGGCCCCCGCGCGCCCCAGGTGAGCTGCTCCGCCGCCCTCCTCAGTGGTCCCCGTGCCTCCGGCGGTCCCGGTCCTCGCGGCGTTCTTCGCGGTGTTCCCTGCGCTGCTGGTGCCACTCGTGGCGGGCCTCGTGCAGTTCGTGGCGGGCCGACCTGCGGTCCAGGCTCTGCTGGCGGCGTTCCTCCTTGAGCCGCTGGCGTTCCGCCTTCGTCACCTTGTGGGCCACCTCGACCCCGCCCCAGAACGCGAAGCCCGTCACGACCACCCGCGGCGCACCCGGGTCCGGCGACATGTCGTGCTCGCGTTCGTCGAAGCCGCCCATGATGCCGATGCCGCGCATCACCACCTCGACGCCCGGCGGCACGATCACGCTGATCCCGCCCATGATCGCGATGCAGTTGATCACGACCTCGCCGTCCGCGAAGTTCGCCTCGCGCAGGTCGATCTCGCCGCCGCCCCAGAACGCGAAGGAGTTGAAGCGCCTGGGCACCGTCCAGCGGCCCTTGCGCTGGAATCCGGACATCACGGCCACCGCCCAGGAGGACGAGCCCTCGCCTCCGACGATCCGGCTTCCCCAACTCCCGCTCGCCGCAGGGGGCTTGCTGAGCGACACCGCCGGCGACGCGCCCGCCGCGGGCAGGTCTCTCGTGATCGGCGTCAACTCACCGTAGGTACGGGCCTTGTACGTCGCCTCCAGCCGCTCCTCGAACTCCTCCATGTCGAGGCGCCCCTCCGCGAGGGCGTCCCGGAGGATCTCGGTGACTCGTTCACGATCGGCGTCGGAGGCGCGCAGCTCCGGGGCATCGTCGGTCATAGAGTGCAGACTACGAGTTTGCGGCGCCGGGGACTATGCGGTGGCCCTGTCGGGCGGGGGTTTGGGGGTGTCCTCCATTGAACGCAGCATCTTCGCGATCACCGCCTCGATGTCCGGCTCACGGACCGACAGGTCGGCCAACGGGTACTCCGCCGCGATCCGCGCCACCAGCGGCGCCGCCGACTCCGCCGCCGGGAACGCCAGCCACTGCCTCGGCCCCTCCACCTTCACCACCCGCGCCGCCGGGCCCGCGTCGATCGGCGGGAGCTCCCGCTCCAGGTCGACCACGAGGGTCCGCTCGCTCTCCCCCGCCTCGTGCAGGCCGGCGAGCGGGCCGTCGTACACCAGGCGCCCGTGGTCGATGACCATCACGCGGGAGCACAGCTGCTCGATGTCCTGGAGGTCGTGGGTGGTCAGCAGGACCGTGGTGCCGCGTTCGGTGTTCAGTTCGCGGAGGAATTCGCGGACCTTTGCCTTCGACATGACGTCCAGGCCGATCGTCGGCTCGTCCAGGTACAACACGTCCGGGTCGTGCAGCAGTGCCGCCACGATGTCGCCGCGCATCCGCTGGCCGAGGGAGAGTTGTCGTACCGGGACGTCCAACAGGCTTTCCAGGGAGAGGAGTTCGACCAGGCGGTCCAGGTTCTCGGCGTAACGGGCGTCCGGGATGCGGTACATGCGGTGCATCAGGCGGTAGGAGTCGATCAGCGGGAGGTCCCACCACAGGGTGGTGCGCTGGCCGAAGACCACGCCGATGCGCTGGGCCAGCCGGGTGCGCTCGCGGGACGGGTCGATGCCGGCCACCCGGAGCCGGCCGCCGCTCGGGGTCAGGATGCCCGTCAGCATCTTGATCGTGGTCGACTTCCCGGCGCCGTTCGGGCCGATGTAGCCGACCATCTCGCCGCGCGCCACCGTGAAGGAGAGCGAGTCGACCGCCCGTACCTGCCGTCGTTCCCGTTTCAGGAACCCGGCCTTCTTCCGGACCTCGAAGACCTTCTCCACCCCGTCGACCTCGATGAACACCTCGTCGACCTCCTTGGACGCGTCCGGCATCAGATCAGCCCCTCCTACTCCGTTCATCCGATCAGCTGCCCGTACTTCGATACGCCCTGAGGCCCGCCCGCCATGCCAGCCCCGCCAGCGCGCAGCACACCGCCGCCACCAGCGGCGACGACCACACCGTCCACGCCGGCAGCCGCAGCGGATACGGCCGCCCCAGCACATACGCGGCCGGCACCCAGTTGACGAAGGCCAGCGGCAACAGGAACGTGACCCCGCGCACGAAGTCCTTCCCGAACACCGTCGGCGGGTACTGGAGCAGCGTCGTACCGCCGTACGTGAACGCGTTCTGCACCTCCGCCGCGTCCTGCGCCAGGAACTGGAAGGCCGCGCCCGCCACGAACAGCGCGCAGAAGATAGCCGCGCCGGCGGCCAGCATCAGCGGGATCAGCAGCACCTTCGCCGGCGTCCAGTCGATGCCGGCGGAGGCCAGCGCCCAGCCCAGCACCACCGCCCCCTGGGTGATCCGGCCGAGGCGGCGCAGCGCGAAGTGGTCCGCGCCTATCTGGGCGAGCACCGGGGCCGGCCGGACCAGCAGCGTGTCGAAGGAGCCGTCGCGGATCCGGGTGCCCAGCACGTCCATCGAGCCCAGCACCAGGTCGGCGACGCCGAACGCGGTCGCCGACAGGCCGTACAGGAAGGCGACCTCGGGCAGCGACCAGCCGCCGAGCGAGTCGACCTGCGAGAACATCAGCAGGATCGTGGCGAAGTCCAGCCCGGTCACCAGCAGGTTCCCGGCCATCGTGATGGCGAAGGACGTCCGGTAGATCATCGTGGAACGGATCCACATCGCGGCGATCAGCAGGTACGCCCGAAGGCCGTCCCGGACACGCTCACCCACCCTGCACCACCACCCGTCGCGTCGCCGCCGACTGCAGCAACCGCCCCGCCGCCAGCAGCGCCACCGCCCACGCGGCCTGGAAGGCGAACGCCCCCGCCACACCGGTCTCCCCCATCAGCACGTCCGCCGGCATCTGGATCTGCGCCGCCCACGGCAGGACGCGGACGACCTCGCCGAAGGCGCCCGGGAAGACGTTCAGCGGCAGGGTCATGCCCGAGAAGAAGATCCCGGTGATCATCAGCACCTGGTTGACGCCCATGCCGTCCATCAGCCAGAACGCGCTCAGCGCAACCAGGTAGCGGATGCCGAAGCTGACGAGCATCGCGAGGAACAGCGCGACCAGGAAGGCGGCCCAGGTGCCGGCGTCCGCGGGCAGCGCCATCGGGAAGAACACCGCGCCGACGAGGAAGGGAATCACGCCCCGCCCCAGCATCTGGAACAGCGAGCGACCCAAATCGGTCGCCAACCACCACAGTTGAAGATCGGCCGGACGGTACAGGTCGATCGCGATCGCGCCCGTGCGGATACGCTCCATCAGGTCTTTTTCCACGCCCCCGCCCTGGATCGCGAGAGTCGCGTACAGGCACTGTCCGAGCCACACATAGGTCACCGCCTGTGCCTGGTCATAGCCTCCGAGGTGCGGTTTCTCGTCCCACAGCGCCAAGTACGTGTAGACGAGGATGATCCCGAAGGCCGTGTTGGTGAACACCCCGGCGGCGGTGGCCGCCCGATACGTCGCGTACCGTCGGAAACCCCCCGCCGCGACGGCCGTGTACAACCGTCCCGCGCCCACGCCAACCGACCTCCCGGACCGCCCGACACCGAAGCGCAGGAGCCTACTGCGCCGACGACATCGCAGGCCACGCAATTTCCGTGACCGAAGCGTGCCGGAATCCGGGAACGGAACGCACGGTGCGAGAGTCTTCATCAGGGGGCGCAGAAGCGTACGAGGTCGTACGGGAACGAATGTACGACGCGAAACAGGAGTCCGTGCACGACATGAGCGACGAGCCGCAGCCGCAACAGCCGAACCAGGGCGGCGGAGGCCCGACGGAGCCGCCTGCTGCGGCCGAGGAGAAGCAGACCCCACCGCAGCCGGTGGCCGAGGCGAAGCAGCCGGAGCCGCCCGCGGCGGCCGAGGAGAGGACGCCGGAGCAGCCACCGGCGGGCGGGAGACCGGGCGGGAAGACGATCGCACCGCCGCGGGCTGCGGCCGAGGACACCCAGACGCGGCAGCTCACCGCGGTCACGGCGCCGAAGGCGCGACCGCCGGCGGCGGCCCGGGACAGGCAGGACGGACAGGACCGGCAGGACGGGCAGGACGGGCAGGACACGCAGACACGGCAGCTCGCGGCGGTCAGGGTGCCGAAGGCGGCAGCGCCCGCGGCACCCACCGCGGTCACCGCGGTCCCGGCGCCCGGGGCGGAGCCGCCCGCGGTCGACGTGCCGACGAACGGGGGCGAGAAGAAGATGAAGCGGCCCAAGCGGACCGGATGGCGGCGGATCATCCCGACCTGGCGGATGGTGCTCGGCACCTTCGTGATCGGGGTACTGCTGCTGATCGGCCTGTTCTTCCTCGGCTACTCGATGGTGAAGATCCCGACGGCCAACGCGTTCGCCACCAAGCAGTCCAACGTCTATCTGTTCGCCGACGGCTCCCAGCTCGCCCGCGACGGCGAGGTCAACCGGGAGAACGTCACCCTCGCCCAGGTCTCCGTGGACGCCCAGCACGCCGTGCTCGCCGCCGAGGACCGCGACTTCTACACCGAGACCGCGGTCGACCCCAAGGCGATGCTGCGCGCCGCCTGGAACACCGCGACCGGCAAGGGCACCCAGTCCGGCTCGACGATCACCCAGCAGTACGTGAAGAACTACTACCTCGCGCAGGAGCAGACCGTCACCCGCAAGGTGAAGGAGTTCTTCATCTCGATCAAGCTGGACCGCAGCGAGTCCAAGGCCCAGATCCTGGAGGGCTACCTCAACACCAGCTACTTCGGCCGCAACGCCTACGGCATCCAGGCCGCCGCCCAGGCCTACTACGGCATGGACGCCACCGACCTCGACCCGGCCCGCGCCGCCTACCTCGCCGCGCTCGTCAACGCGCCGAGCGAGTACGACGTCGTCGCCCACCCCGAGAACAAGGCCGCGGCCGTCGCCCGCTGGAACTACGTCCTCGACGGCATGGTCAAGAAGGGCTGGCTCAGCGAGTCGAAGCGGGCCGCCATGAAGTTCCCGATGCCCAAGGAGCAGACCGTCTCCACCGGCATGTCCGGACAGCGCGGCTACATCGTCAACGCGGTCAACGACTACCTGATCAAGAACAAGATCGTCGACTCGGACGCCCTGGAGGCCGGCGGCTACCGCATCACGACGACCCTGCAGAAGTCCAGGCAGAACGCCTTCGTGAAGGCGGTCGACGACAAGCTGATCTCCCAGCTGGACAAGAAGAACAACAAGGTCGACAACTACGTGCGGGCCGGTGGCGCCTCCGTCGACCCGAAGACCGGCAAGGTCGTCGCCATGTACGGCGGCATCGACTACGTGAAGCAGTACACCAACGGCGCGACCCGCGGCGACTTCCAGGTGGGCTCCACCTTCAAGCCCTTCGTCTTCGCCTCCGCCGTCGACAACGGCTCCACCACCCAGTCCGGCCAGACCATCACCCCGAACACCTACTACGACGGCACCAACAAGCGCACCGTCCAGGGCTGGTCCGGCGGCGCCTACGCACCGGAGAACGAGGACGAGAAGTCGTACGGCCAGATCACCGTCCGCAAGGCCACCGACCTCTCCGTGAACTCGGTGTACGCGCAGATGGCCGTCGACGTCGGCCCGTCCAAGGTCAAGCAGACCGCCGTCGACCTGGGCATCCCCGCCGCCACCAAGGACCTCCAGCCCTACCCGTCCATCGCCCTCGGCACCGCCACCGCCAGCGTCCTGGACATGGCGGAGGCGTACGCCACGCTCGCCAACCACGGCAAGCACGGCACGTACACGATGGTCGAGAAGATCACCAAGGACGGCACACAGGAGATCAAGCTGCCGGAGTCGACGACCAAGCAGGCCGTCAGCCGGCAGGCCGCCGACACCACCACCTCCATCCTGCAGAGCGTGGTCGACAACGGCACCGCCACCGCCGCCCAGGCCGCGGGCCGTCCGGCGGCCGGCAAGACCGGTACCGCGGAAGAGGACACCGCGGCCTGGTTCGCGGGCTACACCCCCGACCTCGCCACCGTCGTCTCCGTGATGGGCCAGGACCCGGTCACCGCCGCCCACAAGTCGCTGTACGGCGCGCTCGGCCTCGCCCGCATCAACGGCGGCGGGGCCCCGACCGAGATCTGGGCGCAGTACACCAAGGACGCCCTGAAGGGCACCACGGCCTCCGACTTCGACCTGGAGCTCCAGGCCGGCGCCGAGACGGTGGCCCCGGGCACCCAGGCCCCGGCCACCCCGGGCACCGGCGGCCAGGACAACGGCGGCACCACCGACCAGGGCCAGGACAACGGCGGCGCCACCGACGGCGGCACCGGCAACGGCGGCACGGACGGCACCACCACCGCCGGCACCACCGACGGCGGCACGACGGACGGCTCCACCACCGCCGGCACCACCACGTCCGGTACGACCACCTCGGGCACCGACTCGGGAACGACGACCTCGGGCACCGACTCCGGCACCTCCACCGGGACCACGACCAGCGGCACCAGTACCGGTACGACCACAGCAGGCACCGATACCGGCACCACCACCGGCACGACAGCAGGCGACGGGGGCGGATTCGGGTTCATTCAGTGACCGCTGGTCGCCTTGAGCCCCACCACGGCGACCAGCAGCAGACACACGAAGAAGATCCGGGCGGCGGTGGCCGGCTCCCCGAGCACCACCATCCCGAACACCGCCGCCCCGGCCGCCCCGATCCCCACCCACACGCCGTAGGCGGTACCGATGGGCAGGGTCCGGGCGGCGTACGAGAGCAGCAGCATGCTGGCGACGATCCCGCCGCCGGTGAGCAGACTGGGCACGAGCCGGGTGAACCCGTCGGTGTACTTCATGCCGACGGACCACCCGACCTCTAGCAGACCGGCGACGGCAAGCAGAACCCAGGCCATGACAGACACCTCCGAGACGTCTCGCTGAACGCGGGGTGCGTCGTCTTTGCCGTCACGGTCCCGGTACGGCGCGTCTCGTCGGGCTGGCTCCTTCGAAGGTAGCAAAGAAACAGCAAAGGGGCCTGGTGATCACAGTCACCAGGCCCCTTCTGCCCTCTGAATCACAGATACAGGCCGGTCGAGTCCTCCGAGCCCTCGAAGCGGTCGGCGGCCACCGCGTGCAGATCGCGCTCCCGCATCAGCACGTACGCGACCCCCCGCACCTCGACCTCGGCACGGTCCTCCGGGTCGTACAGCACCCGGTCGCCGGGCTCCACCGTCCGCACGTTCTGCCCGACCGCGACCACCTCGGCCCAGGCCAGCCGGCGCCCGACCGCCGCCGTGGCGGGAATCAGGATGCCCCCGCCCGACCGTCGCTCGCCCTCCCCGGTGTCCTGCTTGACCAGGACCCGGTCGTGCAGCATCCGGATCGGCAGCTTGTCGTGCTGGCTGCCCTGCTCGTCTCTCTTGGCGCTCACGCCTTCGAACCTACCTGCCTCTGATCAGCTCTTGCGCCGCCGGGTCCCGCTGAAGACCAGCAGCCCGACCACGCCCACGGCGACGAGGGCGACCGGCACCACCCGCTCCAGCCGCGGTGCACCCTCTTCGTCCACGAACTGGGCCTTCACCTCACTCACGACCCGGTTGACCTGGACGTAGGCCTTCCCGAGCGTGTGATCGACGTTGGCCGCGACCTTGGCCTTCGCGTCGCCGACGATGGTCTTCGGATGCACCCGCACCCCGATCTCGTCCAGCGTCTCGGCCAGCACCTCGCGGCGGCGCTTGATGTCCGCCTCGATCTGCGCCGGGGTTCTGGTGTCCGACGTCTCCGCCACCGTAGGCCCTCCGAAGTCTGCCGTACTGCCTGTTCTGGACAGTCTGTCAGTTCTCGCCACCGCTGCCATGCCAGGACCCCCCGTTACGCTAGACCGATGAGCGAGCGACTCCAGCCCGGGGACGTAGCCCCCGACTTCACCCTCCCCGACGCCGACGGCAACGAGGTGTCCCTCTCCGCCCACAAGGGCCGCAAGGTCATCGTCTACTTCTACCCGGCAGCCCTCACCCCCGGCTGCACGAAGCAGGCCTGCGACTTCACGGACAACCTCTCCCTCCTGGCCGACGCCGGCTACGACGTCCTCGGCATCTCCCCCGACGCCCCGGAGAAACTCGGCAAGTTCCGCGAGAAGGAGCACCTCAAGGTCACCCTCCTCGCCGACCCCGACAAGAAGGTCCTCGACGCCTACGGCGCCTACGGCGAGAAAATGAACTACGGCAAGACCTACATGGGCGTCATCCGCTCCACGGTCATCGTCGACGAGGAGGGCAAGGTCGAACGCGCCCTCTACAACGTCCGCGCCACCGGCCACGTGGCCAAGATCATCAAGGATCTGGGCATCTGACCCCGCTGCCCGGCCGCTAGCATGGCCGGGCAGCATCTTCAGGCGGCCGTGGTGGAATTGGCAGTCACGCTGGGTTTAGGTCCCAGTGGGGTAACTCCCGTGAGGGTTCGAGTCCCTCCGGCCGCACCAGCTCTTCACTCGCCGAGCAGGTCCCGCACGACGGGCACCAGCGCCCGGAACGCCTTCCCCCGGTGGCTGATCGCGTTCTTCTCCTCGGGCGTCAGCTCGGCGCAGGTTCGCGCCTCCCCCTCCGGCTGGAGGATCGGGTCGTAGCCGAAGCCGTTCGTGCCGGAAGGCGCGTGGCGCAGCGCCCCCCTCAACTGGCCCTCGACCACCCGCTCCGTGCCGTCCGGCAGGGCCAGGGCCGCCGCGCACGCGAAGTGGGCCCCCCTGTGTTCCTCGGCGATGTCGGAGAGCTGGGCCAGGAGGAGGTCCAGGTTGGCCTTGTCGTCGCCGTGGCGGCCTGCCCAGCGGGCGGAGAAGATGCCGGGGGCGCCGTTGAGGACGTCGACGCAGAGGCCGGAGTCGTCGGCGATCGCCGGGAGGCCGGTGGCCTGGGCGAGGGCGTGGGCCTTCAGCAGCGCGTTCTCGGCGAAGGTGACGCCGGTTTCCTTGACGTCGGGGATGTCGGGGTACTCCTCCGCGCCGACCAGGTCGTGGGGCAGGCCCGCTTCGGCGAGGATGGCGCGGAGTTCGGTGATCTTTCCGGCGTTGCGGGTGGCGAGGATCAGGCGGGTCGTCATGGCAGGCAGTATCGCAACTGCCGCGCCTGCCGCTTACGGCGTGCAGACCTTCGTCAGTTCGCCGGCCGCGTCGGTGACCGGGGTGACGTCGGGGGTCGAGTCGCCGTTCCTGACGGCCGTGCGGACGTTGTCCACGGCCTGCTGGAGGTGGTCGACCGCCTTGTTGACGTCGGCGTCGTCGGTCTTGTCGCCGATCTTCTTCAGGTTCTGCTGGATCGAGTCGAGGGAGGCGTCGGTCCGGGTGGGGTCGTTCGCCGCGTTCTCCACGGCCTGCTGGAGGGCGGTGACGCTGTCGGCGATGGAGTCGGCGGTCCGGACGCAGTCCAGCGCCGTGTCGACCGAGTCGCAGCCCGCGAGCAGGGCGGTGGTGAGTGCGGCGGTCGCGGCTACGGCGGCGATGGCGGTGACGCGACGGCGTCCTCGGCGTCGGCTGGCGGCCATGGTGGTGTTCCCTCCCCGTTGTACGGCTGGCCGGGCGCACGGTTGTACACGCCGTGCGCCCGTACCCATAGGGACGCGGGGCCGACCGCCGGGGTTGCCACGCCGTACCTCGGGATTTTTCTTTCCCTTTACTTCTTGAGGGCCTCGTCGAGCGCCGCCTGCTGGATCGTGGCGAGGTCGGTGCAGCCGGCGACCGCGAGGTCGAGGAGGGCGTTGAGTTCGTCGCGGGCGAAGGGTTCGGCCTCGGCGGTGCCCTGGACCTCTACGAAGCGGCCGTCGCCGGTGCAGACGACGTTCATGTCGGTCTCGGCCTTGACGTCCTCCTCGTAGCAGAGGTCCAACAAGGGCACTCCGCCGACGATGCCCACCGAGACGGCCGAGACGGTGCCGGTCAGGGGCTGGCGGCCGGCCTTGACGAGCTTGCGCTCCTTCGCCCAGGCGACGGCGTCGGCCAGGGCCACGTATGCGCCGGTGATCGCCGCCGTACGCGTGCCGCCGTCCGCCTGCAGCACGTCGCAGTCGAGGACGATCGTGTTCTCGCCGAGGGCCTTGTAGTCGATGACGGCGCGCAGGGAGCGGCCGATGAGGCGGGAGATCTCGTGGGTGCGGCCGCCGATCTTGCCCTTGACGGACTCGCGGTCGCCGCGGGTGTTGGTGGCGCGGGGGAGCATGGCGTACTCCGCGGTGACCCAGCCCTCGCCGCTGCCCTTGCGCCAGCGGGGGACGCCTTCGGTGACGGAGGCGGTGCAGAAGACCTTGGTGTCGCCGAAGGAGACGAGGACGGAGCCCTCGGCGTGCTTGCTCCAGCCGCGTTCGATGGTGACCGGGCGGAGCTGTTCGGGCGTGCGGCCGTCGATTCGAGACATGGCGACGAGCCTATCCGGAGCGTGCGAAGGGGCTCCTCCCAAGGTGGGAAGAGCCCCTTTTCCGGTGAGCCGGAGGCTCACATCATGTCTTCGATCTCCGCGGCGATCGGGTCGGCGTCGGTGCCGATGACGACCTGGATGGCGGTGCCCATCTTGACGACGCCGTGGGCGCCGGCGGCCTTCAGCGCGGCGTCGTCGACCAGCGAGGCGTCGTGGACCTCGGTGCGCAGCCGGGTGATGCAGCCTTCGATCTCGTCGATGTTCTCGATTCCGCCGAGGCCGGCGACGATCTTCTCAGCCTTGCTGGCCATGTTCCTTCTCCCTGATCCGAACCGCTTTGTCGCAGTAACCCACAGTTGGCCCAACTTTGCGAGCGGTCGTACCGCGGGTGCCGAATGATGGCGAGCACCGCGGCGGAACCGTCTGTCGACTGGTCTACACCAGCTGGCGGGTGGTCGACAAACCCCCGTGGCAACCCGCGGTGCAGCCGAGCGGCCCGGAGGACGCGCCCATGAGTGCCGAGAGCGCCGACAGTACGGCAAGTCCCGCGCGGGAGCGGTGGAACGTGCTGTTCCAGGGGCTGCAGAAGATGGGCCGCAGTCTGCAGCTGCCGATCGCGGTGCTGCCGGCCGCGGGGATCCTCAACCGGCTGGGCCAGCCCGACGTGTTCGGCGAGCAGGGGCTGGGCTGGACGGCGGTCTCCAAGGTGATGAAGGGGGCGGGCGGGGCGCTGCTCGACGGTTCGATCGGGCTGCCGCTGCTGTTCTGTGTCGGGGTCGCGATCGGGATGGCGAAGAAGGCGGACGGTTCGACGGCGCTGGCGGCGGTGGCGGGCTTTCTCGTCTATTACGGGGTGCTGCACCAGTTCCCGGAGGACTGTCCCGGCGGTTCGAGGACGCTGCCGGGGATCGGGTGCCAGGTGAGCGAGGGGACGGTGTCGACGTTCACGTTCCAGAATCCGGGGGTCTTCGGCGGTATCGCGCTGGGACTGCTGACCGCCTTCTTCTGGGCCCGGTACCACCGGACGCGGCTGGTGGACTGGCTCGGGTTCTTCAACGGGCGGCGGCTGGTCCCGATCATCATGTCGTTCGTGGCCATCGCGTTCGCCGTGTTGTGCCTGTGGGTCTGGCCGCCGGTCGGCAGTGGTCTGGAGAGTTTCAGTCACTGGCTGCGGGAGGCGGGGGCGTGGGGTGCGGGGGTGTTCGGGCTCGCGAACCGGGCGTTGCTGGTGGTCGGGCTGCACCAGTTCCTGAACGTGCCCATCTGGTTCCAGTTCGGCAGTTACACCACGCCCGACGGCCAGACCGTGCACGGTGACATCAACATGTTCCTGGCGGGTGATCCGCACGCGGGTCAGTTCACGTCGGGGTTCTTCCCGATCATGATGTTCGCGCTGCCGGCCGCCGCGCTCGCCATCACGCACTGCGCGAAGCCGCACCGGCGCAAGGAGATCGGCGGTCTGATGCTGTCGGTGGCGCTGACGTCGTTCGTGACCGGCATCACCGAGCCGATCGAGTACTCGTTCCTCTTCATCGCGCCCCTGCTGTACGCGGTGCACGCGGTGCTGACCGGGGTGTCGATGGCGGTGACCTGGGGGCTGGGGGTGCACGACGGGTTCAGTTTCTCGGCGGGGCTCATCGACTACGTCATCAACTGGAAGCTGGCGACCCGGCCTTGGGCGATCATCCCGATCGGCCTGTGCTTCGCGGCGGTCTACTACGCGATCTTCCGGTTCGCCATCACGCGGTTCGATCTGAAGACCCCGGGCAGAGAACCGGAGGACGAAGTGGAGGACGTCACCAAGGCTTAAGCAGCCTGTCGCCATATGGCGTACAGCGCGTAGCGCTCCGGTTGCGGAATTGACGGGTTCCTTATATCGCCCCCATCGTGTACAACAGGTCTACACCACTGAGTGGTGTAGACCACCACCGATGGAGGAAGTATGACAACCGCCACCGCGACGGCGGCCCCCACAAAGAAGTGGGGATCCGGTCTGTTCCAGGGCCTGCAGAAGGTCGGCCGCAGCCTCCAGCTCCCGATCGCCGTACTGCCGGCGGCTGGTCTGCTGCTCCGCTTCGGCCAGCAGGACATCCACGACAAGCTGCACCTGCCCGACAAGGTCACCTCGGTGTTCGCCACCGCGGGCGGCGCGATCTTCGACAACCTCCCGATGCTCTTCTGTATCGGCGTCGCGATCGGCTTCGCCAAGAAGTCGGACGGCTCCACCGCGCTGGCCGCCCTGGTCGGCTTCCTGGTCTACAAGAACGTGCTCACCGCGTTCCCCGTCACCGAGGCGAAGGTCCAGGCGGGCGCGGACGTGGCCGCGACGTACAACAACCCCGGTGTGCTCGGCGGCCTGGTGATGGGTCTGCTGGGCGCGGTGGTCTGGCAGCGCTTCCATCGGACCAAGCTGGTGGACTGGCTCGGCTTCTTCAACGGCCGCCGGCTCGTCCCGATCATCATGGCCTTCGTCGGCACGGTCATGGGCGTCTTCTTCGGTCTGGTCTGGAAGCCGATCGGCGAGGGCATCTCCAACTTCGGTGAGTGGATCACGGGCCTGGGCGCCCTCGGTGCCGGTCTGTTCGGTCTGATCAACCGTGCGCTGATCCCGGTCGGCATGCACCAGTTCGTGAACACCGTCTCCTGGTTCCAGATCGGCGACTACAAGACGGCGTCCGGCACGATCGTCCACGGTGACCTGACCCGCTTCTTCGCCGGTGACCCGACGGCCGGTCAGTTCATGTCCGGCTTCTTCCCCATCATGATGTTCGGTCTCCCGGCCGCCGCCCTGGCCATCGCGCACACCGCCCGCCCGGAGCGCCGCGCGGCCGTGATGGGCATGATGATGTCGATGGCGCTGACCTCCTTCGTGACCGGTGTGACCGAGCCGATCGAGTTCACCTTCATGTTCATCGCGCCGCTGCTGTACGTGATCCACGCGGTGCTCACCGCCGTGTCGATGGCGGTCACCTGGGCGCTCGGGGTGCACGCGGGCTTCACCTTCTCCGCGGGTGTCATCGACTACATACTCAACTGGAACCTGGCGACCAAGCCCTGGCTGATCATCCCGATCGGCCTGGTGTTCGGAGCGATCTACTACTTCGTCTTCCGCTTCGCCATCGTCCGCTTCAACCTCCCCACCCCGGGCCGCGAGCCCGAGGAGGAGATCGAGGACCTCACGAAGGCGTGAGTCCCGGCAGCACACATGACGAAGGCCCCCGCGGCGGCGGGGGCCTTCTCGTCGTACGGCCCTGAACGCCGTACACGTGTCAGATCTCGTACGTCACCCTCGGCGCCGCGAGATCCACCGGGCCGTCGAAGACCTCGCGGGCGTCGGCGAGGTTCACGGCGGGGTCGGTCCACGGCGGGATGTGGGTGAGGACCAGGCGGCGGGCGCCGGCCCGGGCCGCGGTCTCGCCGGCCTCGCGGCCGTTGAGGTGCAGGTCCGGGATGTTCTCCTTGCCGTGCGTGAAGGCGGCCTCGCACAGGAACAGGTCGGTGTCCCGGGCCAGGTCCTCCAGCGCCTCGGTGACGCCGGTGTCGCCCGAGTACGTCAGGGACTTCCCGGCGTGTTCGACGCGGATGCCGTACGCCTCCACGGGGTGGCGGACCCGCTCGGTGTGGACCGTGAAGGGGCCGACGTCGAACGTGGACGGCTTCACCGTGTGGAAGTCGAAGACCTCGCTCATCGAGGAGGCGGTGGGGGTGTCCGCGTAGGCCGTGGTCAGGCGGTGCTCGGTGCCCTCGGGGCCGTAGACCGGGATAGGGGGGCACGGGCCGCCGTCGTGGCGGTAGTAGCGCGCCACGAAGTAGGCGCACATGTCGATGCAGTGATCGGCGTGCAGATGGCTCAGGAAGATCGCGTCGAGGTCGTAGAGACCGCAGTGGCGCTGCAACTCGCCCAGGGCGCCGTTGCCCATGTCGAGGAGCAGCCGGAAGCCGTCGGCCTCTACGAGGTAGCTCGAACAGGCCGATTCCGCGGACGGGAACGACCCCGAGCAGCCGACGACGGTGAGCTTCATGAAGCAGAAACCTCCGTTGGCGGAAACCCAGATGCGCTGGGAACTGGAGTCGGGAAAAAGGGCATGACGGGGGTCGTGCGGTTTGTCGAGCGTAAGGCGCAAAAGAGCCGGTCGCTCCTCCGCCAGGGGCCGTTGTGGGCGAACTCACCTGTGGCGTCACCGGTTCGGCTGGACCGAGGGCGTATGAGGATCGCGTAAGGGCGCGCGTCGATTATCTCGCGCCGGTAACGTCGTCGTATGGACACGTCATGGTGGCTCGCGCTCGCGGCAGTCGTCCTGCTGGCGCTGGTCGCCACGCTCGTCGACGGCTGGGGCAGGGGCCACCGTCCGCGCGGGCACCGCACCCGCCCGCCGGGTCATCCGCGCGGCCCGCGCGGGCAGCTCGGACGGCCCCATCCGGGGGACATCTGGTGGGCCAACGTGCCCTACGAGAACGGTCCCGGCGCCAAGGACCGGCCCTGCCTGGTGCTGGCCGTGCGCGGCAACCGGGCGACGATCGCGAAGATCACCAGCAAGTACCACGACGAGCGCGCCGGGGTGATCCCGCTGCCGCCCGGCTCGGTCGGGGACGCCCAGGGCCGACCGAGCTTCCTGGAGACGGACGAGCTGCGCGAGATCGCGGTATGGGAGTTCCGGCGCCGGGTGGGCGTGGTCGACCCGGTGCTGTGGGACCAGGTGCGGCACCTGGCCGGCTGAAGTTCACTCCACCCTTACGGTGACCTGCCACTCCTGGATGCCCTTGCAGGAGACCTGGCCGGACGCGGTGGGCTCGGCGCACAGCGGGCGGGTGGAGGAGAGGGTGACGGTCCCGGCGGCCATCGCCTGGTAGGCGGCTCCGGCGTCGCCGCCGCGGAGCATGATCCCGTAGTTGATCTCCTTCAGGGCGGCCGTGTCCCCGGCCGCGGTGATCTTCTTCCAGGGGCGCTGCTCGGAGCCGGTCAGGGTGACCCGGAAGGCCCCGTCCTTGGCCAGGCAGAAGGTACGGCCGCTGTCGGCGGCGGTGAGCTCGGAGGTCAGGGGCGTGCAGCCGGCGGCGGAGCCACTGGCGGAGGGGGTGGGTGTCGAGGTCGCGGTCGGTGTCGGGGTCGGTTTCGCGGACACCGTGCCGCTGCCCTTGTCCCCGCCCCCGCTCTGGGAGCCGCAGCCCGCCAGCAGGAGCAGGCTCGCCACGGCGAGAGACGCGCGGTGGAACGTCGTACGGCGCATGAGGTGTCCGCCTTTCCGTCGGGGTACGGACCCTTGGTGCCGATATGACGTATCCGCCGCTCATACGGATCCCGCACCCGGAAGGCTTCCGGGTGCGGGATCCGGTCAGTTCACGGGCGGGGTCAGCCGGTCGTGACGGCGGTGTCGTCGACGACGAAGCTGGTCTGGAGCGAGGAGTCCTCGACACCGCTGAACTTCAGGGTGACGGTCGAGCCCGCGTAGGACCCGAGGCTGAAGGACTTCTGCACGTATCCGGTGGCCGCGTTGAGGTTGGAGTACGTGGCCAGGGTGGTCGAACCGGCGGTGACCGTCAGCTTGTCGTACTGGGTGCTGGTGGAGGTCTCGGCCGTGTCGACGTGCAGGTAGAAGGTGAACGTGGTGGCGGTGCAGCCGGACGGGATCGTCACCGACTGGGAGAGCGTGTCGGTGTGGGTCGATCCGTAGCCGTCGAGCCAGGCCTTGTACGAGCCCGCGTGGGCGGCCTCGCTGCTGGAGTTGGTGATGACGCCGCTGCTCGCGGTCCAGGTGGTGTTGCCCGACTCGAAGCCGGGGTTGCCAAGGAGCTGGGACGAGGAGCAGGTGCCGCCGCCGCTGGTGCTGACGGTCCAGGTGAAGGAGGCCGAGCCGGAGGCACCGGTGGAGTCGGTCGCGGTGACGGTGGCGCTGTAGGTGCCCGCGGTGGACGCCGTACCGGAGATCAGGCCGGTGGAGCTGGAGATCGACAGGCCGGTGGGCAGGCCGCTGGCGCTGTAGGTGAGGGTCGCGCCCGCGCTGTCGGAGGCGGAGATCTGCAGGCTGACCGAGCTGCCGGTCGCGGTGGACTGGCTGCCCGGGTTGGTGACGGTCACCGTGTTGCCGGTGGTGGTGCCGGAGGTGAAGGCGGCGGTGCCGTTCGGGGTGCCCCAGCCGGTCGGGCCGTCGTAGCCGGTGCCGGCGGTGCAGAAGTACGAGGTGGTGCAGGAGCCGTTGTTGCCGCTGGTGACGTCGTACAGGTTGCTGGTGTGGGAGTACGGGTACTTCGCCGGGTAGTCACTCGAACCCGGGGTGCCCGCGAGGGCGTACACACCGGCGATGATCGGCGAGGAGGCGCTCGTACCGCCGTAGACCGCCCAGCCGGAGCCGCCGTAGGTGTCGTAGACCGCCACGCCGGTGGCCGGGTCGGCGACCGCGGAGACGTCGGACTCCATGCGCTTGGTGCAGCCGGTGTCGGTCTGCCAGCTCGGCTTCGAGTCGTAGGCGGAGCAGCCGGAGCCGGTGCCCTCGGAGGAGCTGGTCTTCCACACGGACTCGGTCCAGCCGCGGGTGCTGGAGGAGGTGGACAGCGCGGTGCCGCCGACGGCGGTCACGTACTGGGAGGTCGCCGGGTACTCGGCGCCGTAGTCGGAGTCACCGGCGGAGACGGTGATCGCGACACCCGGGTGCTTGAAGTACGAGGTGTCCTCGCTGGTCTGGGAGGAGGACTCGGAGCCGCCCCAGCTGTTGGAGACGAACTTGGCGCCGAGCGCGACGGCCTCGTTCTCGGCGGTGCCGAGGTCGGAGTCGGTGGCGGAGCTGGCCTCGACGAGGATGATGTTGCAGTTCGGGCAGACGGCGCTGACCATGTCGATGTCGAGCGCTTCCTCACCCGCCCAGCCGGAGTCGTTCGTCGGCAGCGAGGTCGTCGAACCGGTCTGGCTGACCTGCTTGAAGCAGCCGTTGGCGACGGTGCATGCCGACAGGCCGTACGTGGAACGGTAAGTGGCCAGGTCGGAGGCCGCGTTGGGGTCGTTGTAGGCGTCGACCACGGCGACGGTCAGGCCGGAGCCGCCCGTCGAGGGCAGGTTGTAGGCGCTGTGCAGGTTGGTCGGGCTCAGGCCGGAGGGGGCCGCGGCGAGCGCGGCGGACAGCTGCTGCTTGATGTCGGTGCGGCGCTGCGCGAAGCAGTTGACCTCACCGGGCTTGCTGACGGTGGCGCACAGGTGCTTGGTGGGCACCTTCTGCCCGGCCTTGCCGGTGCTGTGCACGGCCTGCCGGGCGGGGTCGGTGAGGGCCTTGGAGTTCTGGGCGGCCCGGGTGGTCTGGGCGGTGGCCTGGGGGGCGATGGCGTGCGCCGGTGCCTGTGCCTGTGCGGTCGGTGCCGCGACGAAACCGGAGACGGCGAGGGCGAGGGCGGGGAAAGCGAAGGCCAGGAGTCTTCGCAGGCTCCGTCGTGATTCACGCATGGGGGTACTGCCTCCATCGGTGGGGTTACAAGGCAGGCCCGTGACGCGCGTAGCGGCGGCAGAGTGCGCGGTCATGAGCATGACACTTAAAACACCCTGGGATGCCGATGAGCGTGGCATGACAGGACGGTGAGGAACCTAGCGGGGTTCACCGGGGACCGGTTCCTCCGGGCGAAGATCTTTGCACCGTCATAGGCAGCGCTTAGCCCCCTCATAGGAGGGGGTTGGCGCGTGCATGATGAGCGCTATGCCCAGAGCTGACCCTGGAGGGTCTCGATGGCTTCCTCGGTCGTGGCGGCGGTGTACACACCGGTCGAGAGGTACTTCCAGCCGCCGTCGGCGACGACGAACACGATGTCCGCGCTCTCGCCGGCCTGGACGGCCTTCTTCCCGACACCGATCGCGGCGTGCAGCGCGGCGCCGGTGGAGATGCCCGCGAAGATACCCTCCTGCTGGAGCAGGTCCCGGGTCCGGGTCACCGCGTCCGCGGAGCCGACCGAGTAGCGGGTGGTGAGCACGGAGGCGTCGTACAGCTCGGGTACGAAGCCCTCGTCGAGGTTCCTGAGCCCGTACACGAGGTCGTCGTACCGGGGTTCGGCGGCGACGATCTTCACGTCCGGCTTGTGCTCGCGCAGATACCGGCCGACGCCCATCAGCGTGCCGGTCGTCCCCAGCCCCGCGACGAAGTGCGTCACGGACGGCAGGTCGGCGAGGATCTCCGGACCGGTGGTCGCGTAGTGCGCACCGGCGTTGTCCGGGTTGCCGTACTGGTAGAGCATCACCCAGTCGGGGTGCTCGGCGGACAGCTCCTTGGCCACGCGTACGGCGGTGTTGGAACCGCCCGCGGCCGGGCTGGAGATGATCTCCGCGCCCCACATCCCCAGCAGGTCCCGCCGCTCCTGCGAGGTGTTCTCGGGCATCACGCAGACCATGCGGTAGCCCTTGAGCTTGGCGGCCATCGCCAGCGAGATGCCGGTGTTCCCCGAGGTCGGCTCCAGGATGGTGCAGCCCGGGGTCAGCCGGCCGTCCTTCTCGGCCTGCTCGATCATGTGCAGGGCGGGACGGTCCTTGACCGAGCCGGTCGGGTTGCGGTCCTCCAGCTTGGCCCAGATCCGGACGTCGGCGGACGGCGAGAGCCGCGGCAGGCGCACCAGGGGGGTGTTGCCGACCGCGGCCAACGGGGAGTCGTAGCGCATGCCGATCTCAGGCCATGCCACCGGCGACGGCCGGCAGGATCGTCACGGTGTCGCCATCGGTGAGCTTGGTGTTGATGCCGTCGACGAAACGGACGTCCTCGTCGTTCAGGTACACGTTGACGAAGCGGCGCAGCTTGCCGTCGTCCACGATGCGGGCGTGGATGCCGGCGTGCCGGGTCTCGAGGTCGTTGAAGAGGTCGGCGATGGTGTCACCGCTGCCCTCCACCGCCTTCTGACCGTCGGTGTACTGGCGGAGGATGGTCGGGATGCGGACCTCGATGGCCATGATCGCGGGCTCCTGTCGGAAAGTCTGGGTGGTTGGGCGCGCACAGCAGCACGCCGCGGCTCATGGCCGTACGGCGGCAGGGAAACGTCAACAGATGGCGCTGTTCAGCCTGCACAGATCGACGTGCAGCCGCGCCACGAGCAGGGTGCCCCGCGCCTTGTCGCCCACGTCGTTCAGAACCATGGGGTCATCGTATCGATTCCCGGTGCGGGTTCCGGAGTGTGATTCCACATGATGGACGGATTCCGGCCGAGGGGTGAGATGACTGCCCCAGGGGCGCGGGGCTGTACCGATTTTGCGGCTCCGCCGCATGGGCGCGACGGGGAGGCGATGGATCGTCGCCGGGCGGCGCAGCCGACCTGAGGGGCGCGGGGCTGTATCGATATGCGGCTCCGCCGGGTGGGCGCGACCGGCCCCCACCGGCCCGCAGGTGACGATGCCGGTCCGGCACCGCCGAAATCCACCGTCGTGGCTGAGCGCCGCCGCGGCGGAGAAGGGGGAGCGACCGAGAAGGGGGAACGGTCGAGAAGGGGTGCGCAGCCGACCCAAGGGGCGCGGGGCTGTATCGATATGCGGCTCCGCCGCGTGGGCGCGATCAGCCCCCACCGGCCCGCAGGTGACGACCGGCCGGTCCGGCACCGCCGAAATCCACCGTCGTGGCTGAGCGCCGTCGCGGCGGAGGAGAAGGGGGCAGGCGTTGGCTCGCCGAGGGTCAGTACGCCTCGACGATGCTGATCTCCTCCTCTGTGACCTCGCCGTCCACGATCCGGTACGAGCGGAACTGGAAGTCGCCGAGGCCGTCGGTGTCGGCGGTGGAGACGAGGACGTAGTGGGCGCCGGGCTCGTTGGCGTAGCTGATGTCGGTCCGGGACGGGTACGCCTCCGTCGCCGTGTGGGAGTGGTAGACGACCACCGGCTCCTCGTCACGGTCGTCCATCTCCCGGTACAGCTTGAGGAGGTCGCCGGAGTCGAACTCGTAGAACGTCGGGGACATCGCCGCGTTCAGCATCGGGATGAACCGCTCGGGGCGGTCCGAGCCCGCCGGGCCCGCGACGACGCCGCACGCCTCGTCGGGGTGGTCCTTGCGCGCGTGGGCGACGATCTGGTCGACGAGGGCCTGGGTGATGGTCAGCATGGTCGCCAGGATAAGCAGAAGGGCCGCCCCGTACCGAAGGCTGGTACGGGACGGCCCAGATGCCGGACGTCCTGAGCGGCTGCCGCAAGGGGCGCCACGAGTGCTCCCTGCGGCGGGACGTCCTGGAGGGGGTGGTCAGTTCGCCTTCTCCAGCGGTGCCGGCTCGCGGCGCTCGGCGACCTCGGGGTTGCGGTTCTTCAGGACCAGCCAGCCGACGCCGAGCGCGGCGGCCCAGCCGGCCATGACGTACAGGCAGACCCGGGAGTCGCCGTCGTACGCGATCAGGCAGGTGACGAAGAGGAGGAAGGCGATCGCGATCCAGCTGCACTTCGCGCCGCCGGGGGCCGGGAAGGCGGAGGCCGGCAGGCGGCCCGCGTCGACCGCGCGGCGGTAGAGGACGTGGCTGATCAGGATCATCAGCCAGGTCCAGATGCCGGCCGCGGTGGCGACGGAGGTGACGTAGCCGAACGCCTTCTCCGGGACGACGTAGTTGAGGATCACGCCGATGCCCATGAAGAGGACCGAGACGGTGATGCCGAGCGCCGGGGTCTTCGACGCGGACAGCTTGCGGAAAACGGCCGGGGCCTCGCCGCTGTCGGCCAGGTTCCGCAGCATGCGGCCCGTGGAGTACATGCCGGAGTTGCAGGAGGACAGCGCGGCGGTGAGGACGACGAAGTTGACGATGCCGGCGCCGGCCGGGATGCCGATCTTCGCGAAGGCGGCCACGAAGGGGCTGACGCCCGGGGCGAACTCCGTCCACTTCACGACGCAGAGGATCACCGTGAGCGCGCCGACGTAGAAGAGGGCGATGCGCCAGGGGAGGGTGTTGATCGCCTTGGGGAGGGTCTTCTCCGGGTTCTCCGACTCGCCGGCGGTGACGCCGACCAGCTCGACCGCGAGGTAGGCGAACATGACGCCCTGAAGGGTCATCAGGGAGGAGCCGACGCCCTTGGGGAAGAAGCCGTCGAACTGGTAGAGGTTCGCGACCGAGGCGGTGTCACCGGCAGCGCTGAAACCGAAGGTGAGGACGCCGAGACCGATCACGATCATGCCGATCAGGGCGGTGACCTTGACCATGGAGAACCAGAACTCCAGCTCTCCGAAGACCTTAACCGAGATCAGGTTGACCCCGAAGAGGATCACCAGGAAGACCAGCGCGGTCACCCACTGCGGGACCGACGGGAACCAGTAGTTCACGTAGATCGCGGCGGCCGTCAGTTCGGCCATGCCGGTGACGACCCACATCAGCCAGTACGTCCAGCCGGTGAAGTAGCCGAAGAACGGGCCGAGGAACTCGCGGGAGTACTCGGCGAAGGAGCCGGAGACCGGACGGTAGAGCAGCAGCTCGCCGAGGGCCCGCATGATGAAGAAGATGATGCCGCCGGCGAGGGCGTACATCAGGATGAGGCTGGGTCCCGCCTTGGCGATGTTCGCCCCGGCGCCCAGGAAGAGCCCGACGCCGATGGCGCCGCCGATGGCGATCATCTGGACCTGGCGGCTGCCGAGCCCGCGCTCGTACCCCTCTTCGGAGGCTTCGGAGGTCCCGGAGGACTTCTCCGACGTGTCGACCTGAGCGGAGGTCATGTGTGGTGTGCGCCTTTCTCCATGCCGACCCGGGCCTCTCGTCGGCCTCGGATCGGGTTTCGATCCCCCCGGATTGCTGGAGCGGTGCCTGACCGGTGGTTGCCGGTTCGGTGGCGCACCCGGACGTACACATGGGTGGTGTTCGCCGGGCGGTCGTGAAGATTTATCACGGCCGCAACACTGATCACCGGGTTCCGCCGAGAGGGATTGTGGCGCACACCACTGGAAGAAGCGGACAAAGTTGGGCCGAAAAGGTCATACCAGGCCGCAACGGTGACGGGATCGTTATCCGGATTTGAGCGTCCTCTGAGCGAACGCGAAACCGGGACGGATTACGGCATAAGGGTTGCGACCAGGGTCTCCTGGAGGCCGCCGAGCCACAGGTACGCCATCACCATCGGCTTGCGCGGGTCCTCGTCCGGGAGCCGGTAGAGCAGGTCGGTGTCGTCCTCGTCGGTGATGTCGAGGCGGGAGCCGATCGCCAGGCGCAGGTCGGTGAGGGCGCCGAGCCACTGCCGGGACTCCTCGGGCGTCAGCTTGAGGACCGCGTCGCCCTTCTCCTCCGGGACGAGGGCGTCGAGGGAGCGGATCACCGCGAGGGCGGTCTCCCGCTTGCCGGCCCTGAGGTCGTTCTCGGTGTAGCGGCGGAACTCGGCGGAGTGGGCCTGCCGCTCCTCGGCCTCCTCGGGGGACTGCGGGAGCCGCTCCGGGTCGCAGTAGGCGTCCGGGAAGAGCCGGCGCAGCACCGGGTCGGCGGGCGCCTCGCTCGGACCCTCGGCGAACAGTTCGGCGAGCGGGTCGTCGGGGGCGTCCTCGGCGGGGCCGGGGCCGATGAGTTCCAGGAGCTGGACGGCCAGCGACCGGATGATGGAGATCTCGACGTCGTCGAGCGCGACGGCCGCGCCGCCGCCGGGGAGCGGTTCGAAGATTCCTGGCATGGAGGGGATTCGCTGCTTCCGGAGCTGATCGAGGAGCTGATCGGGGGCCGGCCGAGGGCCGATCGGGGGTGTGGCTACTTCCGGTCCTGCTGGAGGGTCGCCCACAGGCCGTAGCCGTGCATCGCCTGCACGTCGCGTTCCATCTCCTCGCGACTGCCGCTGGAGACGACCGCCCGGCCCTTGTGGTGGACGTCCAGCATGAGCTTGGTGGCCTTGTCCTTGGGATAGCCGAAGTACGTCTGGAAGACGTACGTCACGTAGCTCATGAGGTTCACCGGGTCGTTGTGCACGAGCGTGATCCACGGGACGTCCGGCTCGGGGACGGCGAAGGCCTCCTCCGCCGACTCGGTGCGTTCGATCTCTACGGGAGCGGGTGACGTCACAAGGCCCATGCTGCCACGGGCCCCTTAAATCGTCACACTGACGCGAAGGGGTGTAGCATCTTGCGCCATGAACACTGCGGACCTTGGGCTGCCGGTGGACGTCCCGTCGACGGCGCTCTTCACGGACCAGTACGAGCTGACGATGCTGCAGGCCGCCCTGAAGGCGGGTACGGCCGAGCGGCGGAGCGTCTTCGAGGTCTTCACCCGGCGGCTGCCCGACGGGCGCCGCTACGGCGTCGTGGGGGGCACCGGACGCGTCCTGGACGCGGTGGAGAACTTCCGCTTCGACGCCGACGTCCTCCGCTTCCTTCAGGAGCGGAACATCGTCGACGGGCCGACCCTGGAGTGGCTCGCCGGCTACCGCTTCAGCGGCGACATCTGGGGCTACCCCGAGGGCGAGGTCTACTTCCCGGGCTCGCCGATCATGCGGGTGGAGGGCTCCTTCGCGGAGTGCGTGCTCCTGGAGACCGTGATCCTCTCCGTCCTCAACCACGACTCCGCGATCGCGGCCGCCGCCTCCCGCATGTCCTCGGCCGCCGGGGACCGCCCGCTGATCGAGATGGGCGCCCGCCGCACCCACGAACTGGCCGCCGTCGCCGCCTCCCGCGCCGCCTACGTCGGCGGTTTCGCCACCACCTCCGACCTCGCCGCCGGCTTCCGCTACGGCATCCCCACCGTCGGCACCTCCGCCCACGCCTTCACCCTGCTCCACGACCACGAGCGGGACGCCTTCCGCGCCCAGGTCGACTCGCTCGGCCGGGGGACCACCCTGCTGGTCGACACCTACGACGTCGCCGAGGCGGTCCGTACGGCCGTGGAGGTGGCCGGGCCCGAGCTGGGCGCCGTCCGCATCGACTCCGGCGACCTGCTGCTGGTCGCCCACCGGGTCCGCCAGCAGCTGGACGAGCTCGGCGCCCGGGACACGAGGATCATCGTCACCTCCGACCTCGACGAGTACGCCATCGCCTCCCTGGCCGCCGCCCCCGTGGACGCGTACGGCGTCGGCACCCAGCTGGTGACCGGTTCCGGGCACCCCACCTGCTCGATGGTCTACAAGCTCGTCGCCCGTGCCGAGTCCGCCGACCCGAAGGCACCGCTGGTGCCGGTGGCGAAGAAGTCGACGGGCGGCAAGACGTCCGTCGGCGGCCGCAAGTGGGCGGCGCGGCGGCTGGACGCCGACGGGGTGGCGGAAGCCGAGGTCGTCGGCACCGGCGAGGTCCCGGCCGCCCTGGTCGACCGGCAGCTCCTGGTCGAACTGGTGAAGTCCGGCGAGGTCGTCGCCCGCGAGCCCCTGGACGCGCCCCGCACCCGGCACGCGGCGGCCCGCGCGAATCTGCCGCTCTCCGCGACGCAGCTGTCGCGCGGGGAACCGGTCATTCCGACGGAGTACGTGCAGGGGCGCTCGGGTAGCTAGAGCGAGTGCCCGCGTACGCGCCCCGCAAAGCCCCCTCCCCTACGCCCCCGTAAGTCTCTACGCTCATAGGTTCAGGCCGGGCCCGCACCCCTTCTTTCCGCGTCTCTCCCGTCGACGGACCCGATATCGAATGCGAAGGACACCGACCATGCGCCGCGCCTTGATCGTCGTCGATGTGCAGAACGACTTCTGCGAGGGAGGCAGCCTCGCGGTGGCCGGGGGCTCCGACGTGGCCGCCGCGATCACGGAGCTGATCGGGCAGGCGCCCGCCGGCTACCGCCACGTGGTGGCGACCCGCGACCACCACATCGCGCCGGGCGGCCACTTCGCCGACAACCCCGACTACGTCCGCAGCTGGCCGGCGCACTGTGTCGCCGGCACCGAGGGGGTGGGCTTCCATCCGAACTTCGCCCCGGCGGTCGCCTCCGGGGCGGTGGACGCGGTGTTCAGCAAGGGGGCGTACGCCGCGGCCTACAGCGGCTTCGAGGGCGTCGACGAGAACGGCGTCAAGCTGGCGGAGTGGCTGCGGGCCCGCAAGATCGACGAGGTGGACGTGGTGGGCATCGCCACGGACCACTGCGTGCGGGCCACCGCCCTGGACGCCGCGAGGGAGGGCTTCCGCACCCAGGTCCTCCTCGACCTCACGGCCGGCGTGGCAGAGGCGACGACGGAACGCGCCCTGGAGGAGCTGCGCGAAGCAGGCGTGGAACTGACCGGCAAGCCGGTGGTCTGAGGGTCACCCGCGCTGAGCCCGCTGCACCCTGAGCTCGCCGCGCCCTGAGGTCGGTGCGGTTTGCGGTCGCTGCGCTTCGGGGTCGCCGATCCCTATGGATCGCCTGCACTCTTCGTCGGCCGGTCACATCCATTCCCGCCGCAACGGCGATCAGCCACGCCGGCGGATTCCGGCGGTGCCGGACCGGCCGGTGGGCACCTGCGGGCCGGTGGGGGCTGGCCGCGCAGTTCCCCGCGCCCCTGGGTGGGCTGCTCAGCCCGGCAACGATCCATCGCCTCGCCGGTCGCGCCCACGCGGCGGAGCCGCATATCGATACAGCCCCGCGCTCCTGGGTCGGCTGCACAGCCCGGCGCTGGTCGGCTACGCCGGTGTCGGTCTGCGGAGGAGGGATCTGATCGGTCTCCAGAGTTCCAGCGCCGTGACACCGTTGTCAGGGGCAGTTCGCCATATCAGGCCGTCGGGGTGGTGGAGGACGGCCGTGATCTCGTCCGGGGTCGGTGGGGCGGCGTTGCCCCGCAGGTAGACCGCTCGCATGCCCAGGTTGCGTAGCCTGGTCAGGGCCCGGGCGCGGTTGTGGGCGTGGACCAGTACCCGGACGGCGGACGAGCCGTCCGCGGTGGCGGGGCTGGGCAGGTTCAGCGCCACCACCACCATGCCGTTCGGCAGCTTGCAGAACCCTCCTGCGGCCATGCGGTCACACCCCCGTGCGTGTCGGTGTCAATAAGAAAGCCACAGGAGGCACCTAAACACGAGCGGCGGCGACCCGCCAAGGGGGTCGCCGCCGATACATGTCTGACCTGCGGAAATGCGAATTACTTCACCGCGGGGCCGACCTGGAGGGAGATCGTCGAGCCGTCCCGGGCCTCCGAGACGATGTTGATCTTCGTGTTGGTGTCAGTGATCTTGACGCCGGCGGCCGGGTTCGAGGCGTCGTAGTAGTCGCTCTTGTGGTCGTTGAAGACCGACACCCCGGAGGACTGCCTGATCTTGGTCGCCACGTCCGCCTTGTGGAGGGTGATGCCGTCGCTCGCGTAGAGGCTGAACGGCGAGTCGTAGGCCTGGATGCGGTTGCGCATCAGCGTGCCGTCGGACCACTTCAGAGGCGTCGGGTGCGAGTCGATCGGGAGGATGAGACCGGTGCCGGGGTGGACGCTGGTGTTGTCGTCCGCCTCGGAGGTGTCCCACTTCCAGATCAACAGGCCGTTCTGGTACGGGTAGTGCTCCACCCAGTCCGGACGGGTCGTGGAGAAGCCGTAGTTGTACGGGCCGACCTTGAGGGTCTTGTCGTACGACACGTACTGGCGGTTCTCCGCGATGTAGTACTGCGCGTAGTCCTTGGTGAAGGACGCGCCGATGCGGGAGAAGCCGGAGGCGGTCCAAGCGGCGTCCGCCGACTCGGCGTTGTCGGCGAAGACCGTCGAGCCGTCCGCGGTCAGGGTGATCTCGTCGGCCGCGAAGCCCTTCAGGGCGACCCCGCCGTCGGTCTGGTAGCGGAAGCGCAGCTGGATCTTCTGGCCCGCGTAGGCGTCCAGCGGGTACGACAGCTTGGTGTACGCGTCGGCCGAACCGGTGAGCGCCGGCTTGTCGCTGCCGTCGCGCGGGAGGGCAGCGCCGTTCACCGTGCCGTCCAGGGCGGTCCAGTTGGCGCCGCCGTCGGTGGAGACCTCGGTGTAGAGGTAGTCGTAGCCCGACTCGATGTCGTACCAGCCGTCCAGGTTCAGCGTGGCGGACGACTTGCCGGTCAGGTCGACCTCACGGGTCAGCGTGTTCTTGAGGTTGTCGCCGCTGCCGCTCCACCACTGGGTCGACCCCTCGGCCGGGGTGACCACGGTGGTGGCGACCGCCTTGTCGGGGAGGGAGACCACCAGGGCCTGCTTGTTCTCGGTGTTGTACTCGGCGACGCCCAGCTTGGTGCTGGACTTCGTGCCCGCCTTGGCCACGCCGTAGTTGAGCCAGCCGAGCTGGAGCTTGTCCCAGGCGTTCATGTCGCCCGGCAGGTCGCCGATGGCCTCCTTGCCGGTGCCCAGCCAGGAGCCGGAGGACATCAGGGTCCAGAAACCGGTGGAGTTCTCGCCGCCGTTGGTGTCGTACTCGTCCGGCAGGCCGAGGTCGTGGCCGTACTCGTGGGCGTAGACGCCGAGTCCGCCGTTCTCCGGCTGCATGGTGTAGTCGCCGACCCAGATGCCGGTGTCGCCGACCTGGGTGCCGCCGAGCTTGTTGTCGGCGGGGCCGGTGGCGCCGGCGTCGGTGCCGAAGGCGTACCAGCGGTGCGCCCAGATCGCGTCGGTGCCCTGGGCGCCGCCGCCCGCGGACTCGTCCTCGCCGGCGTGCACGATCTGGAAGTGGTCGACGTAGCCGTCGGGCTCGTTGAAGTTGCCGTCGCCGTCGTAGTCGTAGCGGTCCCACTGGTCGTACTGGGCGAGGTCCGCCTTGATCGCGGCGTCGGACTCGCCGGCCGCCTTCTGGTCGGCGACCCAGGCGTTCAGGCCGTCGCGCACCAGGTTCCAGACGCTGGAGCAGGTGGTCGAGCCGCAGGCGTTGTTGCCGTAACGGGCCTCGTTGTAGGGGACCTTGACCCAGTCGGTGACCTCACCGTCGACCGAGTAGCGGCCCGAGGACTGCTTCTCGTAGTACTTCTTCAGCGACTCGGTGTTCTTGCCGGTGCCGAAGTAGAGGTCCTGGAAGTGGGCCTGGTTGTAGTCCGCCTGCCACGCCGTGGAGTTGTCCTTGGTGCGGTCCGGCTGGGCTATCTGGTTGTGCAGCGGACCGGCCGTGCCGTTGTACCGCGGGTCCGTCTGGTCGCCGAACTCGACGAGGATCGTGAAGATCTTGTCTGTCTTCTCGCGGCCGAGTTCGACGTACTTGCTGTCGCCCTCCTTGCCCTTGAGCTGGACGACCTTCGAACCGTCGCGCTCCTTGACCTGGGCCTTGCCGGATATGACCTGGTCGAGGGCCTCCTGGCGCTGGGCCTCCTGGGTCTTGCTCAGGGGGCCGTCGAGGTCGTGCTCCTCCTGCTTCGTCGACGGGTCGTGCCGGTCGACGGTGCTGGTGGTCGCCGCCGAAGCCGCGGCCTCCGCGACCGCGAAGGTGGCGAAGCCCACGGAGGCGGTCGCGAGCGTCACGCCGACGGCGAGCGCTCTGAACGTCCAGGGTCTGCTGGTCACTTGAGTTCCTCCCCTGCGCCGCGCGCACGGCAAGGGGGACCGGGTCATGGTTGGGGGTCCGTGCGCGCACGTTCAACGCGTCGATTCAAGTGACGATATTTGACTACTGGTTTACGAGAAAAGACAGACCTTGACTCGGACAGTTCAACTGCACTATGCGGAGCGGAAGTTCGCTTTACGGACGCCGGGACGCGACGGTACCCCCGAAGGGCCTCGCCCAACCGGCGCGCATATGCCTCCGGTTGCCGTATGCCATGCGACCGTGCGCCCCCTGTGCACCGGTACCGTGGGTTAGGTCACGCTTACCGGCCGTTCCACTCGGGCATGCACGCGAATAGAGTCGAACGGTGGAACGCCCGGAAGCCGGTGGAAACCAAGGCCGGTTCCCCGTCTCACCCCCATATCTCCCGAGGACACGATTGCCATGCCTCGTCCGACCCCGGCACAGCTCGTCTACGGTTCGTGCACCGTGATCTGCTCGACGCTCGCCATGCTGCTGCTGTCACAGACGAGTTCGGGCATCGGGATCGCGGTCATCGCGCTCGCCGCGCTCGGTCTGGGACTGCTGGTCGCCATGACGATCCCGCTCCCCCGGCCGCGCACGGTCGCACAGTCCGAGCCCGTCCCTGTCGCACTGCCCGAGGTGCGGGTCCCCCTACGGCGGGAGACCGTGGCCGCCGCCACGGCCGAGCCCGTCCGGGAGCCCACCGCACCCTGACGTACGCACACCAGTGAAGTCGGCGGGTCCGTGAGACTGACGGACCCGCCGACTGCTTGTGCGCCCCCCTGCACCGGCCCCGCTACGTGTTCGTACTGACCACGACCGTCTTCGCGGCCTTGTCGTGCAGCCCCTGTTTGTACGGCTTGTCGAAGAAGCTCCAGCCGCCGCAGATCACCGTCCAGATGCAGGCGCAGCAGAAGGCGAACGGCACCCACAGCACCAGGGCGCGCAGCAGCGAGGTCTGGGCGGTGGGCGTGGCGCCGTCGGCCAGGTTGGCGACCCGCATGCCGAGCCACTTCATGCCGAGGGTCTGCCCGGACTTGGCGATCAGCAGGGTGTCGTAGGCGACGAACAGGACCGCGGCCACGAGCGACTGTACGAAGGACCGGCCGGCCGAGATCTTGTCGCCGTTCATCTGGTACTCGCTCACCCCGAACGCCCAGGTGAGCAACACGACCACGATTCCCACCAGGATCATGTCGATGATCCGCGCGAGGGTGCGCTTGGCGCTGTCGGCGAGCGGCGGCATCCCGGCGAGGGGATCGTCGGGGTAGCCGCCGGTTCCGCCACCGCCTCCGTAGGGGCCACCACCTCCGTGGGGGCCGCCGCCGCCCGCGCCGTAGGGGCCGCCGCCGTAGGAGGGCGGCGGGGGCTGCGAGCCGCCGTACGGGGTGTCGTACGGCGAGCCCGGCCCCTGGCCCTCGCTCTGGCCCGGCGGGGGCTGCTTCCGGAACGGATCGTCCTCCGGCTGCTCTCCGGAGCCGGGGGGCGGGGGCGGTTCGGTGCTCATGGCCCGAGTGGACCGCGAACCCGCCGGGCCCGCATCCGGCGAGCGGCCGTACGGAGTACGACGGCCCGTCAGCCGGCGACGAAGGTGTGCGCCGCCTTGTCGTGCCAGCACTGGTGCCAGGGCCGGTCGAACAGGCACCAGGCGACGCCGACGATCCCGATGCCGAGCAGTCCGGGCACGGTGTACACCAGCCAGCGGCGCAGCGCGGCGCCGAAGGCGGGCGGCTCGTGGCCCTCGATGTCCCGTACCTCCAGGCCGAACAGCTTCTTGCCGAGCGTGCGGCCCCACTTGGCGGTGGGCAGCACCTCGTAGAGGACGCCGACGAGGAGCAGGACGGCGAGCACGATCCCGAGGTACAGGCCGGTGGTGCCGTCCAGCAGCCAGACGGTCTCGGTACGGCCGGAGAGCTTGGCCGCGTCGATCTTGTCCTGCACGTGGGCGGCGGCCTTGGTCCCGAACGGTACGGCGGCGGCCGCGGTCACCGCGCCGACGACCAGGCTGTCGACGAGCCGTGCGGCGAACCGCTTGCCGAGCCCGGCGGGCCGGGCCGCCGCCTGCCGCCGCGCGGCCGCCTGGAAGACGTCCTCCACCGGCGGCTTCCAGGGGGCGACCTGCGGGTCACCGGCGAGCTGGTGCACCTGCTGCGCCCAGGAGGACTGCCCGCCGCCGGCACCGGAGGCCATGGGGGTGGCCGAGGAGGCGGGAGCCATCGGGGACCGGGGCGCGGCGGACTGCTGCGGGGGAACGGCGGGAGCGACGGCCTGCGGGGCGGCGGCCTGCGGGTCCGGCTGTGCCTGGGCCGCGGCGGCGCGGGCGGCGGCCGCCTTTCCGGCGCCGAAACCGGGGCGCGCGCTGCCGCCGGCGCCGGGGGCACCGACCGGCCCCTGGGCACCGAAACCTGCCGCGCCACCGGGGCTGCCCGCCACACCGGACCCGGGGCCGGGCGTGCCCTCGCCCCGGATCGGCCGGAACGTCATCGTGCCGTCGTCCATGGGCGGCTGGGCGGGCGGCGGGGTCCCCGCCGGGCCGACCGTCGGCCTGCGGAAGATGAACGTGCCGCCGGAGTCGACGTCCCCCTGGTCCGCCGGCGGGATCGTCGCCGTGCCGTCGGTGCGGGAGGACCGGCCGTCCGGCTGGGCCGGGGAGCCCGCCGCCCGGGGGTCGGTGCCCCAGGCGCCCCCGCCGTCCCCCCAGCCGGAGGCGCCGCCCGGCTGCGGGTCCTCGTCGAAGAAATGCGGGCCGGTCTCCTCGACCGCCGAGGCCGCCGGTGCCGCCGGGGCGGCCGGGGCCGCGGGGTGGGAGCCGGGCGGCGCGACGAGGGGTTCGCCGTCGGACGGGGCCGGGCGGCTGGTGCCCGGCACCCACGCGGCGCCGTTCCAGTAACGGACGTAGCCGGGGATGGACGGGTCCGGGTAGTAGCCCTCGCGGGGCCGTTCGTCACCGGGTGCCGGGGTTGGGGCGGTCATGTCCGTCATCCCGTATCTGCTCGGGGGTCATGTGGGAGCCTCCACATCTATCAGACCCGGGTGCCCGCCACCGCCAGTCCCGCAGGACCCGCCCCTTTCCGGGCAGCCCTGTGCACCCCCTTCACCGCATCGGAAAAAAACTTCCCGGAACCCGCGTAATGCTCGCGGCCCCAGCCTCTCTCCACTCGTACGGGCCCACCCGCAGGCGCCCGTACGACTGACCGAGAGAGGAACCGAACGTCATGCATCACACCATGGTGGAGCGCGAACTGGAGCTGCGGCTCATCCTGTCCCCCGAGCGGAGCATCCCGGTCCCGGCCCGGCTGACCTACCGCTCCGACGACCCGTACGCCGTCCACGTCAGCTTCCACATCAACTCCGAGTTCCCGGTCCACTGGACCTTCGCCCGCGACCTGCTGGTGGAGGGGGTGTTCCGGCCGTGCGGGCACGGGGACGTGCGGGTGTGGCCGACCAAGTCGGAGGGCCGCAGCGTCGTGCTGATGGCGCTGAGTTCACCCGACGGTGACGCCCTGCTCGAAGCACCGGTCCCCCAGGTGTCCGCCTGGCTGGAGCGGACGCTGCGGGTGGTGCCCCCGGGTACCGAGGGCAGGCAGCTGGGGATCGACGAGGCGCTCGACCAGCTGCTCGCCCAGTGAGGGCCCCGCCGCATGGAGGCCGCGGGGGATCAGAACAGCTTGCCCGGATTGAGGATGCCCAGCGGGTCGAAGACGTTCTTCACGGCCCGCTGCATCTCCACGCCCACCGGCCCGATCTCGCGGGCCAGCCACTCCTTCTTCAGGACGCCGACGCCGTGTTCGCCGGTGATGGTGCCGCCGAGTTCCAGGCCGAGGCCCATGATCTCGTCGAAGGACTCGCGGGCCCGGCGGCACTCGTCGGAGTCCTGTGCGTCGAAGCAGACCGTGGGATGGGTGTTGCCGTCGCCCGCGTGTGCGACGACCCCGATGGTCAGCCCGTGCTTCTCCGCGATGCGCTCGACGCCCTCGATCATGTCGCCGAGCCGGGAGCGGGGCACGCACACGTCGTCGATCATCGTCGTGCCCTTGACGGCCTCCAGGGCGACGAGCGAGGACCGGCGGGCCTGGAGCAGGAGTTCGGACTCGGCGGCGTCGTCGGCGGGGACCACCTGGGTGGCGCCCGCGGCCTCGCAGAGCTCACCGACGGCGGCCAGGTCGGCGGCGGGGTCCGGGGTGTCGAAGGCGGCGAGGAGCAGCGCCTCGGTGGACTCCGGCAGACCCATCCGGGTGAGTTCGTTGACCGCCTTCACGGTCGTGCGGTCCATCAGTTCGAGCAGGGACGGCACATGACCGCCCGCCATGATCCGGCACACCGCCTCGCAGGCGGCGGCCGCGGAAGCGAACTCGGCGGCCAGCACCAGCTGCTGCGGCGGCTTGGGCTTCAGCGCGAGCACGGCCCGTACGACGATGCCGAGCGAGCCCTCGGAGCCGACGAAGAGGCGGGTGAGGTCGTACCCCGCGACACCCTTCGCCGTACGGCGCCCGGTGGACATCAGCCGCCCGTCCGCGAGGACGACGTCCAGACCGAGCACGTACTCGGCCGTGACCCCGTACTTCACGCAGCACAGGCCGCCCGAGGCGGTGCCGATGTTGCCGCCGATCGTGCACATCTCCCAGCTGGAGGGGTCCGGCGGGTAGTAGAGGCCGTGTTCCTCGACCGCGCGGGAGAGGGTGGCGTTGATGACGCCCGGCTCGACGACCGCGATGCGGTCCACCGGCGAGATCTCGAGAACGCGGTCCATCTTCGTCAGGGACAGCACGATGCAGCCGTCGGTGGCGTTGGCCGCGCCGGACAGGCCGGTGCGGGCGCCCTGCGGGACGACCGGGACGCGCAGCTCGGTGGCGACGCGCATGACGTGCTGGACGTGCTCGACGGTGCGGGGCAGCACTACGACGGCCGGGACACCGGCCGGGCAGAAGCTCGCCATGTCGTTGGCGTAGGAGGCGGTCACGTCGGGGTCGACGAGGACCGCGTCGGCCGGCAGACCCGCGAGGAGCCGGTCGGTGAGGTTGCTGGTGGCCTCGTCCCGAGGCGCTTCGATACGGCTCATGATCACAGCGTCGCACCCGGGGCCATCGGTGTGAACCCCACAGGTGCCGTCCTTGGGCCGCACGGATGTGGTGGTCGTATTGACGCACAGTGTGCGTCATGTGCGCGCTGGATAACCGACCGTCCCCACCAGCCACCTCGCTGCTCCCCGAACCGGCGCCGCCGCGCCGCCGCCGTGGCCGGGTGCTGCGGCGGCTGCTGGTCGTGGGGCTGGCGGGCGGGGTGGCGGCGGGCGGCACGCTGATGCTGTGGCCGCGCGAGCCGCACCGGGCCGCGCCGGGCCGCGCCGGGCCACAGGCCCAGGCGGCCGCGCAGGCGGCGGCACTCGCCGCGGCGCAGACGGCCGTCGTCAACGGCCTGCCCGCCGCGCTGCCCGACCTCACGAAGCTCATCGGCGCCCGCGAGGCGCGGGTACGGGCGCAGCCGAAGGACGCGAAGGCCTGGGCGGTGCTCGGGGCCGCGTACGTCGAGCGGGCGCGCCTGACCGCCGACACCGGCGACTACCCCCGGGCCGAGCGCGCGCTGCAGACCTCCCTCAAGGCGGCCGGCAAGAACAACACCGAGGCGCTGAGCGGACTGGCGGGCCTGGCCGTGGCGCGCCGGGACTTCCCGCAGGCCAAGCAGTTCGGCGAGGAGGCGCTGAAGGCGGCGCCGAAGCGCTGGTCGGCGTATCCGGTGCTGATCGACGCGTACAACGGGGTCGGCGACTACAAGGCGGCCCGGTCCGCGCTGGACAAGCTGATGGCGCTGAAGGTCGGTGCGGACGTGAAGCCGGCGGTGAAGGCGCGGGCCTCGGCGGTGTACCGGGACCGGGGCTGGCGCGAGGACGCGGTGGCCCAGGTGACCGACGCGGCGGCGGCCGCCCGGACCCCCGCCGAGCAGGCCGCGTATCTCTGCCAGGCCGGGCAGCTGGCCTGGGAACGGGGTGACCGTGAGGACGCGCTGCGGCACTTCACGGCGGCCGTACGCCTCGACCCCGAGCAGTCGGCCGCGCGGGCCGGGCAGGGGCGGGTGCTGGCCGCGCTGGGCCGGACGCAGGAGGCGCTGACCGCTTACCAGGGGGCGCTCGCGCACCGGCCGACTCCCCAGGTGGCCCTGGAACTGGCCGAGTTGTACGAGTCGCTGGGGATGGGTCGGCAGGCGGAGTCGCAGTACGGGCTGCTGCGGACGCAGGTGCGGCGGGAGCTGGAGGCCGGGGTCGACGACGATCTGGTGATCGGGCAGTACGAGACGGACCACGGGGACGTCCAGGAGGCGGTGCGGCGGCTGACGGCCGAGTGGGAGCGCCAGCCCGGCATCGAGGTCGCGGACGCCCTGGGGTGGGCGCTGCACCGGGCCGGCGACGACAAGGAGGCGCTGCGGTACGCCTCGGTCGCGACGGACTCGACGAAGGGCGGCGGGGTCCGCAGCGCGCTGTACGCCTTCCACCGGGGCATGATCGAACGCGACCTGGACCTCGAAGCACCGGCCCGCCGCCACCTCCAGGACGCCCTGCGGACCAACCCCTACTTCTCACCGCTCCAGGCCCCGGCGGCCCGCGCCACCCTCACCGCCCTCGGCAACCAGCCACCGAACGAGGAACTGCCGCAGTAGGCCGGGGGCGGGGCCGACCGGGCACCGCCGGGAGGAGCCGCCGTGGCTGAGCGCCGCCGTGGCTGAGCGCCGTCGCGACGGAAAGAACAGGAGGACCGGCGTGCCCGGCCGCAGGGGCCGGGGCGGGGCGTCGGGCGGTGGGTCACAGGTTGCCGCGGCGGTCCTGTTCTCGTTCGATCGCTTCGAAGAGGGCCTTGAAGTTGCCCTTGCCGAAGCCCATCGAGCCGTGGCGTTCGATGATCTCGAAGAAGACCGTCGGGCGGTCCTGGACCGGCTTGGTGAAGATCTGGAGCAGGTAGCCGTCCTCGTCGCGGTCGGCGAGGATCCTCAGCTCGCGCAGGGTGTCCAGCGGGACGCGGGTGTCGCCTACCCACTCGCCGAGGGTGTCGTAATAGGTGTCCGGGGTGCTCAGGAACTCGACGCCGGCCGCGCGCATGGTCCGTACCGTCTCGACGATGTCGTTCGTGTTGAGCGCGATGTGCTGGACGCCCGCCCCGCCGTAGAACTCCAGGTACTCGTCGATCTGGGACTTCTTCTTGGCGACGGCGGGCTCGTTGATCGGGAACTTGACCTTGAGGGTGCCGTCGGCGACCACCTTCGACATCAGCGCGCTGTACTCGGTGGCGATGTCGTCGCCCACGAACTCCTTCATGTTCGTGAAGCCCATGACCCTGTTGTAGAAGCCGACCCACTCGTTCATCCGGCCGAGTTCGACGTTGCCGACGCAGTGGTCGACGGCCTGGAAGGTGCGCCGGGAGGGCGGTGCGACGATCGGGGACGCGGCGACGAACCCCGGGAGGTACGGGCCGTCGTAGCCGGTCCGCTCCACGAGGGTGTGCCGGGTCTCGCCGTACGTGGCGATCGCCGCCAGCACCACCGTGCCGTGCTCGTCCTTCAGCTCGTACGGCTCGGCCACCGACCGCGCGCCGTGCTCGACCGCGTATTCGTACGCGGCGCGCGCGTCCGGGACCTCGATGGCGAGGTCGACGACCCCGTCGCCGTGCTCGGCCACATGGCGGGACAGGAAGTGGCCCCACTCGGTGTCCGGCCTGATGACGGAGGTGAGGACGAACCGGGCCGAGCCGTTCTCCAGGACGTAGCTCGCGGTCTCGCGGCTGCCGTTCTCCGGTCCGGAGTACGCGACCAGCCGCATGCCGAAGGCGGTGGAGTAGTAGTGCGCCGCCTGTTTGGCGTTGCCCACGGCGAAGACGACCGCGTCCATTCCCCTGACCGGGAAGGGGTCGTCCTGCCGGGCGGTCGCAACGGGAGTGTGGTGTGTGGTCTGCGTCATGTCCGAAGGGTGAACCCGGCACACAAGGTGCGCAATAGATACCGTTTCTACTGGGCAATATGCTCAGCACTACGGCCGTATCGGCGGACTTTCTGTACAGGATGACCATCCGGAGGCGGGTATGGCGATCGATCGTCTGGACGGGCGGATCCTGGTGCTGCTGGCCCGGGAGCCGCGCATCGGGGTCCTGGAGATGTCCCGTCGGCTGGGCGTGGCCCGGGGGACCGTGCAGGCGCGTCTCGACCGGCTTCAGTCGAACGGAGTGATCCAGGGATTCGGCCCCCAGGTGGATCCGGCGGCCCTCGGCTACCCGGTCACCGCGTTCGCCACCCTGCAGATCCGGCAGGGCCAGGGTCCGGACGTGCGAGCGCACTTGGCGACCGTGCCGGAGGTGCTGGAGCTGCACACCACCACCGGCACCGGCGACATGCAGTGCCGTCTGGTGGCCCGCTCCAACGCCGATCTCCAGCGGGTGATCGACCGGGTCGTCGGGTTCGAGGGCATCGTCCGGGCCTCCACGGCGATCGTGATGGAGAACCCCGTGCCGCTGCGGATCATCCCGCTGGTGGAACAGGCCGCGGCGGACAGCGAAGGGACGACCTGACCGGCACGCGAGTTCCAAAGAAGTCGATGCAAAAGAGGTGTTGCAAAGGAGCCTTTGCATAGCTATCTTTGTACACATGACGGAGCACGAGGAACGCAAACCGCGCCGGCTGGACGCCCGCTCCCTGCGGGGGCTCGCCCATCCGCTGCGGATGCAGCTGCTGGACGCCCTGCGGCAGCACGGTCCCGCCACCGCGTCCCAACTGGCCGAGCGGCTGGGCGAGTCCAGCGGCGCGACCAGCTACCACCTGCGCCAGCTCGCCGAGCACGGCTTCGTCGAGGACGCCCCGGAGCGCGGCAAGGGCCGGGAGCGGTGGTGGCAGGCGGCGGACCAGGGCATCACCTACGACAGCGCGGACTTCGAGGACGCGAGTCCCGAGATACGGGGACTGACGGAGGTCTTCCTGCAGGAGGCCGCCGCACGTCACGCCCGCGAGCTGGCCGCCTGGCTCGGCACCCGTGACCAGTGGTCCCAGGCCTGGACCCGCTCCTCCGACATGAGCGACATGGGTCTGCGACTCACCCCCGAACTCGCCCTCGAACTGATCGAGAAGATGCACGCCCTGGTCGACGGCTACCGGGACCGGGTCCCCGACAAGGACACGCCGGAGTCGGAACAAGTACGCATCCACATGCACCTCTTCCCCCTCAAGACGGACTGAGAGGCACACCATGTACACGCAGGCCCAGCTCGCCCGGCACCACATGACGGAACTGCACACCCAGGCGGAGAACCACCGGCTGGCGAAGGAGGCCAAGCCCGAGCGGGAACTCCGCCAGCGCATCGGCTGGACCCTGGTGGAGGTAGGCCTGCGCCTGGCATCTCCGGCCCCGGCAATCGCCCGGTAAGGGACACCACTCAGCGCCCCGTAGGCTCAGCGCCCCGTAAGGGGCGCGGGGAACTGCGCGAGCAACCCCCACCGGCCGGCAGCCGACCACCCACCTCCCCCCACTCACCCGCACCCGAAACTCAACAGCTGGGGACCTTCTCCCCCTTCTCCAACGCCACCAGATCGGACACGGCCCCCTTCAGCGTCGTCACCGGCACCAGCCGCAACCCCTTCGGCAACTCCCCCTTGGCATCGGCGCACTCGTCCTTCGGCACCAGAAAGACGGTCGCCCCGTCCCTGCGCGCGGCCTGCGTCTTCAGCCCGACCCCGCCCACGGCCCCCACCGTGCCGTCCGCTGCGATGGTCCCCGTACCGGCGATGTTCTTCCCCCCGGTGAGGTCTCCCCCGCTGCCGTTCCCGTCCAGCTTGTCGACGATGCCGAGCGAGAACAGCAACCCCGCGCTCGGCCCGCCCACATCCGCCAGCTTCAGGGTCACCTTGACCTTGCTCGCGCTCAGGTCGAGGTACTTCAGCGCGGCCTGGGCCGCCGCGTCCTGCGACTGCTCCATCTGCTCGGTGTTGTGCTGCTCGATCTCCTTGACGTCGTTGCCGCTCGGGTAGACCGAGTCGCGCGGCATGACGGCACGGTCCGTCCGGAACCAGCTGCCGATCACGTCGCCGAGTGAGACCCGCGCGTCCGGCCCGGTCGCCTCGATCGTCGTCATCCGCAACTGCCCGCTGGTCGTGCGTACGGGCGCCCCGGAGACGGTGATCACCGGGGTGCCCTTGTTGTCGCCGAGCACGTTGGCCGTCATCCCGGGCTGGGCCACCGAGAACGGCAACGGCGCGAAGACGGCCGTACCGATCAGAGCCACGACGGGAACCGCGCAGACGGCGATGACCTGGAGACGCGTGAGACGTGAGAGCACGGAGTCAATCTAACGCGGTGACCTGTTCGGGCCACCGCCCCGACCCCGCTCAGCGCAGCGCTTCCGCGACCTCCCGGGCCGCGTCCATGACCCGTGCCCCCACCCGTTCCGGCACGGCGTCGGCCAGCATCACGACCCCGACGCTGCCCTCGACGCCGGTGACCCCGAGCAGCGGCGCCGCGGCCCCGCTCGCCCCGGCCTCCAGTTCGCCGTGGGTCAGCGTGTACCCGGGGTCGTCCCGCGACTTGTGCCGTGCGGCCAGGATCGCCTTGCCGGCGGCCCCGCGGTCCAACGGGTGCCGGAATCCGGCCCGGTAGGCCACGTGATAGTCGGTCCAGGTCGGCTCGACGACCGCGACGGCGAGCGCCTCGGTCCCGTCGACCAGGGTCAGATGAGCCGTCGCCCCTATGTCCTCGGCGAGCGAACGCAGCGCCGGCAGGGCGGCTTCCCGTACAAGGGGATGCACCTGCCGACCGAGGCGCAGCACGCCCAGCCCGACCCGGGCTCGCCCGCCCAGGTCACGCCGTACCAGCGCATGCTGCTCAAGCGTGGCGAGCAACCGGTACACCACGGTCCGGTTCACGCCCAGTTTGTTGGAAAGCTCGGTGACGGTCAGCCCGTGGTCCGTGTCGGCCAGCAGTTTGAGGACGCGCAGTCCCCGGTCGAGCGTCTGAGAGGTCTCCGCGGTCACGACGCCCACTCCTTAAGTGGTGAGGTCGGCAACCTCCGACGCGGCGGATGCGTCGCCGAGTCCCGTCAGCGACGCGCTTCAGAGGCCGCCGATCGGCAGGACGGCCCGGCGGCTCCGGGCCCAGTCGCTTCACGGCTGCGCTCCGCGGCGGCGCTGCCACGGGGCGTGTGCGTAGCCGGACAGTAGCGAAGGGGGTTCGCTGAGCGGAAGCCTCCGTCCAGAATCCGGTCACGTACCGGTATGGACTACTGCGGATTAGGCCGGTATGTACACAGCGATGTACGCAGCGCCCTCGCAACAGCGCCCCAAAGGGGCGCGGGGCTGTGTCCATATGCGGCTCCGCCGCGCGGGCGCGAGCACCCCCCCTCAGCCGCACCCGACCGACTACCGCATCCGGGTAGCCCACTCCTGCACCTTGGCGATCCGCTGCCGCAACTGCCCCGCCGTGGCCTCCGCGCTCGGCGGCCCGCCGCACACCCTCCGCAGCTCCGTATGAATCACCCCGTGCGGCTTCCCGCTCTGATGCACATACGCGCTGACCATCGTGTTCAGCTGCTTGCGCAGCTCCATCATCTCCTTGTGGGAGACCACGGGCCGCCGCTCCGCGGGCAGTTCCAGCAGGTCGGCCTCGTCGTCCGGCTTCTTGCGGCTGTGCGCGATCTGCCGGGCCTGCCGCTTCTGCAACAGCAGCTGCACCTGGTCGGGTTCGAGGAGCCCCGGGATGCCCAGGTAGTCCTGCTCCTCCTCGCTCCCCGGGTGGGCCTGCATGCCGAACTCGGCACCGTCGTAGAGCACCCGGTCGAAGACGGCCTCGGACTCCAGCGCCTCGAAGGCGAACTGCTCCTGCTCGCCGGTGTCCTCGTCCTGCTCCTTGTTCGCCTCCTCCATCTCCTTCTCGGACTCGGCGTACGGGTCCTCCTCGCCGTCCTTCTTGGGCTTGTCGAGGGCGTGGTCGCGCTCGACCTCCATCTCGTTGGCGAAGGTCAGCAGATCGGGCACGGTCGGCAGGAACACCGACGCGGTCTCGCCGCGCCGCCGGGACCGCACGAACCGCCCGACGGCCTGGGCGAAGAAGAGGGGCGTCGAGATGGTCGTGGCGTAGACCCCCACCGCCAGCCGGGGCACGTCGACGCCCTCGGACACCATCCGGACCGCGACCATCCACCGGTCGTCGCTGCCGCTGAAGTCGTCGATCCGCTTGGACGCGCCGGTGTCGTCGGAGAGGACCAGGGTCGCCTTCGTCCCCGTGATCTCGCGGATGAGCTTGGCGTAGGCGCGGGCCGATTCCTGGTCGGAGGCGATGACGAGGGCACCCGCGTCGGGGATGCCCTTGCGCACCTCGGTCAGCCGCTGGTCGGCCGCGCGCAGCACCGCCGGCATCCACTCACCGCGCGGATCGAGCGCCGTACGCCAGGCCTGGCTGACGGCGTCCTTGGTCATCGGCTCACCGAGCCGCGCGGCGATCTCGTCGCCGGCCTTCGTCCGCCAGCGCATGTTGCCGCTGTAGGAGAGGAAGATGACGGGCCGCACGACGTGGTCGGCGAGCGCGTTGCCGTACCCGTAGGTGTAGTCGGCGGCGGAGCGCCGGATCCCGTCCTGCCCCTCCTCGTACGTCACGAAGGGAATGGGGTTGGTGTCGGACCGGAACGGCGTGCCGGTCAGGGCCAGCCGCCGGGTCGCCGGCTCGAACGCCTCCAGGCAGGCCTCACCCCAGGACTTGGAGTCGCCGGCGTGGTGGATCTCGTCGAGGATGACGAGCGTCTTGCGCTGCTCGGACCTGTTGCGGTGCAGCATCGGCCGCACACCGACACCGGCGTACGTCACGGCGACCCCGTCGTACTCCCGGCTGAGCGGTCCGGCGCTGTACTCGGGATCGAGCTTGATCCCTATCCTTGCCGCGGCCTCCGCCCACTGCTTCTTCAGGTGCTCGGTGGGGGCGACGACGGTGACCTGCTGCACGACATGGTGGTGCAGCAGCCAGGACGCGAGCGTCAGCGCGAACGTCGTCTTCCCGGCGCCGGGCGTGGCCACGGCCAGGAAGTCGCGCGGCTGCTCCTGGACGTACTTCTCCATGGCCCCCTGCTGCCAGGCACGCAGCTTGCTGGCGGTACCCCAGGGCGCCCGGCCCGGGAAGGCCGGCGAAAGGTGGTGGGAGGACTGGGAAGCAGAGGCGGCGGTGGTAGTCACGGTCTCCGTAGTAAGGGGGTCGGGCGGCAGTAAGGGGGTTGGGGGCTACGTATGACAACCGGGCCACCCTACCGGCGCCCCGTGACCGTCAAGGCGCGGACAAGGCCGGGTCACCCCCGGGTGGGACTCACGTCACAGATCACGAAGCCGGGTCGCCACCCAGGCCCCGGCGAGGGCCATGCCCGCCATCGGCAGGAACACGGCGACGAAGGCCGCCGGATGGGAACCGGAGCCGGCCGCCCCCGTCATGCTGCCGCCGCCGAGGGACGCGAAGGCCGCGCCGGTCGCGGCGAGCAGGACGACGTCCGAGAGGGCGTCGGAGATCTGGAGGGCGGCGGAGTTGGCGCCGGCCTCCTCCGGGGCGGAGAGCCGGAGCATCAGCACGCTGGCCGAGGCGATCACCAGGCCCATCCCGAAACAGCCGAAGGCCCAGGCGACGGCGACGATCCACACCGGCACGCCGGCCACCAGCACAGCCGGCACGGTGGCGATCGCCGCGGCGACCAGCACCATCCCCAGGGTCATCAGCCGCTCCCGGTACGGCTCCATGCGCGGCCGCGCCTGTACCCACGAGCCCACCGCCCAGGTCACCCCGCCCGCGGCCAGCGAGAATCCGGCGAGGGTGGGTGACAGCCCCCGCTGGGTCACGAGCATCAACGGCACGAAGGACTCGGCGGAGATGAAGGTGCCGGCCGCGACACCGCGCAGCAGGACCACCGACGGCAGGCCCCGGGCCGCCCGCCAGGTGCCGCGCGGCAGCAGCCCGAGCACCGCGGGCACCAGCAGCGCACCACCGAGCAGCCCCGGTATCACCGCCACCCACCGCAGGTCCTGGGCCGCGTACTGCAGCAGCCCCGCGCCGAGTGAAATACCGAAGGCAAGCCGGATCCGCCGCCGGTCGAAGGCTCCCTGCCCGCCTTCCGTCACGGGTCCGCCGGCCCGGCGCCGTATCTGCGGCAGGGCGAGTGCCACCGGGAAGACCACGAGCACCGGGATCCCGAGGAACACCCACCGCCACCCGAGCTGCTCGGTCACGGCCCCGGCGGCCAGCGGCCCGACGACGGACGGCACCACCCAGCCCGCGGCGAACGCGGCGATGATCGCGGGCCGCAACCGCTCCGGGTAGGCCCGTCCCACGACGACGTACAACGCGACGATGACCAGCCCGCCACCGAACCCCTGCACGGCCCGCCCCGCGATGAACACCCACATGGCCTGGGCAGTCCCGGCGACGACAAGCCCGGCGGCAAAGGCCCCGATCCCGGTCGTCAGCGCCCCGAGCGGCCCCTTCCGGTCCGACCACTGCCCGGACAGCACCATCCCGAACAGGCTGGTCGTGAAGTACCCGGAGAAGGCGAACGCGTACAGCGACACCCCGTCCAGTTCCCGGGCCGCCACGGGCATCGCCGTCCCGACGGCCGTCGCCTCGAACGCGATCAGCAGCACGACGGACACGATCCCGACACTCAGCGCCCGATACGGCCGCCCCAGCACACCACCCGCATCGGCTCTGTCAGCGGTCTCGTCTGCGACGACGGCGTCGCTCGGCTCAAGGGCGGTCATGCTGACCACGGTAAGGCCCAAAGCCCACCCTGGCCCCTGTCGCAAGCCCCGTCACGCCTCCGACCTTGGTCGTACACCCCCGGTCCCCCGGTTCATGAACGCCGTATGGCAGTCCCGTTGCAGCCCCGCCCGTCCCCTTGAGCCCCTCCCCCACACCCCCGTACCTTCTAACCACCGACACGGCCGTGTGCCCGAGTGGTTTAGGGACTCGCCTGCAAAGCGAGTTACGTGGGTTCGATTCCCGCCACGGCCTCTACTGCCTTGACCAGGCAAAACGACAGGGCGACACCTCAGACGGGGTCGCCCTGTCGGTCGTCCGTCTCAGTTCCCGTCTCAGTTGCCCCCCACCAGTACCGCGTCGGCTCACCCAGCAGCTCCAGCGTTGAGTGAGAGTAGGCAGCAAGATCTCTGAAAGCAGCGGCCTTCACACGCCAAGACGTCCATACTCACGCCATGGACGCAGGGCTAGCAGGGCTCATCGGGGCTGCAATCGGGGGCGTCTTAGGAGCTGGCGGTGCAGTGGCCGCCGCAGCAGTAACGGGCCGGGGCCAGCTTCGCGCCAACCTAGGCCAGATGCAGCGAACGGCGCGACGGGCCGTCTACCTTCCAGCGCTCGCCGAGTATACAGACATCATGAAAAAAGTCGATCAAATATGGGCTGACTTCGTTTCATACTACGACGAAGACACGACGCCTCCCGTAGCACACGAAACTTCTGAAGATTTAATAAACCGGATCAGTGAACTTTTCCACGAAGGACCCACCGACACCTACACAGCAATGCGCCTCGAAGGTCCACCAGGCGTGTATGAGCAATACCTACAATGCGATGCAGCGGTGGGCGACCTGTTGTCGACCCTACGGGATTCAATCGTCACTCTCGGGAGATACTCCGACGGAACCTTCCGCTTAATAAACTTCAGACCCTCCAATATGGATGAATCAGTGGAGGAGATAGGAGTTCGACGACTGAATTTCGGGATGCAGCTGGACCGCTTCACCGTAATGGCACATGACGCCATGTATCGCAGCTAAGTGCCGTACCGTAGAGGTTTTGTGACACGGCCCAGTGCGCGCTGACGCACTGGGCCGCCCATGTCATTCCCAGATCAGACCGTCCACCTGCTTGGCGATGTCCGTCCGTACTGCGTCGACCATGTGTTGATACCGAGCGGCCATGGCGGTTGTGGACCACCCCATGAGCCCCATGACCGCCCGCTCGGGGACACCAAGGATGAGTAGCACCGTCGCGGCCGTGTGGCGCGCGTCGTGCAAACGGCCGTCCCGAACCTTGGCCTCTGTCAGAAGAGCCTTCCACTCGGTCCAGTCGCGGCGATGGGACGGACTACGGCCATGCTCGTCCGGGAAGACAAGGCCGTTCTCCTCCCAACGCTGCCCAGCCGTTTCCCGCTCCACTTCCTGCGCCTTGAGGTGCGTATCGAGCAAGGCAACGAGTTGTTCGGGGAGTCCGACCGCGCGACGGCCAGCGCGCGACTTGGTGGTGGACAACTCGGGGTTGGTTCGTCGCCTCTGCGGGCAGTACCCGGCGGCCTTGCGTCCACAGGGCTCCGCGCACCCGTGGGCGTACTGCGGCCTGTGACGACTACGGCGGACAACAAGGAATCCACCCTCAAGGTCCACGTCGTCCCACGTCAGCCCTAGTACCTCCCCTTGACGCAGTCCGAGGGCGAGCGCGGCGGCCCATCGCGCGGAGTTGCGATGGCGGTCAGCGGCCTTCAACAGTCGCTGTACCTCTTGAACGCTGTAGGGCTCCACCTCGTACTCCCCCGTCTTTGGGGCCTTAGCCAACAGGACAGGGTTCCTGCCGAGATGGCCGCGCCGTACAGCCTCATTGAGGGCTGTGCGCAGAGTTCGGTGCACCTGGTGAGCGGTGGCGGGCTTACTGCCATTGGCCTGCATCTTGGCGTAGAACGTCTCGATGTGCTCGGGCTTGAGTCTGTCGAGCCGGTGAGCGCCCAAGCCGGGGATGAGGTGCTTCCGGACCGCGACGCCGTACCCGACCATCGTGTTGTCGTTGACGGCGAGGGGCGCGACGTTCTCAACCCAGTGCGTCAACCACGCCTTGACCGTCCACGCCTTGCCCGGCTTCCTTACGGTCTTGGCGTCGCGCTGTTTCTCCAGCTCTCGAACAGCCTCCGCTACCTCAGCCTTGGTCTTGCGCTCGACATGGCGACGGTCCGTCGTGCCGTCGTCGCGGACGCCGACGGTCACGCGGCCGTGCCATTTGCCGTCCTTACCGAAGTAGATCGAGCTACGGCCGTTGGGCTGTCGGGTGCGCTTCTTGTCTTCCGCCACAGGCGGACTCCTTCGGGGTGGGTGGAAACGGCCGGAGCGCCACCCCGTGGGGGTGGCGCTCCGTTGAGAGGCCGGTCAGGCCGCGCGCTGTTCGGCGCGTCGGCGGGCGAGGTAGGCGGCGGGGGCGTCGGCGGGAACGCGCCGGAGTCCGCCAACCAACAGGGACTCCAGCTCTCCCGTACGAATGAGGCCGAAGCATGTGGTCCGGCCTATGCGGAGGCAGCAGGCAGCCTCTTCGACGGTCAGGAGAACGGGGGCCGGTCCGCCGGCGTCAACGAGCCGGACCGTGTCCACACTGGCGATACTCACGCGGGAGCTCCTAGGGGTGAGGGGATGCACGGCCGGGGTGTCGTTGGTTCGACAGGCTTCTCAGGAGCCTGCGTGTGTCCGAGGTGAGGATTTCTGCGTCACAGCGTCACCCGCGTCACGCAGGCTTCTGACCTGCGGGTTTGGTGTGACGCAGAGCGTTCGGGGTGCGTCACGCGTGACGCAGGCTCTCGTCACGCGTGACGCAGGTGACGCGGCGTGACGCAGAGAGGGGCCGTCTGCGTCACGCCCTTATGTGCAGGTCACCGGCCGTTTTCCAAGATCGTGTGACGCTGTGACGCAGCGTTCCCCTACTTAGGAAAAAAGAGGGGGTGTCCGTGGTGGTGTGGCGCGGCTCAGAACGTGAAGAAGGAGCCGCTTCGCGGCGCGTCCATCGGGGCGGCGCGAGCGCCGAACAGCAAGAGGAGCACGCCTGGCCGGTGGTGCTCCTCTTGCTGTTCGGCCGTGGCGCCGGTCAGAGCGTCTGCTGTTCGTGCGGCGGCGCGGCCTGTGTGCGGGCCATTTCGATGTAGCGGCCTTCCCGGGTGCGTCCGGAGTCGATGAGTACGCCCCGCGCGGCGAGGGTGGGCTGTAGCCGCTTGAGCCGGTCGGAGAGGACCTTGCCGGTGGTCGGCCAGCCCTTTGGCAGGGGGCGGAAGTCGTCTCCGGTGTAGACGCGGCTGAGGCAGTGCAGCCACTCCGTGGACGTCATCTGCTGCCCCGTCCCCGGTTCGATGCCGGCCGCGTGCGCGAGGACCGTCTGAGCCAACAGGTCGCCCTCGATGACGTCGTCGTTGAGGTCGTCCAGGCTGGCCCGGTAGGCGGCCAGAGCACCCAGACCGGTTGCCGCGTCGAGCTGCGCGCACAGGTGGGCGAAGTCCGCCATGCGCAGGTCGGTCGGGGTCTCCGCGTCCACCGCGCGGACCTTGACCGTCAGGTCCAGGAGCGAGCCGAGGACGACGGGCAGCACCTGCGCGTACTCCGTCCACAGCTCATCCTCGGTGCGCCGCACTCGGGGCCGCTCCAGCCTGAGCGGCAGGAGCCGTTCCGCGAGGTCGGGCCGGATGACTCCGACGTCGATGCCGGTCAGGAGCAGGGGGCGACGGTAGCCGACGCGGAACACGTCCCCGTCAGTGAACAGAGCGCGCTTTACGTTCTCGGCACCAGTCACGATGCAGCACATCGCGTCGGACAGGTCCGGGCTCATGTGGGAGAGGTTGTCCAGCGCGGTCACCCATCCGGCAGCCACGGCCGCAAGGAGGTTCTCCTCATCCTTCGGGGCGCGGCGCAGGTCACCGGTCATGCCTTCGATGATCCGTACGAGCATCCGGCCGCCGGTCGACTTGCCGGCGCCCTGCGGTCCGGTGAGGAACGGGGCCGGGACGGGCACGGACGGCCCGAGGCACCCGACCAGCCACGCGATGGCCAGACACTCCGTCTCAGCCGTGGCGAAGTTGCACAGCCTCAGCAGCAGGTCGATGCCCTTGCCGTCCGTGTTCTTGACCGGCAGCGGGAGTTCGCCGGTGAGCTGGGTGCGCCGCCAGCACACCTCACGCGGGTCCGGAACGGCGATGTCCCATCCGGTGGGGTGGATACGGACGGACTGGCCGTCGGCACGCCCCAGGTCCAACCAGGTGGCCCCGTCGAATCCCGGGGCGACGCGGATGTACACGGGCTGGACGTCCTCGGTCAGTGCAAGTGCTTCGATCAAGTCGAGTGCCTCTTTAAGCGCGGTCCCGTTGAACACGCCCAGTCCGTCCTTGAACAGGCCGACCATGAGTTCTTGGCGGTGGCTGCCGGTGGTTCCCTGGGAGCGGATTGGGCGGGCGACGGGGTGGCCGTTGCGCTGCGCGTAGACGGTGCCGTCGGCGGTGCGGAAGTACCGGAAGTGCGTCTGCGCGTAGTCGGTGATGATCTCTCGGGCCGGGTTCTTGTCGTCGTCGGCCATGGTCACAGTCCCAATGTGGTCAGGGCGTTGGTCCACGCGTCGGTGCAGTGCCGGGCCGTTTCGCCCTTGGCCTGCGCGGCGGTGAACAGCCGCGTGACGTGGGCGTCGGTGAGGCAGCCGCACCGGCCGTGCGTCGACAGCACCGCGAGGAACGTCCGGTACACGGTCGCGTGGACGGCGCTGCGGGCCTCGGTGATGCGCTGCACGCCCATGGTGATCCCACGGTCCAGGTAGGTGGGCGTGCGGTGTGGGCACTCGCCCCCATGCCCCCTCAGAGGCACTGAGAGGCTCTGTGGCGCCCTGCGGGCGTGCGACGGCTCCTTTAACGCGCGCACAGCGTCCGGGAGAGCGGCCATGGCGCCCGTGCCGTTGTCGAGCCAACGGGCGTACGCCATAAGGGACTTGATGTCGATGCCGGGCCGTACGGCGTTCGAGGACGGCATGGTGCCCCGGTAGATCCAGTGTTCGCCTCGGGTGGTGAGCACGGTCCGGGTCGCGGGCAGCGTCTCACGGGCCCACCGGACGGCGGCAGGGTTGTCGAGGTCGACCACGGTCACGCCGGCGCCGCCGGGGTGGTAGGCCACGGACGCCGCGTGCCGCCACGCCGGCCCCCACGCGGGCGAGTTGAGGACGTGGGGGTCGATGGTGGCGGCGGCCCAGCCATGGCAGGGCTGCGGGCAGGCGCACGAGCCGGGGGTTTTCATGTTCGGCCGGCCACCGCACGCGTTTCGCGCGCAGGTCGGGCAGTTCCCGAACGGCAGCTTTCCCGCCCGCAGGGGCAGGACCGGGACGCCGGCCGCCCCGAGCTGAAGCGCGGTGCGCAGCGGGGTGAGTGTGGTGGTCACGCGGCCACCCCCAGACCGCTGGTCGTGCGGGTGGCGAGGTAGGCGCGGCCGATGAATTCGGTGTAGGCGGGCGGGATCGCCTCGGTCAGCTCCTCGCGGACGTCCGTCCAGTGCATGCCCATCGCGGTCTGGAGTTCGGGCACGGTGGGCTTGCCGCCGCCGTTGCCGTACGCGGCGACGTACGGGCCGTCGTAGAAGCGGCCGTGTCGGTAGCCGCGCACCCGGCCCCGGTGGGGGACGTGCGCGGGCTGCTCGGTCGTCCAGCCGCCCAACTCGAAGTTGCGGTGCCTGATGACCCCGAGGCCGTACATCTCGCCGCACAGCGTCAGGTCCTTACGGATCTCCGCACGGCCGTTGGGCTGCTCGATCACGTACGGCAGACCGGTCGCGTCCAGCAGTTCCCGGGTGGGCGCCACGAGGTCGACGTGGGCGCCGCCCCAGCCCTGCGAGGCGTTGGTGCCCACGGTGAGGGCACATCCGTGCTGGCACGGCGGCGAGGCGTGGACGAACACGTACCGGCGGATCTCCCCCGTCACGATCAGGTGGGCGAGGTAGGCGAGAGCGTCGCCCCGGTGGTAGGGGAACGGGTAGTTGGGGCGGTTGGCCACGTCGCACCCGTCCACGTCGAATCCGGCGCGGTGGTAGCCCACACCGGCGCCGCCGGCGCAGCAGAAGAGGTCCAGCAGGCGCGGTCGGGGGCCGGACACTCGCCGGATGAGGGTGGGTTGGGTCATTCTGGATGTCTCCAGTTCCTGGTTGGGTCCTGGTTGGACAAGGGCGGCCCCGCGACTTTGGCGAGACGAGGGGGCCGCCCTTGGCACAGCTAGAACGGGGCCTTGGCGCGGTAGCCGCGCCGGGTGCGGCGCATCCAGCGCGGCAGGGGCAGCAGGGTCATGCGCCACGTCGACCAGCACGGGCAGAACTCCCAACCGCTGCCCCAGTACTCCCCGGCGTCCGGGTAGCCGTAGCGCTGCACGGTGCCCCCGCGCCCCTTGCAGTCCGGGCAGTCGGGGCGGGGGGTGTCGGTCAGGACCAGGGCACGGAAGCGGCAGCCGTCGAGGACCTTGATTCGCAGGCGGAACATGGGTGTTGGGTCTCCTGTCAGCCGTGGTGCTCGTTGCGGGTGCGGGCGATGACCCCATAGGTCTTCGTGGTCGTGTTCTCCTGCCGGACCGGGCCGGCGTAGTGGTGGTGGTTCTCGGTGTGGACGGCCTTGAGGGAGCGCAACGCGGTGCCAATCGCGGCGACGACACCGCCCACGGCGGCGATCGGCAGCGTGACGAACAGAACGCTCGTCAGGGAGACGGCGGCGAATCCCTGGCAGGCGAGCCAGACACCGCACCCGATGCCGACGAATGCGGCTCCCACGCCGATGCCGGCGACGGCGGTCCCGGCGGCCCACGCGGGCACGATCCTGCGGTCCGGCTGCATGACCGGGGGCGTGTCGCCGTACGCCGGGAGCGGGCTGGTGTCGCGGTAGGCGGTCGGGGTGTCGGGGGCGGGCCGGTAGGCGTCGGCGATGATCCAGGCCGCTTCGGCGGCGGCCACGTCCTCGCTCATCCGGACGCCCTTGCGGAACGCTTCGGGAGTGGTCTCGGGGTACATGCGGAATCCCTTCCGGTCACGGTTCAGGGAGGCGGGGACACCCCCTGCCGGGGGCGTTGTGAGGGGGGTTTCAGGGGTCTGACCTGGGGCGCCTCCCTGCCTCCCTGACGATCAATTACGCAGGTCAGGGGGAGGGAGGCGGGCCAGGGAGGGGTTCAGGGAGTTCTCCCTGCCTCCCTGACCCGACGGGGGTCGACTCCCTGTCACTGGGAAGCGGAAGCGGAATCCGTCTCGTCGCGGTCGGCGAGTGCGCGGGCGATGCGGTCGGCGACGACGACCATGCGCCCGTCCGACTTGTGGGGCTCGCCTGCGGTGCCGGCGAGCACGCGCTTGAGGTCGATGAACGACCACTTGCCGTAGGTGTCGGGGGCGAGCACGGCGAGCCGCTTGAGAACGTCCTGGGTGCTGATGCGGGTGTCGGTGCCGAGGACGGCGGCGATGTCCGCGAGCGGGTCACGCGTCTCGCGCTCCGGTTCAACGGCGTGCAGGGTCGTGATCCCGCTGCGCAGGGCCTTGGCCCGCTCAGCGATGGCGGTTGCGTCGTCGTGGCCGATGAAGTGCGTGCGCACGGTGATGGACGACTGGCCCTTGGGGATGTCGATCCCGCTGGACGCGATGACCAACGTTCCCTGGTCCAGCCCGGGACGCAGCAGGTTCGGGGCCGCCCCGCCGTCGACGGCCTTGTCCCCGAGCGCCATGCGGGCCTGAGACTCGGTGCCCAGCGCGAGCGAGGCACGCGTGTGGGCACCTTCCCTGACCAGCTTGGGAAGGTTCTGGTCGGTGGGGTCCTGGGTCCCCTGCCACATCAGCACGTTGACCGCACGGCCCTGGTTGTGAATCTTCCGCACGGCCATGAAGTACCGGGAGGTGGCCTTGGATCCGCCGTACTGCTGCCCCAGGTCGTCCTTGACCGGGCACATGAACGCCACCTGTGCTTCGTCCACGATGCAGATCAGGGGCGGGAACTCCATGTTCGGCTCGAACTGACGGTCCTCGATCCGCCGGTTCATCTCATCGACCACGCCTTCGACCATCTCCGTGGCCTTGATGACGTGGTCGTCGGTCGGGCCCTGGATGAGCACGGTGGCCAGGCCGTTGAACATGACCCAGTCACCGCCCTTGAGGTCGGCGATCCGGAATTCGATGGTCTTGTCGAGCACGGCCCACAGGGCGAGCGATCGCAGGGAAGCGGTCTTGCCCTGGTTCGACAGGCCGGTGATGAGCAGATGGCGCTGATACAGGCTCAAGGCCGCCGCGTCGCCGCGCAGGTCCTGACCCCAGGGGGCCTTGCCCTTCTTGTAATCGGCGGTCATGGTCTCGTCGGTGACCAGCGGAGACGGACCGATCGGCTCATCGAGCGCACCGGAGTCGGCGACCCAGAGGCGGACGGTGCGGGCCGCTTCGGGGATCGTGATGAACACTTCGTGCTCGTGCCGGGTCAGGTTCTCCGCCAGCTTCCTGCGGCGCTGCTGCACCTCGATCGTGGATACCCCGGACGGGAGCGTGACGTCGACCTCGACACCGCATCCGGCGATCCGGATCGGCCCGAGCATCGACGCGCCCACGTCGCCCATCTCCTTGATGGCGTTACGCAGCGCCGGGATACCGAGGTCACGCAGGGCCTTGACCACGATCGAGGGCGTGATCGGCTCGCCATCGCTCGATCGCTGGTGCTCAGGCATCGACCACGACGGCGCCGCCTTCTGGTGCGCGCCGACCGACCACAGGGCGAGCAGCGCGAGGAAGGGGCCGATCGTGAGCGCCGGGCCCCACACGATCTGAACGATCCGGATCAGGGTCGCGATGAAGTCGATGGTGGCGGCGAGCGGGGTGATGACGTCCGCCGGCCGCTTGGTGTTGATGGCCATGACGACCCCGAGCGCGAGCAGCCCGGCGATGCCCATACCGGTGCCGACGGCCACGCCCTTGGCCACCTCGACCGGGGAGTGGAGGAGGTCCATGCGGCGGCGGTGGCGTGCCTCGCGGAAGCGCTGGAGACGCTCCTCCCACTCCTCCGCAACTTCCAGGTTCCCGGCCGCTTCGGCGGCCCGGATCATGCGCTCATAGCGGGCGCCGGTCTTGCCGTCCCAGGTGCGGCGGGCCACGATCCGGCCCCCGTTGAACGTGTACAGGCCGTGCCGGGCCACCGCCCGGACCACGGTCTTGGTGTTCTCGTCGGTCGCGGCGGCCTTGACCGCACGGCCGGAGCGCACCCACAGCGGCAGCCGCGGGGCCGGTGCCGGGTCGGGGACGACGGTGAGGACGGTCGGGGCGTTGGCGCCGGTCGGGGGGTCGGTGGGCTTGTGGAGGTTGATGACGTTCTCGGTCATGACGGCAGGTCTCCTGAACGGGAGGCAAGGGAGGGGAGGTCGGCGCACCGGGCGCGGTTCTCGGCACGGCTGAGCTGGGAGGGGTCGGTGCGGGGGCCGTCGGCCCAGCAGAACGGGCGCAGGGTGTCGGCGGCGGTGAAGACGCGGATGGCGCTGCCGGCCGGGGCGTCGGGCAGGCCGTAGACGCGGGCACCGTCCAGGCTGGCCAGGAGGCGGGCGCCGTGGTGCTCGCACCCGTTCGCGCCCGCGTTGAAGGCGTCCAGCACGGTCACCACGACCGCACCGACACAGCCGGTCGGGTCGTCCGGGTGAGCGGCGAGGCAACGAGCGTCCACGCTCACCACCACCCGGACGACTTCGTCTTGGCCTTGGCCTGCGCGTACTCGGTGATGATGCGCTGGCGCTCGCCGTGCAGGGCGGTCAGTTCGGCGTTCAGCCGGGACTCCACCGAGGAACCGATGGAGTCCATACGGGTCTCGGCGCCGCTGGTGCTGTGTCCCTGGTGGATGCTGCGGGCGCCGCCGGCCATCGCCCGGAACATGTCCCGGCGCTCCTTGCCGGTCAGCGGCCACCACTCGCCCCGCTGGACCGCTTCCAACTTCTTCTGCGTCTTGCTGATCTCGCGGTCCACACGGCGGGTGTCGGGTTTGCCCATGTCAGGCGATCCCTTCGGGGTAGGCGCAGGGCGCGCAGGTGCCGAGCGCGGTGGGGATGACGTAGCCGGCGTCACGCCGGCAGTCGGGGCATGTGCGGCGGGCGGCATTGGCCTTGGCGAGCGCCGCCCACCTGGCCGGAGTCATGGGCCGGACCGGTTTGGCCAGGTCGACGCGGTACAGGTAGGCGACCAGCGGCGGACGTCGGCGGCGGGAGCGTTCGAGCTGAGCGGCGACGCCCTGACCACCGGGGCGCAGGTTGCGGGCCCGCAGTTGGCGGCGGGTGGCGTAGCCGTCCGGTGCCAGGCGCCAGGGGTAGACGGGCAGCGTGCTCATGCCGCGCCGCGCCGTCCGGGTCGGCGGCCGGCGACCGAGCCGAGCAGCCGCCCGAGGCGGGCCCGGCGGGGCCCGGACCGCCCGGACCGCTTGGCCGCGTACATGGCCTCATCGGCACGGCGCAGCAGCGCGGACAGGTCCTCATCCGGATGGTCACCGGCCCGGACCCACCCCAGCGACACCGTGGTGTGCACGTCGGGGGCGGTGTCGACCGGCCGGGCGAGGACACGGGCGAGGGTGTGCAGCCGGTCCGGCATCGAGCCGTCGCGGTCGATGACGACGGCGGCGAACTCGTCGCCGCCCAGCCGGCCCGCGACACCGCCGGGGGTGGTGCCGTGGGCGAGGCGGGCGGCGACCGTGGCGAGCAGCGCGTCACCGGCCGCGTGGCCGTGGGTGTCGTTGATGTGCTTGAAGTGGTCGACGTCCGCCAGCACCACCACGGCGCGGGGGTCGCGCAGCAGGCGGCGGGCCCTGCGGGTGAACGCGTCCCGCGTCCACAACCCGGTGAGCGGGTCACGGCGAGCCGTTGTCAACCGGCCGTGCAGCCACCGGGCGTGGACCGCCCACCCGATCGCGGGCGGCACGGCCGGTAAGAGCGCGGCGAGGGTGCTCACGGCGTCACCACCTGGGTGGCACGTTCGGCGAGCAGAGCGTCACGCAGCATCCGGGCGTTGGCGGGCGAGGTGCGCAGGGCCCGGCGGATGCCCTCTGCGGTCACCTCAGCGTCCGTCAGGCCGGCCGTCGCCTTCCGTGCTTCCGTCATGAGCTGTTCGGGGGTGCGGCGGGTGCGGGGCGACTTGGCGGCGACCGGGACACGGCCCGTCGCCCGACGCGGCGCGCTCGACGCGGCCGCCACCGGACGGGCGGGTGTCGGGGCGATCGGGACCGGCCGCGCCACCGGGACGACGGCGGGCATCGGCTTCACGCCGACGCCCGACTTGCCGAGGTCGACCGGCGCCGGATCGGGCACCGAAAGCCGTGTCACCACGACCGTGGGTGTGCTCGATACGGGCAGGTCAGAGGTAGACCGTTCTCGACTGCTTCCGGTCGATTCCTCCGCATTCGTGACCGTGGCGGGGATCGCGGCGGTGGTGCCGAACATCGACGCAAGAGCCGCGTCCGCGCCGGCCGTGACCCGCTGCCGCTGGACATCGAGCAGACTCGATCCCAGCGCGGTGTCTCCCACCCCGACCTTGCGGGCCAGACGCCACGACTTCCGCTCCGACCACCACTTCACCCGATCGCTCGGGTGGTGGGCGGCACGGGCGCGGTGGTAGGCGAGCGCCCGCACGATGTCGGCGGTCCGCTGCTCGTGCTCCGCGTCCCGGCCGTCGGTGTGGACGACGATCCGCCGGGCCAGGAACGCCATACCTTCGGCGGACACGGACATGCCCAGCGGGGTCAGGGCGTAGATGACGGTGCGGCCGGGGTCGGACGCGGCCATCGCACCCATGAAGGCGGCGGCGGCCGGCAGCGCCCACAGCCCGGCGCGGATGACACGCGGGGAGGACTGCCCCAGCAGCGTCAGACCGAGCAGGACCAGCGCGAGAACGGCCGTGGCACCCTCACCCGCACCGAGCGCGCCCAGGGCGGTTCCCTTGCCGTAGGCGTGCCCGATGTTGCTGTAGGTCCCGATACCGCCGACCACGCCCGTGGCGAGCATGGGCACGAACGCGGCGCTCAAGACACCGATCTGCACCTTGTTCAGGGAACGGCCCGCGCTCATGCCGCACCTCCGTCCGCGTCGTAATGGCGGTAGGTGGTCGGCGGCTTCTGCGCGAGTTGCTTGCGCAGGTAACCGGTGTGCCAGCCGAGCCCCCAGTCGGTGTCCGGGGGTTCGCCCAGGGCGCCGGTCAGGGCCACGATCGCGTCCAGCGCGCGGTCTTCCAGCAGGATCCGGAACGCTTCGTGGTCGCCGATGGTGGCCGGGGTGGGGATGTTGAGGGCGTCCAGGACGGCAGCCAGGAACTCGCGGGTGTCGTCGTTCATGCCGCACCCCCGAGCGCCAGCGCCACGGCAGCGATCAGGAGGGCGCCGCCGGCGCGGGTGAGGTCGACCGCGCGGCGCAGGCAGGTGAACTTGACGACCGCGAGCCGGGACAGTCCGGCGATGTCGGCGGCGAGATCCGTCGACAGGCTCGCGGTGATCTGCTCGGGGGTCAGGGTGGCCCACAGGGGGAAGCCGTGACCGCCGTTCAGGTTCGGGCGCACCGACGTCAGCAGCACACTCGCCGCACCGACCAACAGCACCATGCCCAGCACACCGACGACGGCCGCCGCCGGGTTGAGGGGGAGGGCGCCACCGATCGTCCAGGCGCCGGCCAGGACCGCGCCGACGAACGCGAGCAGCAGCGCGGTCTTGTTGTCGGTCCGCGCGATCTCCGCCCTCACCTCAGCGTGCGCGGCAGTGAGGGTCTGTCCGGTCGGGGTGCTCATGCGGCACCGCCGGGCAGGATCGCGCTGGCGGTGCGGTTGGTCAGCTCCAGCCGGGCCGCGAGCACCCGGCGGCGGGCCCGGCGGATCCGGCGGCCGTCCAGCACGGTCGGGGTGCGGTCCAGAGTGATGATCTGCGCGTCCAACAGGTCGACCTCCGCCAGGATCAGCGGGAGCTCCTGCTCGATCGCGCCCAGGTCCGCGTCCGTCGGCTCGCCCCAGTCGGCGAACTCGGTAACAGCGGTCTGAACAGTCACGATGGGGTTCATAGGGTCGTGTGTCCTCTCACAGGGAACGGCCCGTCGCGGTCCCCGGGGTGCCACCCGGGGACCGCTCGCCGTTGAAGTCGGAACATCCGGCTCCCCTCAGCACTGCACGTACGAGACGCGCAGCGGAGGCAACCGGCCGCCGCACGAATGCGGCGAAGGTCAGAGATGCGCGGTCTTGCAGCCGCGCGGCCGTCACTTCGGGGAGACGGCTCAGAGACCCACTTATGCAGCCCCACCAGCGGCGGAGCGTTCTCAAACAGCGACCGATACGGGGCTGGAGGCGCGCGGCATAGCCGCCTTCCTGCCGAGCGATCCCGTCCGGTATTGCAGTACCTGTTTTACAGGTACTGCATAGGGGGCCGTCAAGTACGGCGACGGACCCTCTTGGCTTTGCGCCGGGACTTCTTGGCGCACCATCAGAATCGCCCCAGGTCAGGGGACTTGGTTACCCTCTACGTGGACACCTCAAGGACGTCTCGGTACCTTCAAGAGGTCCCGAGACGTCCCACCGGGGGTGCAGATGTCCAACGAACGTTTGCGGTCTGCTCTGTTGGCCGCCGGCATGACGATTCAGACGCTCGCCGACGAGATCGACGTCAACCCGAAGACGATCGAACGTTGGATCACCAAGGGAAAGGTGCCGTATCGCCGACACCAGTACGCGACGGCGGCGGCGCTCAAGGTCGACGTGACGACACTGTGGGATGACGATCGCGCTGTTGAGAGTGCGGCAGACCTGACGAAAGCCGAGATCGTCAACGTCTACCCACACCGACACACGGTGCCGCCGAACCTGTGGCGCGAGATCTACGCACGGGCTGAGAACAACCTCGATGTCCTCGTCTACTCGGGGCTTTTCCTGTCCGAGGATCCCGTGTTCCTGGATCTCTTGAAGGAGAAGGTGAAGGGGACCACCCAGGCGCGCATCCTGCTCGGGGATCCAGACTGTGAAGCGGTCCGGCAACGCGGCATAGACGAAGGTCACCGCATCATGGACGGCAAAATCCGGAACGCGCTGGTGAACTACCGGCCGCTACTCAAGAGCCATCCGGAGATTGGGTTCCGGCTCCACGCAACGACCCTCTACAACTCGATCTACCGGTCCGATGGCGAGATGCTCGTGAACCCCCACGTGTACGGCATCGGTGCCTACATGGCTCCGGTCTTCCACCTGCGACGGCTACCAGGTGGCGGCCTGTTCGACACGTATGCGAATAGCATCGAACAGACCTGGGGAGGCGCTCGCCAGGTCACGGAACAAGACATCACTGGAGCTTGATCATGGGACGCATTGACTACCTGCACGACCCCGACGCTCCGCCGGCCAACTCGGTCGTGCCGTCCGTCGTGGCGTTCGTACAGAACGATGCGGGCCAAGTGCTCATGATCCAGCGGTCCGACAACGGACGCTGGGCGCTGCCCGGCGGGGGGCACGACGTAGGCGAGTCGATCAGTGACACCGTGGTGCGCGAGGTCTGGGAAGAGACCGGCATCAAGGCGGAAGTCGTCGACATGTCCGGGATCTACACCGACCCAGGGCATGTGATGAAGTACGACGACGGCGAGGTTCGGCAGCAGTTCAGTATCTGCTTCCGGGCGCGGCCTGTCGGCGGTGAGGTGCGTACGAGCGATGAAACGACGCAGGTCCGATGGGTCGACCCATCGGACCTGTCTCAGTTGGACGTCCACCCCACCATGCGGCTCCGGATCGAGCACGCGATGGATCGGACCCGCCCGACTCCCTACATCGGCTGACGCTTGGCGGCGGCGACCCGATCGAGCACACGCGAGGTGCTCGCCAGGATCTCCGGTTCGGCCCGGCGGATGAATGTACCGATCAGGCTGTCCGGCCCGTAGCGGCCGGTGATCTCGTTCACGCGGTCCACAGGATTCGTGGGCGTCCCGTCCGGGGTCGTGTTCATGTCGCAGTAGCACAGTGCGTCATTGAGGTGCGCCTCCTCGCGCGGGAACTCGGCTTCAAGTTCCTGGCGCAGCCCACGGGCCTCCGCCTCCATCCACGAACAGGAGTGGTGCGCTACCAAGTTCACGACCCGTTCGTCGGCTTGGGCGACGTCGCGGAGGTAGCGGGCCCCGTCCAGCGGGTGAAAGCCCGTCTTGGCGAGGTCCGGTGCGTATCCGATGTCGTGCAGGACCGCAGCCGCTTCCAAGAGGTCCGCGTCCACACCGAGGAACGGCGCGATGGTGCGCGCGCGCTCAGCGACTCCCACGGAGTGCTTCCAGCGACGCGGCAGCGGATCGGAAAGCAGCGATTCGGCGAGCGGGTAAGCCCACTCCGTCAGTCCCGTCACTGTGAGGAACTCTCCTCTCGATACGGCAGGGCGCGCACGGTCCGTAGCTTGCCCTGTCCCCCTTCGGACAGCCATCCTGCTGCTTCCAGCTTCCCCAACGCCTTGGTGACCGTCGGGCGCGAGACATCGAACCTCTCGCATAGCGCGGAAGCACTCGGGAACGCTGCCCCGACTTCAAGGCCGTCATCCGCGAAGACGTCGGTGAGCCGCTCGGCGAGGGGCCGACGGTCGGTCCGCTGTCCCGCTCTGACCACACGCCAGCGCCCACCCGGCACCGGTTCTGCAGCGCCCTCCCTCTGAAGCGTCGCGAACGCCCGAAGCACCACACCACGCGAGACCTGGTGATCGTCCATGACCTCCGCGATCGGCGGCAGTTCCACCATCTCCGAATCGCGATCCATCTGCGCCTTGAGCTGATCCGCGATCTTCTGAAAGGTCCCGCGCGGGCTTGCTTGCTGCGCCACTCCCTCTCCCTCTCCCTCTCCCGCCATCAGGGTCAAGCGTGCCACGTTCAGCATCGGGCCAGAGCGCCTCAGCGGGAAGAGGTATCCGCTCCGCTTCGTTCGGGGAACCGCATCCACTCCCTATGAAACGCTGAAGCAACTGACCTAAAAGGCAACGACCAGTGCAATAATTGCCACCGCCACCGAGACCACCGTAAGCCAGAGCACTACCGCCTGCAATCGAATTCCGTACGCCGCGTTAGTCAAGTCAGCGGCAGCTGACACCAAATCCCTAATTTCTTTTTCCGAGTCGACAATTCGAGCCGACTCTCGCGCAATATGACGCGCCAACAAGGAATGAAATTGAATCGGAGTCCCACCTAGGCCCAGAAGCGCTTGAGGCAAGATTTCGTTCATCCGGAAACCTTCTCCGAGCCATCTATTACTAGCAGAGAAAGTAACGATTTCTTTCGCCACGAGCTGACTTTCAATACCGCTGATCAGCAGACGATTCCGAAGAGACACGAAAGACTTGTGTGTCGCATCGTTCGCAATCGAAGTAGCCTGATCTCGAACCTCCGCAATCTGGTTACTCAGCTTGGCGACATACGAGTAAAATCCCCACCTAACTGCAATATCGGTTAGGCTGTCATCTAGGCGTTGCATGGCATGGCTGATACTCGAAGAGTAGTGGGATCCAACTCCCACAGGTTCCGCGGAGAGCAAATCCGACTCACGCGCGGCACACGCGAGCACTTCCTCTACCCCGCGCCATCGCTCCGTGTGCTCAGTCGCCCATCGAAACCTTAGCGATGTCAGATCGGACGGCTCCCATTGAGATCTGAAGTCTGGCTGCAGATCTAGCACACCATATCCATCGGCCCTATTGCCCGAGGGCTCATCCCGCCACGGCACCACGTTAGCCGTTGTGACAAAGTAGACGACAGGATGCGTCTCGGCCTGCCGAGTGAAATGTCCGGGATAGTGCGCAGTGATCCACTCACTTGCCTGTTCAATCCGGCACTGTCGCCACTCCTTAACCTTTCGCGACTTCATAAACATGGGAGAAATTATGGAATGCCCATTACCGATAGGATCCAGTCTCTTACCCTGGTCTTCGCGAAGGAGTTCTCCATAGCTCTTCGCGAAGTCCTCGTCATACTCAAACCTAAGCACGAGCGCACTGATCCCATGCGTCACTGCTACAAGTCCGGCCCAAACTCGACTTACGCCCTCAGGGAGTGCTGTAAAAACCTGATCCCCCCACGGCAAGGTCGACTGCCCCGGTGACGCAAAATTAGGTAGCCTAGTCCACGCCCCTCCGTCAGCCATTCGGGCGGACTTAAACCACTCTGCGTAACCTCGCCTGCCCGTCGGGGCAACGCCATCGAGCTGCTGCAGCCTCCTAAACATATCACTGGCATCCGGCGGCGTATAGAATTCAACCATCCAAATCGCACGAAATGAAACCGCCTCACCCTGCGGGAGGCGTGCATTAATATTCTCTTCAATATCCCGCTGCGTAAATCGGCGGGCATATCGAATTCCACTTAGCCGAAAGTGATTTCTTCGCGCTCGCGAGCGAATGACAGCCGGAAGTTCATTGCGGCCAGAAATCCATTCAAAGGCAGCCTCCATCCGCCCTTTCGGCAAAGCGGTAGGACTCGAAGAGGGCGGAACAAAGTAAGCGCGACGAAGCATGATCTCCTTTTCCTTACCTCCGGAGCGGTTCGCTCTCCCCTGTCCAACCCACACCTGCACGAGTTCGACCACACCCGGACCACGCCCTGACCAGCACCGACAAACCTGCAAAGTGATCGCCGCTAGACGTGGCCGGCCCACACTGCGGATCCATCCGCTCAGCTAGCGCAGTGGACGTGCTTCAACCTTCTCCGCAAGAGCGATCGTCTTTGAGATGCGTACCTTGCGCTTTCGATGACCGATCTTGACGTGAAGCCGCCAGGTGTTGGGTCGCCAACGGATCGCCTCCGTCATCAGCTCCGTTGCCGGGCAGGACCACTCGACAAGCATGTTCCCTTCCAACCGGAAGGGGAACTCCGCGGGGAACATAGGCCAAAGGGTGCGCTGCGTGTCTCGCCAAGGCTTGTCGTCGTACGGCCAGGAGACATCGAGATGCCCGACCTCGATCGTGGTAGCCGACCGCCCTCTATTCGACACAACGAGACGGAGCATGTACTCACCAGTCGAGTACTTCACGATGTAGGACTGGACGCCGACCTTCGGCCCCCCGGCCCGGAACGCAAAGAAAGCAAGGGCGAGCGAAGCGAACGTCACACAGAGTGACGCAAGGGCCACGGTCGGCGCCGCATCGGGACTGATCAAAGCCATCTAGGTAATGTAACGGTCTGACTTCACAGGGGTGTCACAGTGGAGGAACTGGGCGGTCGCAGGCAGGGCAGCCGTCTCAGTTTCCGTCTCGTTCGTAGCCGTACGCGGTCGTTCAGGGCCGTTCACTCAGCCCTGCCGGCCGCCCCGTTCGCACGGGATTGAACGCCCCTGAATGACCCCGGATCATGCCCTGACCAGCACCGACAAACCTGCAAAGCGAGTTACACCGGTTCAATTCCGGTCACGGCCTCTACCTGCCTGACCAGGCAGAACGCGAAGGGCGGCCCCTCCGACGAGGGGCCGCCCTCGTGGTTGTCCGGGTGGCTATGGCTGCCGGGGGCGGGGGTCGGCTTCGGCGTCGGGTGGGGATGAGTCGCCGTGGGGTCGGCGGGAAAGGCGCCCGCCGGCAAAGGGGTTGGCCGGCAGCCAGGCGTTCAGGTGCCGCCGGGCGTGCACGTGCAGCCGCGTCAGGAGCCGGAGGGCTTGGGCGGCCGGTGGCGGATCGGTGAGATCGCCGGTCAGGGCCACTTCGACACCGCCGCTGAACCGGGCGGTGTAGTTGTACATGAAGCCGCAAAGGCAGGCCAGAACGGTGCCCAGGAGGATCTCCAGCGCGACGACCCCGGTGGCGACGACCAGCGTCTCCCACGGCGTCGGCCACTCGCCCGGGGCCACGATGTCCAGCAGCACCGACGTGGCGAGCGCGGCGCCGAGGACGCACACGCCCAGGCCTGTCAGGAAGAAGAAGCTCATCACCGTGACCGACCACGGGTTGGTCCCGGATATGCGCATGCGGGTGGGCCGGCGCGGCGGGCCGTGCGGGAATGTGTGATCACGGGGCGGCGCCGGCTGCGGCGACCCGCGTTCGGGTGCCGTCGGAGTGGGTGCTGTCGGGGTGGGCGCCGTCGGTGACGTCACTATGCGGGACGAGATCCTCGGCGTCGGCTTACGGGCCGTGCCGCGGGTGCTGCTGCGCTTGGTTCGGCTCATGTCCGCTCCCTGGCTGGTCCTCACCTGCGACGTTATGTGGACGCGTGCGGCCTCGCATCCCCTGCGATTACGGTGAGTGATCAGGAGCGCGTCGCCGGCCCTGAGCGGTGACGGCCGGTTCGGAATGTCCCCCCTTTCTGTCCCCCGTGCGAGCTACGGGCAGGTGTCCACTGCGTGGTGACGATTGCGGGGCGGCCGATCCGTAGCGTTCGGGCCAGTCGCAGCGGTTGGGCTGCGGATCCTGTGAGGGAGTCATCATGAGGCTGGTCTGGCAGCTCCTGGCGGTCGCGGCGGTCGCCTTCGTCGGGGGGCAGGGTGTCGCCGCGGTGCAGGGGAACTGGTTCCTCACCCTGGTCCTCGGTCTGCTGACGGCCGTGGTCGCGGTGCTCGTCTACGGCTGGGTGGTACGGCGGACCGAGCGCCGGCCGAGCACCGAGGTGGGGCGGGTCGGTGCGCGGGCGGCTTTCGGGCGGGGGGTGGTCATAGGTGTGGTGACGTTCGCGTGTGTCATCGGGAACATCGCCTTTCTCGGGGACTACGCGATCCACGGCGTGGGGTCGGTGACGGGTGCGCTGGGGGTCGTCGGGTACATGGCCGCCGCCGCTGTGACGGAGGAACTGCTCTTCCGTGGCGTGCTGTTCCGGATCGTCGAGGAACGCACCGGGACCTGGATCGCGCTGATGTCGACCGGGGCGCTGTTCGGGATGATGCATCTGCTCAACAAGGACGCGACCGTGTGGGGCGCCCTCGCCATCGCGATCGAGGCCGGCGGCATGCTCGGCGCCGCGTACGCCGCCACCCGCACCCTCTGGCTGCCGATCGGCCTGCACTTCGGCTGGAACTTCGCCGAGTCCGGCATCTTCGGCACCGAGGTCTCCGGCAGCGGCGCGGCGCAGAAGGGGCTGCTGGACGCCACCACCTCGGGGTCGCGGCTGGTCACCGGCGGGCAGTTCGGGCCGGAGGCGAGCGTGTACTCGGTGCTGCTCGGGGTGCTGGTGACGGTCGCGTTCCTGTGGCTCGCCAAGCGACGGGGGCACCTGGTACCGCGCCCGCGACGGGGTGTCCCGGCCGGCTCCGTCGCTACACTGCCCCGGTGATCAGTCCTCGGCAGGCGCCCGGGTGGTGGCACCGGCTCGACGTCACGGTCCGGGATCTGCCGCTCGGGCTGCTGCTCCTGGCCGGGTCGTTCCTGCCGGCGCTGCACGGCAAGGGGACGCAGGTCGGGGATCTGCCGAACCGTCCGTTCGACGCGCTGACCATCGCGGTGCTGGGCCTGGAGTGCCTGCCGCTCGCCGTGCGCCGGCGGTGGCCGGCCGTCTCGCTCGCCCTGGTGTCTCTCGGCTTCGCCGTCGACCAGCTGCGCGGCTACCACTCGGCCGCGGGCACGGCGCTGCCGCTCGCCCTGATCAGCACCGGCGCCCATCTGGAACGGCACCGGCGGGCCACCGCGCTCGTGTTCTCCGCGGCCTACGTGCCGCTGGCGGTCGCGCTGCACCGGCTGGGGTCGGGAGGCGAGACGGCGAGCGGGTTCGTGACGTTCTACCTGGCGCTGGCCCTCGCGTGGGGCGTCGGGGCGTGGCTGCGCTCCACCCGGGCCGCGGAGGCCGAACGCCGACTGCGGGTCGCCGAGGACACCCGTACCGCCGAGCGGACCCGGATCGCCCGCGAGCTGCACGACGTGGTGACCCACCATGTGACGGCGATGGTCGTGCAGGCCGAGGCGGCCCGCTATCTGACCGCCGCGCCCGACCGCCTCGACCAGACCCTGACCGCCGTCACGGACACCGGCCGCCGGGCCATCTCCGACCTGCGCCATCTGCTCGACCTGCTCAATCCCGACCACGGCACCGGCACCGGCAGTACGGGGGTCAGGACACCGCCTGCCGGCCGGCTGCGCACGCTCGTGGAGCAGACGCGCCGGGCCGGGCAGCCGGTGGAGTTCACCGAGGAGGGCACACCAACGGAGTCGGCCGGCAGCGCCGACCTGGTGGCCTACCGGGTGGTGCAGGAGTCCCTGACGAACGCCCTCAAGTACGCCCACGGCAGCCGCACTTCGGTACGGGTCCGGCACGGCGAGAAGGAGATCACCGTGGAGGTCGACACGGACGGGCTCGGCGGCCCCGGCGCTTCCGGCGGTTCCGGTCGGCCGACCGCGTCCCCCGGCGGGAGCGGGCGCGGCCTCGCCGGTCTCCGGGAGCGGGTGGCCGTCCTGGGCGGCGAGTTCAGCGCGGGCCCACGAGCGGACGGCGGGTTCCTCGTGCAGGCCCGGATACCCGCCGGGAGCCCCTCGTGACCGCCGCGGACGGGGCGCCGCTGCGGGTCCTGGTCTGCGACGACCAGGTGCTGATCCGCACCGGCCTTGCGACGATCATCGACGCCCAGCCCGACCTGGAGGTGGCGGGCGAGTGCGGGGACGGGCAGGCCGCGGTCGACCTCGCCGGCCGGCTGCGCCCCGACGTCGTGGTGATGGACGTCCGGATGCCTGTCCTCGACGGCATCGAGGCCACCCGGCTGCTCGCCGGTGCCGGGGTGCCGCATCCGGTGAAGGTGCTCGTGGTGACGACGTTCAACCTGGACGAGTACGTCTACGAGGCCCTGCGCGCGGGCGCCAGCGGCTTCCTGCTCAAGGACGCGCCGCCGGACCGGCTGCTGCACGGCATCCGGACCGTGGCCACGGGCGCGGCCCTGCTGGACCCCGAGGTGACCCGGCAGCTCGTGGGCCGCTACGCCGCCCGTATCCGCCCCGCCGACGGCGGCACCCCGCACGGCATTCCGCTGACCCCGCGCGAGCTGGAGGTGCTGCGGCTGATCGCGGACGGCCTCTCCAACGGCGAGATCGCCGCGGCTCTCGTGCTCAGCCCGGAGACCGTCAAGACCTTCGTGTCCCGCATCCTCGCCAAGCTGGGTCTGCGCGACCGCGTCCAGGCCGTCGTCTACGCCTACCGCCAGGGCCTGGTGACCTGACCCCGCCCGGCCCCGCCCGGCCCCGCCGCTACAGCACCCCACCCGCCTCGTCCTGGAAAAGCTCCGTCCAGTAGTGCCAGTCGGCGTCCGTCGTGACGGGGGTGGGGTCGATGGTCGCGAGGGTGTGGAGCATGGTCGCGGCGAGCTGGTCGTAGGCCTCCGTGGTGAGTTCGTGGTTCAGGTGCTCGTCGATGGTGCGCTCGTGGTGCAGGAGCCAGAGGGTGTAGGCGAGCGTGGAGATGTCCGTGTTGAGGGGGTAGAGCGTCGCCTCGGGCTCGGAGAAGTTGAGGATCGCGCCCGTGGTGCCGTCCACGACGAGGCTGTTGTCCTCGACCAGGTAGCCGAGGCGTATGAGCCGGTCGGCGTGGGACGGGAGGTCGTCCAGGGGGAAGCCGCCCGGGTGGATGTCGGTGAAGTACTCCCACAGGGTGGGGAGCGGGGCGTCCGGGTCGAGGTGGAAGAGGACCGCGTCCTCCGGGAGGCCGGTCTCGCGCAGGAAGCGGCGGGTCGGCTCGTGGGTGAGCGTGGGCGGGAAGTCGACCTCCTCGAAGCGGGCCACCCGGCCCTGTCCGAACTCCTGGTCCAGCAGCCGGGCCGGCAGGTCGACGGTCAGCCCGGAGTCCGTGCCGGGGCCCGCGATCAGGCTGAGGGGGCGGATCAGGGCCGTCGCCTTCCAGTACGGCGGAACGCGGCCGGCCGTGCCCTCCTCGAAGAGCTCCAGGAGCTTGCGGGAGGCCTCGGTCGCCACCTTCGTGCCGTACGTCCCGGCGAGGGAGGCGAAACGGCCGCGCAGGCCGGTCAGTTCCTCGGTGACCGCGGCGAAGCGCAGCAGCGTCTCCAGCGAGGGCGCCAGCGGGCGGGGGTCGGTGGGGTCGATCAGGTAGGCCGTGGTGATCTCGCCGGTGCCGCCGTCGAGGAGGATCGACTCCGGGTCCAGGCCGGCCGGGGCCAGCAGCTCCCCTATCACCAGCCGGTCCCGGAGCTCCTCCGCGAGCCGGGACGGGCCGTCCGTGACGTCGGCCAGCGTGCGCAGACCGGCCGTGCGCAGCGGCGCGAACGTCAACAGGCCGCCGCTGTCGGGCAGTCCGGGGCCGGCGAGCCGGCTGCGGGTCGGTTCGTGCGTGATGTATCGGTCCATTTCAGCCTCGGTCAGCGTGATCGTCGCCGCACCGCTGCCGGTCGTGCTGATCGTGCTCATCGCTGCCCCCGCGATCAAAGTGTTCAAGACGTGCAAGTGGGTCGAGTGGTGCGTCGTGCGTAGAAGTCAGCAGGGCATGGCGGGTCGTCCGGGCTTCCCCTCCGGAACGGCCGTCCCCACTGCCCAGAACACTACGCCGCGGCACTGACAACGCCCCGCTGAAGAGACGTCAGGCGACCCTGGACCGTTCCGTCCCGGTGGGAATCGCCTCCACCTTCTGTTCCACGGTGAGTTCAGAGGTGCCCGGACACAGGCCCGACGGCCCGGTACGCGGGCATGGTTCCGCGTCGAGTCCGGCGGTCGGCCCGGGACGGGCTCACTGGCCCGTGACCACCGCCGCCTGCGGGCGGATCGGGAGGCGGTTGACCGGGCGGCCGGTGGCCGCGCGGACGGCGGAGGCGATGGCCGCCGGGGACGTCACGACCGGCACCGCGCTGACCGACTTGGCGCCGAAGGGGGCGACCACGTCCCGTTCCTCGACGAGCTTGACGATGCGGATGTCGGGGGCGTCGAGAGCGGTCGGCAGGGCGTATCCGGTGAGGTCGGGGTGGCGGATCAGCCCGCGCGGGGTGCGCAGGTTCTCCGTCAGGGCGATACCCAGGCCCTGGGTGACACCGGCCTCGATACGGGCGTTGAGCTGCGCCGGGTTGAGGATCCGGCCGACGTCCTGGGCGACGGCGAGTTCCACGACCCGGACCGAGCCGAGTTCGATGTCCACGTCGACGACCGCGCGGATCGCGCAGAAGGCGAGGCCGACGAAGGCGTCGCCCTGGCCTTCGGCGTTCAGCGGCTCGGTCGGATGCGGGCGGCACTGGGCGGTGGCCCACAGCTCCTTGCCGTCCAGCGCCTCGGTGACGGTGGTCGACAGGACGCCGTCGTACGACGTGATCTTGCCGTCGGTGATCTGGAGCAGCTCGGTCGACATGCCGAACTTGTGGGCGAGGGGCTGGAGAAGCTGGGTGCGGACCATCTTGGCCGCGCGTTCGACGGCGCCGCCGGAGACCCAGGTGTGGCGGCCGCGGCAGCCGGGGCCGGCCGGCGGCTGGTCGGTGTCGACGGGGGCCACGTGGACTTCGTCGATACCGAGGGTCTCCTGGACGATCTGGCGGGCCAGCGTGGTGAAGCCCTGGCCGCTCTCCACGGCCGCGCAGAGCACGGTCGCGATGCCGTCGTGGACCTTGACGGTGGCCGTCGAGACCTCGTCGGCGCCCTCCGCGCCGAGCATGTGGACCATGCCGAGGCCGTAGCCGACGCCCCGGCGCACCGCGCCCGGCTCGCCCGCGCCCTCGGGGCCGCCGGGCAGCAGCCACTCGTCCTCGGGGGTGTCCTTGGGCAGCGCCGGGAGCGGGAAGTCCTGTACGGCCTGGAGGAGTTCGGCGACCGGGGCCGGGCAGGTCACCGTCTGGCCGATGGGGAGCACGTCACCGGTCGCGAGCGCGTTGCGCAGGCGGATCTCGGCCGGGTCGAGGCCGAGCTTCTTCGCCAGCTTGTCCATCTGCGCCTCGTAGGCGGCGCAGACCTGCATGGCGCCCTCGCCGCGGACATGGCCGGAGGGCGGGTTGTTGGTGCGGACGGCCCAGCCCTCGATGAAGGCGTTCGGGACGACGTACGGGCCGCAGGCGAAGGAGACGGCGGCGGCCAGGGACTCGGCGGAGGTGTCGGCGTAGGCGCCCGCGTCGAGCAGGATCTGCGCCTCGACCTTGACCAGCCTGCCCTCGGCGTCGGCGTGGTGCCGGTAGCGGAGCAGGGTGGGGTGGCGGTGGGCGTGGCCGAGGAAGGACTCCTCGCGCGTGGCGGTGAGTTTGACCGGGCAGCCGGTCTTGAGGGCGAGCAGGCCGAGCGGCAGCTGGAAGCCCTGGTCCTCGCGGTCGGCGGTGGCGCCGGGCACGCCGGTGACGACGATCTTCACCTGTTCGAGCGACAGGCCGTAGCAGGCGGCGGCCGTGTTGCGGTCGGTGTGCGGGTCGGTGGAGGCCAGGTACAGCTCGACCCCGCCGTCGGGGCGGGGCACGGCGAGTCCGGCCTCGGCGCCGATGGGGGCGGGGTCGGCGCGGCCGATGCGGTACTGGCCCTCGACCACGATCTCGCCGGTCGCGTCCGGGTCGCCGTGCTGGAGCGGGATGTGCCGGATCAGGTTGCCGTCGGGGTGCAGCGGCTCGGCCTCGAAGGACTGCTCGGGGTCGATGACCGGGTCGAGCATCTCGTACTCGACGATGACGGCGGCGGCGGCCATGCGGGCCGTGTCCGGGTGGTCGGCGGCGACGGCCGCGATGGGCTCGCCGTGGTGCCGTACGACCTCGGAGGCGAAGACCGGGCGGTCCGGGGTGCCCCGGCCGTGGCGCGGGGTGCCGGGGACGTCCTCGTGGGTGACGACGGCCCGTACGCCGGGCATCTCGCGCGCGTGGCTGGTGTCGATCGACACGATGCGCGCGTGCGGGTGCGGGGAGCGCAGCACGGCCGCCCACAGCAGGCCCTCGGCCCACAGGTCGGCCGCGTACGGGAAGGTGCCCTCGGTCTTCGCGCCCGCGTCGGCGGCGGGCAGCGACACGCCGAGGCCGTGCGGCAGCGGCTCGGGGGCGGTGACGGGCGTCTCCGCGGCCGTGGTCGTGGTGACGGTCTCGTTGGTCACGCCTGGCCTCCGTCCGGGCCGTAGGGCTGATCGTCGTAGCTCTGGCTCTGGTCGTCGAACGACTGGTTGCCGCCGAACGTGTGGTTACCACCGAACGTCTGGTTGCCGCCGAAGGACTGGTTCCCACCGAACGTCTGGTTGCCACCGTACGACTGGTCGTACGACTGCTCGTGCGGGACCTGGATTCCGGCCCCGAAGGTGCCCGGGGAGTCGAACGCCGACGCGTTGACGCCGCCGGCGCCCGGTCCCGCCTGATGCGGAATACGGGCCTCGTCGCCGTCCGTCTCAGCGTCGGCGGCGGCGTGTGCCTCGCGTTCGGCGACGACATCGTTGACGGCGTCCAGGACGCCCCGGTAGCCGGAGCAGCGGCAGAGGTTGCCGCACAGGGCCTGGCGGGTCTCCAGCTCGGTGGGGGCCGGGTTGCCTTCCAGCAGGTCGTGGACGGTCATCGCCATGCCGGGGACGCAGAAGCCGCACTGGACGGCTCCGCAGCGGGCCAGGGCGCGCTGGACGTCCGAGGGCCGGCCGTCCTGGGCCAGGCCCTCGACCGTGCGGACCTCGCTGCCGGCCGCGGTGACCGCGGGGACCAGGCAGGAGGCGACCAGGCGGCCGTCGACCTGGACGTTGCAGGCGCCGCACTCGCCTTGCGAGCAGCCGTCCTTGGCGCCGGCCAGGCCGAGGCGTTCGCGCAGGACGTACAGGAGGGATTCGCCGATCCAGGCGTCGGTGACGGGGCGGTCGGCGCCGTTGACGCGGAGGACGTAGGAGGCGAGGGGATGGTCGTCGACCGCCTCGGCTTCGCCTTCGGCGTGTTCTTTCCCGCCCGCACCATCCGTGGCGCTCTCGTCGTCGGGTGCGGGTGGCCCCGACGGGGCGGACTCTCCGTCGGCGGCCTGCGGATCGTGGGCGGGGTGTCCGCCGGCGGCGGCGTGGGGCGCGTCGGCCTCGCCGACTTCGCCCGGGCCGTCCGCTGCGGCACGTCCGCCGGTACCGGACGATGCACCGGCCATGCGCAGTTCGCCGGTATCGCCCGCTTCGCCCCTTTCCCCCCGCGTCGGCGCGTCGGCCACAGATGGCGCGCCGGCGGCTCCGGAGGCGAGACCGAGTGCCGGAGTGTCGCCGTAGCCCGCGGGGGGCTCAGCGGGCGAACCAGGGGCCCCCGCGGGGTGTTCCCACGCCGGGGTCTCCGCCGCCCATGGTGCGGACGCGCCGCCCGGCAGGGTCGACGGCGGCGTGCCGCCCCACTGCTCCATGAGCGCGGATGTGGTGAACTCGCCCGATTCGTCCGGGGCGTCACCGGTCGCGACCGGGATCGACCACTGGCCGGTGACATCGTGACCGGGCGCGGGCGGCGGCTCTTCGTACGTCCACTGCTGGGTCGAAGCCGGGTTGTACGTGAACCGGTCGTCGGCGGGCTGTTCCTGGGGGACCGCGTTGGGGTCGGGCCACCGGGCGCCGTCGGCCGGCGTGCCCCAGGTGTCGGTGCCGGGCGCGGCCGTTATCTGCGGCGGCACATAGCCGTGTCCGGGCGCGGCCAGGGGGCTGTCGGCGGACAGCAGGGCCTCGATGCCGCCCTCGGGGAGTTTCACGAAGGCGGTCGCGCCGTCGTCGTAGTCACCCTGGGGCAGCGGGTTCCAGCGGCCGCCACCGCTTGCGGGCGCGCCCTCTCCGTGCTGGTCGTCGGTCATGACAGCGCCCTCCCCAGTGCTCGTCGGGCCAGCGCGGCGACGGTGCGCCGCAGGTGCAGTACGGCGGGCGGAAGCGGCGGCACCGAGCCGTCCGGCTCGGGGGCCGGGTCGGGGATGCAGGCGGCCGCGACGTACTCGCCGAAGGCGGCCAGCGCCTCCGGGACGAGCGCGCGGTCGTTGTCCCAGTCGATCAGCCGGGCCACCCACTGCTCGGCGTCCAGGGGCCGGAGCGGCATCGGCGCTATGGCGCCGACGGCGCATCTGACGCCGCGCCGCGCGGGGTCGAGGACGAGCGCCACGGAGGCCACCGAGCGACCCGGTCCGGTGCGGCCGGTCGCCTTCAGGAAGACCTGCGGGGCGTGCAGCAGCGGCACCCGCACGAAGCCGATCAGCTCGCCCGCGCGGAGCATCTCCACGCCGGCCAGCAGGTGCGACACCGGGATCTCCCGGCGGGATCCGCCCGGGCCCGCGATGATCAGCGTCGCCTCCAGGGCGGCGAGCACCGGCAGCGCGTCGCCGGTGGGCGCGGCGGTGGCGATGTTGCCGCCCAGGGTGCCGGCGTTGCGGATGTGCGGCGGACCGGCGGCCCGCGCGGCGGCGGCGAGCGCCGGGATCAGGGCCGCGAAGTCGGGGCGGCCCATGCGCGCGTGCGTGAGGCCGGCGCCGAGGAGTGCGTTGCCGTCCTGGTACTGCCAGCCGCGGATCTCGCTGATCCGGCCGAGGCCGACCAGGGCGGCGGGCCTGAGCTGTCCTGAGTTGACGGCGGCCATGAGGTCGGTGCCGCCCGCGACGGGGACGGCGGCGGGCATGGCGGTGAGAGCTGCCACGGCCTCGTTCAGCGTCGTGGGCAGCGTGACGGACTGCGCCGCCTGCGGTGCGTGCGTGGTCAAAACCGGCTGCCCCTTCCCGCTGCCCCACCTGGTCCCACCTGTGTGGCCGTACGGTACGTGCTCACAGGGCGGACGTGGCAACTCTGGCACATCTTCGCAAGCCTCGAACGCACGGGTCCGCTAGGAGGCATTCGCCCACCTCATCGGCGACTTGGTCCGTTTTCTTCCACCATTGCCAATGCGTACCGATTGACACTCTTCGGTGATCCTTGGGGTCTTTTTCCATTACGCGTTCGGAGCGGGGAGAGGCACCGGAGAGCCGGACCGGTGAGGGGGCGGGGCGGGGGCGGGGCTAGCGGTTCGGGGGCGGGCCGTCGATCGGGCGGCCGGGGACGCCGGGGCGCTGCTGCCACGGCAGGGGCCCGGCCGGCGGGCGGTAGGCGACCCCCAGGGCGTCGAGCCGCCGGTAGTGCGCGGCCATGCGGCGCTCGAAGCCGGCGAAGTCCCGCTCCCCCGGCGCCGGGAGGGTGCTCCAGGCGACCTCGGCGAAGGCGGCGAGCCGGGGGAAGGCCTGGTAGTCCACGCGCGCGTGGTCCTCCATCACCTCGGTCCAGACGTTGGCCTGGGTGCCGAGGATCCGCCGCGCCTGGGACTCGTCCAGTCCCGGTGGAACGGGCTCGAACCGGTACACGTCCTCCAGGGTGCGGACGAATCCGATCGGCACCGGCTCGTCGGCGCCGGCGGCCTGCCGGTGGTCCAGGTACACGTGCTGCTCGGGGCACATGACGACGTCGTGTCCGGCCCGCGCGGCCGCGATCCCGCCGCCGTAACCGCGCCACGACGAGACGGCCGCGCCCTCGGCGATCCCGCCCTCCAGGATCTCGTCCCAGCCGATCAGCCGACGCCCGCGCGCGGAAAGCCACTTCGCGAAGTGTCCGATGAACCAGGACTGCAACTCGTCCTCGTCGGCGAGCCCGAGTTCCTTGATGCGCGCCTGCGCGGCCGGCGAGGCCCGCCACTGGTCCTTGCGGCATTCGTCGCCGCCGATGTGAACGAACTCCGACGGGAAGAGACCGAGCACTTCCTCGAACACCCCCTCGTAGAAGCGCAGGGTGTTGTCAGTGGGGGCGAGTACGTTCGGAGAGATCCCCCAGGAGTCCCAGACGGTCAGGGAGGTGGTGTCGATGACGTCGGTGTTGCCGAGTTCCGGATACGCGGCGATGGCGGCCTGCGAGTGCCCCGGTACGTCGATTTCGGGGACGACGGTGATATGCCGCTCGGCCGCGTAGGCGACGATCTCCCGGATGTCGTCCTGGGTGTAGAAGCCGCCGTGCGGCTTCTCCTCCCACAGCGGTGAGGCCCGGTGACCGAATTTCGTGCGGGTCCGCCAGGAGCCGACCTCGGTGAGCCGGGGGTAGCGCTCGATCCGCACGCGCCAGCCCTGGTCGTCCGTCAGGTGGAAGTGGAAGACGTTGAGTTTGTGCGCCGCCATGAGATCGAGGTAGCGCAGGACGCCTTCCTTGGGCATGAAGTGCCGGGCGACGTCGAGCATGAGGCCGCGCCAGGGGAATCGGGGGGAGTCCTGGAGGTGGCTGAGCGGCAGCCGCCAGGAACGGCCGGGCAGCGGGGCACGCCGATAGGCGTCCGGACCGAGCAGCTGACGCAGCGTCTGGGCGCCCCAGAAAAGCCCGGCGGGGCCGCCGCCCGCCAAGTGCACACCGGTGGGCATGACCGCGAGGCGGTAGCCCTCCGTACCGAGGTCCTTGGTGACCGACGAGTCGACGGTCAGCCGGATGACGTTGCCGTCCGTGCCTCCGCCGGGCGGCAGCGGCAGGCCGGTGGCCGCCCCCAGGGTGGCTCGCAGCCAGCGCTCCGTGTGCTCCGCGCCCTCCCCCGCCGCCAGTCCGGTGTCCGGATCCAGTTCGAAGAAACCGCCCCCGTAGGACACCACGTACCGGGGCTCGGGAATCACATCCGTCATGTCAGTCCTTAACCGCTCCGCCCAGTCCCGAGACCAGGCGTCGCTGTACGAGTACGAAGAACACCAGCACCGGAATCGTCATCACCGTGGAGGCCGCCATCACCCCGCCCCAGTCGGGGTCGTCCGGCTTGAAGAACACCAGCAGCGCCATCGGCAGGGTCGACTGCGAAGTGTCGCTGATGATGAAGGACTTGGCGAAGAGGAAGTCGTTCCAGGCGGAGATGAAGGAAAACACGCTCGTGGCCACCAGGCCCGGCAGGACGAGCGGGAAAAGGATCTGCCAGAGAAAGCGCGACCGGCTCGCCCCGTCGATGTACGCGGCCTCCTCCAGCGCCTCCGGCACCCCTTTCACGAACCCTCGCAGCATCCAGATCGCGAAGGGCAGCGAGAAGGCGATGTGGGGCAGGATCAGCGAGCCCAGCGTGTTCAGCAGACCGAAGTCCCGCATCTGGAAGAAGAGGGGGATGGTGAGGGCCTCCACGGGCACCATCTGGGCCACCAGAAACATGATCAGCAAGGTGGTCCGGAAGCGGAACCGGAATCGGGTCACGGCGGTCGCGGCGAGAAAGGCGACGAGGGCCGAGACGATCACGACACTGCCCGCGACGACGAGACTGTTGACGAAGTAACGACCGAATTCCTGCTGCCCGAACACCCGCCGGAAGGAGTCGAGAGAGGGCGAGAGGGTCCACGGCCGGGGCCGGTCCGACTCGATCTCCCCGGCCGGTTTGAAGGCGCCCAGCACCATCCAGTAGAGCGGAAAGGCGACGAGTACGGCGATCGCCAGTGCCGCCCCCTCGGCGGCCAGCCGGCCCGGCCGCCGTACGAACCCGCGCACAAGATTCACGACGGTCACAGCTCCTCTCCCTGCCGGCGCAGCAGCCGCAGGTAGACCAGAGTGACGGCGAGCAGGACCAGCAGCGTGACGACACCGATGGCGGCGCCCAGCCCGTACTGCGAGGAGGCGAAGGCCTGCTGGTAGGCGTACACGTTGAGCACCAGGTTCTGCCCGGCGATCCCGCCCCCGCCGGTCATCACGTAGATCTGCGTGAAGATCTTGAAGTCCCAGATCACCGACTGGATGGTGACGACCATCAGGATCGGCCGGAGCAGCGGCGCCAGCACCGACCGCCAGATCCGCCACTGCGAGGCCCCGTCCAGCGCGGCGGCCTCCAGCACCTCGGCCGGTACGGCGCGGATCCCGGCGTACACGGTGACCATGACGAACGGGAAGGAGCACCAGACCACTTCGAGCAGGACCAGGAAGAAGGCGGAGTAGCGCCCGTACGTCCAGGAGTGGTCACCGAGGCCGAGCAGCCGGTTCACCGGCCCGAAGTCCGGATCGAAGAGGAACAGCCAGACGGTCGACCCGGTCACCGCCGGCGTCGCCCACGCCCCCAGCGCGGCCAGCATCAGCGCCAGCCGCGGCAGCGCCCGCACCCGCGTCAGCAGCACGGCGAGCGCACAGCCGACGGCGAGGGTCGACACCACACAGGCGGCGGCGAACCCGACGGTGGCCAGCAGAACCGACCAGAACTGGTCGTCGGAGAAGACGTCCGAGTAGTTGCCGAGTCCGACGAAGGCGGTGGGTTCACCGCCACTGACCTGAGCCTGGGTGTACCGGAAGACCGAGATGAGCCCGAGCTGATAAATGGGGTAGACGAGCAGCCCCCCGAGGACGACGAGAGCGGGCGTGAGATACAACCAAGGGCTCCACCCAGCGCCCCCATAGGGGCGCGGGGAACTGCGCGACAAGCCCCCACGCACCCGCACTCGCCAACGCACCGCCGCCCCCACCCCGGTCGGCGTCATCCGGCGGAGCCAAACGCCGCGTCCATCTTCTTCGCCGCCTCCCCCGAAGCCGCCCCCACGCTCTTCTTGCCGCTGATGACCTCCTGGAACATCGTCGGCAGCACCAGCGAGGAGTCGATCTGCGACCACCCGGCAGAGGCCGGCACGAACTTCGTCCCGGCGGCCAGGGTCTGCACGAACGGCTTCACGAACGGCTCCTTGGCGGCCGCCTGGTCACGGACGTCCTTGAACGTCGGCAGAAACCCCATCGCGTCGAACATCGCCGCCTGCGTCTTCTTGCCGGTCAGCTCCTCCATCAGCTGGACGGCCAGCGTCCGGTGCGTCGTGCTCTTCAGCACCCCGATGTTGTTGCCGCCCGCGAAGGCCGGCGCGACCGAGCCGGCCGTGGCCCCCGGCAGCGGCACCACCGCGTACTTGCCCTTGACCGCGCCCGCCTCCACGGCCGCGTGGCTGAAGTCGCCCCCGATCGCCATGCCCGCCTTGCCCGCGGCGAACGCGGTGACCGTGTCGTTGCCGCCGAAGCCCGCGCACTTGGCGGCCGGACAGTTGTCGTCGCCGAAGAGGGACGTGTACGCCTTGATGCCCTTCTGCGCGGCCGCGCTGTCGATCGCCGAGGTGTACGAGCCGCCCTTGGCGGTGGCCAGTTCGCCGCCGTCGGCCCAGATGAAGGGCATCGCGCCGTAGGTGTAGGCGCCGCCGACGACCAGGCCGTAGAGGTCGGGCTTCGCCTTGCGGATGGCGCGGGCGGTGGAGGCCAGCCCGGCCATGGTCGTCGGCGGCTTCAGGCCGAGTTCCCTGAAGACGTCCGTGCGGTAGTAGAGGGCGCGGACGCCGACGTAGAAGGGGGCGCCGTAGACCTTGCCGGCGACGGTGACCGACTGCCTGGCCGTCGGGTCGGTGTCCTTGGCCGCGGGCCAGGCCGCGAACTCCCTGGTGACGTCGAGGAGTCCGCCGTCGTGGACGTAGCCGGCGGTGTCGGTGTTGCCGTACTCCATGACGTCGGGGGCCGAGGCCGGGTCGTTGAAGGCGGCCTTGACGCGCTGCGCGCGCGTGTCGACCGGGATGTACTCCACGTCGACCTTGGTGCCGGTGTGCGCCTTCTCGAAGGCGGCGACGACCGAGTCGACGACCTTCTGCTTCGGGTCGTTGCCGACCTCCTGGAAGAGCCACACCCGCAGGGTGCCGCTCTTGTCGTCCTTGTCGGAAGCGGAGTTGGAGGAGGTCTGCGGGGCGCAGCCGGCGGCCAGGAACAGGGCGCCGACGAGGAGTGCGGGGACGGGGAGCTTCATGGAGTGACCCTCCGGGAGCGCGCTCAAGCACGGGGCGTTGCAAGGTATGCAACGGGTGTTTCGCTCTGCACAACACCACGGAGGCTAGGGACAACATGAACACGCCGACAAGAGGTCTCAACCACTCTGTGACCGCGCGACGCACTCCGTGCAACGCGCGGGTACGACAAAGGCCCCGGAGCACGCCAAAGCGTGCCCGGGGCCTCGCAGAGCCGAGCGGTCGGACCGGCGGGTTACTTGTCCTTGCCCTCGCCGTCGCCGCCGGCGCCCATGGACTCGTAGATCTCCTTGCACATGGGACACACGGGGTACTTCTTCGGGTCGCGGCCGGGCACCCACACCTTGCCGCACAGCGCCACGACGGGGGTGCCGTCGAGCGCGCTCGCCATGATCTTGTCCTTCTGGACGTAGTGGGCGAAGCGCTCGTGGTCGCCGTCACCGTGGGACACCTGCGGCGTCGGCTCTACGAGGGTCCCCGTACCAGTCCCGCGCTCGGGCTCAAGAGTGCTCATGAGTGCCAAGGGTACTGAAACGCCCGGACAACGGTCGCGAGAAGGTCCGCGGTCAGTTGAGCGAGGGGTCGTCCGGATATGTGGCGACCATCGCGAGCTCGTTGCGCTGGCGGCGCAGGACCTCGCGCCAGAGTCTTTCGGGGGACGGCGAGGAGACGTCGCCGGGTTCGGACTCGACGACGTACCAGGCGCCCTCGACCAGTTCGTCCTCCAGCTGGCCGGGGCCCCAGCCGGCGTAACCGGCGAAGATCCGCAGGGAGCCGAGGGCCGAGGCGAGCAGTTCCGGCGGCGCCTCCAGGTCGACCAGGCCGATCGCGCCGTGCACCCGGCGCCAGCCGAGCGGGGCGCGGTCGCCGTTCGCCCCGCCGGGGATGACCGCCACGCCGAGCGCGGAGTCCAGTGACACCGGGCCGCCCTGGAAGACGACCCCCGGCTCGCCGGCGAGGGAGGCCCAGCCCTCCAGGATGTCGCCGACGTCCACCGGGGTGGGGCGGTTGAGGACGACACCGAGGGAGCCCTCCTCGTCGTGGTCGAGAAGGAGCACCACCGCACGGTCGAAGTTCGGGTCCGCCAGGGCGGGCGTGGCCACGAGCAGCCGCCCTGTGAGCGAGGACACCTCGGTCATGCCAGACATGATCCCGCATCTTCCTCTCCCATGGGGAGCCAATCAGGGTGTGGGAGTGAATGCAGCTCAGGGCGGAAGGGAGCGCCCCCGGCGCACGGTAACCGGCGGTGACCCCATGTGCCCGATTAGGCACCGTTCGTGTTGTGACACAGCTATGACGTAGCTGGGTGGTCCTTGGGCTTACGGGAGTGGGCCGATGGGCGATTACTCTGTCTCTCCGGCCCTGCCCAACTCCATGGAACGCGAGATTCATGACCGTCAACGACGATGTCCTGCTTGTCCACGGCGGAACCCCGCTGGAGGGCGAGATCCGGGTCCGCGGTGCGAAGAACCTCGTACCGAAGGCCATGGTCGCCGCCCTGCTGGGCAGCGCACCGAGTCGGCTGCGCAACGTTCCGGACATCCGTGACGTACGGGTGGTGCGCGGCCTGCTGCAGCTGCACGGGGTGACGGTGCGTCCGGGCGAGGAGCCCGGTGAGCTGGTGCTCGATCCGACGTACGTGGAGAGCGCGAACGTCGCTGACATCGATGCCCACGCGGGGTCCAGCCGGATCCCGATCCTGTTCTGCGGCCCGCTGCTGCACCGGCTCGGCCACGCCTTCATCCCGGGCCTGGGCGGCTGCGACATCGGCGGCCGGCCGATCGACTTCCACTTCGACGTGCTGCGGCAGTTCGGCGCGACCATCGAGAAGCGGGCGGACGGCCAGTACCTGGAGGCGCCGAAGGGGCTGCGCGGCACGAAGATCCAGCTGCCGTACCCGTCCGTCGGCGCGACCGAGCAGGTGCTGCTGACGGCCGTACTGGCCGAGGGCGTCACGGAGTTGTCGAACGCGGCCGTGGAGCCGGAGATCGAGGACCTCATCTGCGTGCTGCAGAAGATGGGCGCGATCATCGCGATCGACACCGACCGCACGATCCGCATCACCGGCGTGGACAAGCTCGGCGGCTACACCCACCGGGCCCTGTCGGACCGTCTGGAGGCCGCGTCCTGGGCGTCGGCGGCGCTGGCGACCGAGGGCAACATCTACGTCCGGGGCGCCCAGCAGCGCTCGATGATGACGTTCCTGAACACCTACCGGAAGGTGGGCGGTGCCTTCGAGATCGACGACGAGGGCATCCGCTTCTGGCACCCCGGCGGCCAGCTGAAGTCCATCGCCCTGGAGACGGACGTGCACCCGGGCTTCCAGACCGACTGGCAGCAGCCGCTCGTCGTCGCCCTGACCCAGGCGACGGGCCTCTCGATCGTCCACGAGACGGTCTACGAGTCCCGCCTCGGCTTCACCTCCGCGCTGAACCAGATGGGTGCTCACATCCAGCTCTACCGCGAGTGCCTGGGCGGCTCGGCCTGCCGCTTCGGCCAGCGCAACTTCCTGCACTCCGCGGTCGTCTCCGGCCCGACCAAGCTCCAGGGCGCCGACCTGGTCATCCCCGACCTGCGCGGCGGCTTCTCGTACCTCATCGCAGCCCTCGCGGCCCAGGGCACGTCCCGTGTCCACGGCATCGACCTCATCAACCGCGGCTACGAGAACTTCATGGAGAAGCTCGTGGAGCTCGGCGCCAAGGTGGAACTCCCCGGCAAGGCCCTCGGCTGACCACCCCCTCCCGACCCCGGCCCACGGCAAGCGCCCTCCGGCCGGGGGGCCGGGGGTTGGCCTCCGTGGAGCTGGGCGCGAAGGTGGAGTTGACCGGGAAGGCGCTCTGCTGACGCCTGTATGAGCCGGTACGACGATGGGGCGGCCCCTGGTGGAGGGGCCGCCCCATCGTCATTTTCGGCGGCGTCGGCGGGCGCGCCCCGAAGGGGCACGGGGAACTGCGCGGCCAGCCACGACGGGCCCGCAGTCACCCACGGCGCTCAAGCGAAGCGCCTCGGCTTACTTGCCCTTCGCGGATTCCTTGAGCTTCGAGCCCGCGGAGACCTTCACGCTGTAGCCGGCGGGGATGTTGATCGGCTCGCCGGTCTGCGGGTTGCGCGCGGTGCGAGCGGCACGGTGGGTGCGCTCGAAGGTCAGGAAGCCGGGGATGGTGACCTTCTCGTCGCCCTTGGAGACGATGTCGCCGACGACATCGGCGAAAGCGGCCAGCACGGCGTCGGCGTCCTTGCGAGTCACCTCGGCACGGTCGGCCAGCGCGGCCACCAGCTCACTGCGGTTCATGTTGTTACTCCCGTGTTCTTCTTGCCATTGAGGCGTGCCACGCGGCGGAGCCGCATGTTGGGCCGGGACGCATCCTGCCCCCACCTGCGGCGGGAACGCCAATCCGGGTGCCGCAAATACCCTACGGGTGGGCCGAAGGGGGGGTTTCACGACGCGCCGATCGGATGGCGTGGCAAGTTTCACAAACGTTTGCCTGGGGGCTGCCGCCCCCAGACCCCCGCATGATGCGGGTGCGTCGTGTTTTGGCCGCCGGCCCGGTGGGGGCTTGTCGCGCAGTTCCCCGCGCCCCCAAAAACAAAACGCTTACGCGCCCTTCGCCGCTTCTCGTACCGCGCCCGCCACCGCTCCGGCGACCTTCTCGTTGAAGACGCTCGGAATGATGTAGTTCGGGTTCAGCTCGTCCTCCGTGACCACGTCCGCGAGGGCCTTCGCGGCCGCGAGCATCATGTCGGTGTTCACCGTACGGGACTGCGCGTCCAGGAGGCCTCGGAAGACACCCGGGAAGACCAGCACGTTGTTGATCTGGTTCGGGAAGTCCGAGCGGCCGGTGGCCACCACGGCGGCCGTCTGGCGGGCGATCGCCGGGTCCACCTCGGGGTCGGGGTTCGCGAGTGCGAACACGATCGCACCCTCCGCCATGGCGGCCACGTCGTCGCCGTCGATGACGTTCGGGGCGGAGACGCCGATGAAGACGTCGGCGCCGCGCACGGCCTCCTTGAGGGTGCCGGTCAGGTTCTCGTGGTTGGTGTTGTCGGCGATCCAGCGCAGCGGCGAGTCGGCCGACGCGTCGACGAGGTCCTCGCGGGCGGAGTGCACGACACCGTGGATGTCGGCGACGACGGCGTTCTTCACGCCGGCCGCGAGCAGCAGCTTGAGGATGGCGGTACCGGCCGCGCCGGCGCCGGACATGACGACCCGGATGTTCTCAATTGCCTTGCCCGCGACGCGAAGTGCGTTCGTCAGGGCGGCGAGGACGACGATCGCGGTGCCGTGCTGGTCGTCGTGGAAGACGGGGATGTCGAGGGCCTCGCGCAGGCGGGCCTCGATCTCGAAGCAGCGGGGGGCGGAGATGTCCTCGAGGTTGATGCCGGCGAAGCCGGGGGCGATCGCCTTGACGATCTCGACGATCGCGTCGGTGTCCTGGGTGTCGAGGCACAGCGGCCACGCGTCGATGCCGGCGAACCGCTTGAAGAGGGCCGCCTTGCCCTCCATGACCGGGAGGGCGGCCTTGGGGCCGATGTTGCCGAGCCCCAGGACCGCGGAGCCGTCCGTCACGACCGCAACGGAGTTGCGCTTGATGGTGAGGCGGCGCGCGTCCTCGGGGTTCTCCGCGATCGCCATGCACACGCGGGCCACGCCCGGGGTGTAGATCATGGAGAGGTCGTCACGGTTGCGGATGGGGTGCTTGGACTGCATCTCGATCTTGCCGCCGAGGTGCATGAGGAACGTACGGTCCGAGACCTTGCCGAGGGTGACACCCTCGATCTCGCGGAGCTGCCCGACGATCTGGTCGGCGTGCGCGGTCGAGCTGGCCGCGATGGTGACGTCGATACGGAGCTTCTCGTGGCCGGACGCGGTGACGTCGAGGCCGGTGACCGAGCCCCCGGAGGACTCCACGGCGGTGGTGAGCTGCGAGACGGCGGTTCCGCTCGCGGGCACCTCCAACCGGATGGTCATCGAGTAGGAGACGCTGGGCGCCGTTGCCATGGCCGACTTCCTTCGTTGTTCACCGTGTCGCTCGTTTTGCCGTCCGATCGTCGCACCTACCGCCGGGTAGGCGTTAGCCGGGCCTGATTACGTGCGTATTGTTCGCGCAAAAAAGAGGCCCACGTCACACAGTGACGTGGGCCTCTCTCTACGTTCATGACACCGACCCGCCATGCTCGCCTCGCGGCAAGTGGTCGCTCGCAGCGACGAAGGTTGGGCCCGGGGGCTTGGATCGGGCCGGTGTCACGACAAGGCTAACAAACAGATCCCGCGCAGCCATTCCCGTCCGGGGACTTCACAGGAAACCTCCAGCCGAACGGGCCTGACACCGGCCCTGCCGTCGGTCCTGCCGTCAGTCCCTGAGCAGGTCCGGAACCCCCGCCGCGTCCGGTTCGTCCCGCTCGCCCGAAACCACCGTCAGCTGTTGCGTCGCCCGGGTGAGGGCCACGTACAGCACGCGCAGCCCGGCCGGGGACTCGTCGGCGATCTCCGCGGGCGACACGACGACCGTGGCGTCGTACTCCAGGCCCTTGGCCTCCAGGCTGCCCAGGGCCACCACCCGGTCGCCGAGCCCGGCCAGCCAGCGGGCGGCCTCGGCGCGCCGGTCCATGGCGACGACCACGCCGACCGTGCCGTCGACCAGGTCCAGCAACCGCTCGGCCTCGGCGCGCACGGTCTTCTCGAGCGAGTCGCGCACCACCGTGAAGCGGGGCTCGACGCCGGTGGAGCGGACGGCCGAGGGGGACTTGGAGCCGGGCATGGCGAGGGCCAGGACCTTCGCGGCCAGGTCGGCGATCTCGGCCGGGTTGCGGTAGTTCACGGTGAGCTCGAAGCGGCGGCGCGGGCGGCTGCCGAGGGCCTCGTCGCGGGCCTCGGCCGCCTCGTCCGGGTCGGACCAGGAGGACTGGGCCGGGTCGCCGACGACCGTCCAGGTGGCGTGCCGGCCGCGGCGGCCGACCATCCGCCACTGCATCGGGGTGAGGTCCTGCGCCTCGTCGACGATGACGTGGGCGTACTCGACCCGCTCCTGGGCGAGCCGCTCGGCACGCTCGCGCTGCGACTCCTCGCGCATCGGCATCAGCTCCTCCAGGCCGGTGAGCTGGTCCAGCGGGTCCGCCTCGCGCTTCCGCTTCGGGCGGGCGGGGGTGCCGAGGATGGCCTGGAGTTCGTCCAGCATGGCGATGTCGTGCACGGTGTGGCCGTCCCGCTTCAGGGAGCGGGCCACCCGGCGGATCTCGCCGGGGTTGAGGATGCGGCGGGCCCAGCGGCCCAGGCGCCTCTCGTCGGTCATGGCCGTGAGGACGGACTGCGGGGTGAGCTCGGGCCACCAGGCGTCGAGGAACTCGATGAAGGAGTCCTCCGTGACGATGTCCTCGTCGAAGGAGGAGCGCAGTTCGGCGGCGAGTTCCGGGTCGGTGTGGCGGCCGGCCGCGCCGGAGCGGTGCCACAGGGCGTCCAGGAGCAGCTTGCGGGCGCGGGGGCGCAGCAGGTTGACGGGGGCCGTGCCGCCCAGCGCGTTGTGTCTGACGCGGTCCAGGTCCGCGGCCTCCAGCTCCAGGCGGCGGTTGAACGCGACGACCCTGAGCCGGGTCGGTGAGTCGTTCAGCTCCAGGGCCCCGCGGGCGGCCTTGCGCAGCACCCGGAGCATCCGGGAGGAGCCCTTGGCGCGGGCGGTGGCCGGCGTGTCGTACAGGGTGGCCCCGGTGCCGTCGACGAGGGAGCCGATGGCCCGGATGGCGACCTGGCCCTCCTCGCCGAGGGAGGGCAGCACCCCTTCGGTGTACGCGACCAGCAGCGGGGTCGGGGAGACGATCAGGATGCCGCCCGCGTACCGGCGCCGGTCCTGGTAGAGCAGGTAGGCGGCGCGGTGCAGGGCGACGGCCGTCTTGCCGGTCCCCGGGCCGCCCTCGACGTAGGTCACGGAGGCGGCGGGGGCGCGGATGACCAGGTCCTGCTCGGCCTGGATGGAGGCGACGATGTCCCGCATGGTGTGGCTGCGGGCCTGGCCGAGGGCGGCCATCAGGGCGCCGTCGCCGATGACGGGCAGCGTGCCGCCGTCCAGGAAGGCGGTCAGCTCGGGGCGCATCAGGTCGTCCTCGACACCGAGGACCCGGCGGCCCTTGGAGCGGATGACCCGGCGTCGTACGACACGCCCGGGATCCACCGGAGTGGACCTGTAGAAGGGCGCGGCGGCCGGCGCCCGCCAGTCGATGACCAGCGGGGCGTAGTCCTGGTCGAGGACGCCGATGCGGCCGATGTGCAGGGTCTCGGCGATGTCGGCGGTGTTGTCGGCACGGACCGCGCCCTCGGCGGGTTCCACGGCCGTGTAGGCGCCGTCGGGCCCCTTCTTGCCGTCCTTCCCCAGGAGCAGGTCGATCCGGCCGAAGAGGAAGTCCTCGAACTCGTTGTTGAGCCGGTTCAGGTGGACGCCCGCCCGGAAGACCTGCGCGTCCCGCTCGGCGAGCGCGCCGGGTGTGCCTACCTGACCGCGCTTGGCCGCGTCGTTCATCAGGAACTCCGCCTCGTGGATCTTCTCCTCCAGGCGGCGGTACACCCGGTCGAGGTGTACCTGTTCGACGCTGATCTCACGGTCTCGGACGGAGTCCTGGTTGGACTCCTCGACGGAGTCCTGTACGGAATCCCGTTCGGAGCCGTGCGAGCCGACCACGGATTGCTGAGCCTGAGCGGCCACCGGGCCCCCTTCTGACGTGCTGGGCAGCCGTCAACCGTACGCGAAGGGGGCCCGCTGAAGCTACGCGCTGACCGAGACGAGCTTCTTGCCGTCGAAGGTCATGACCTCGAAGTGGTCGATCTGGTTGGGGGTGAAGGCGGCGCCGCCGTGCACGTAGAGAGGCTCCTTGGCCTTCTCCGTCTTGGCGTCGGTGATGCCGTATCCCCAGGTCGGAACGGACCAGGAGGTCACCGTCTCGCGCTCGCCGTTCTTGCCGACGGCGATCAGCGAGCACTTCTTCGGGCCGGTGACGTTCTTGAGCTGGAGGACCGCGTGGGTGCCCCAGTCCTTCTTCTCGACGGCGACGGTGGCGCTGACGTGGGTCGTCGGGTCCGTGGCCGACTTCTTGTCGGTCATGGTCTGGAAGGCCGCCTGGGCGGGGCCCATGGCCATGTCCGTGCCGCTGTTGCCGTCCGAGCCGCCGCCCAGCGCCACACCGGCCGCCGAGCCGCCGGCGATCAGTACGATCGAGGCCGCCAGCGCGAAGATGTTGCGCCGACTGCGGACCTTCCGCTTCTCGGAGACCTCGACGACGAGCTTCTCGACCATCCGCGGGCTGGGCTTGGCGGACAGCGACTCGCCGATGGACGGGGTACTTCCGGAACCCGGCAGATCCGCCAGGGCCGCGAGCATGGGCTCCATTCCGGCCAGCTCGTCGAGCTGCTGGGCGCACCATTCGCACCCGGCCAGATGGGCCTCGAAAGCGGTTGCCTCGGCGTCGTCGAGAATCCCGAGCGCATACGCGCCGACAGTCTCGTGCTCATTGGGCACCGGAGATTCCTGCATGGCACCAGACATACCCGAACCACCTGTGCCGAATCCGCCGTGCCCCCCGTACACACTCATCACGCCGTCACCCCCCGCTCCTCCAGTGCCAGCTTCATCGACCTGAGGGCATAGAACACCCGGCTACGGACGGTGCCGCTGGGTATACCCAGCGTTTCGGCCGCCTCGTTGACGGTACGCCCCTTGAAGTACGTCTCGACGAGCACCTCCCGGTGGGCCGGGGTCAGGTCGTCGAGCGCGTCAGACAGCGTCATCAGCCACAGCGCCTTGTCGATCTCGTCCTCCGCGGGGATGACCTCCAGCGGCGACGGATCGACCTCCTGCGGCCGGGCCTGCCGGCTGCGGTGACCGTCGATGACGATGCGGCGAGCGACCGTCACCAGCCAGGGGCGTACCGATCCGGTCGCTCGATTGAGCTGTCCGGCGTTCTTCCAGGCACGGATGAGTGTCTCTTGCACGACGTCCTCGGCGCGTTGCCGATCACCGGCGACCAGCCGAAGGACATACGCAAGGAGAGGTCCGGCATGCTCTCGGTAGAGGGCACGCATCAGCTCCTCATCGGGCTCCGAGGGCTGGGACATGCGATGTCGGGCCCTCGATCCACGTTCATTGGCCACGGCCGCATCCTTGCGCACGCCCACCTCCGGTGTCCGGGGGTTCCCCCAGTCGGTCGCTCCCCCACCGGTACGGAAGTGGCTCGCGGCGTGTTCAACAAGACCCCACATTTTTCTGCGAGGTGACATGACGAGCGGGACATGACCCCACATTCCCACCGCGTGATCTTTACATTTCCGACACAACGTCGAAGGCGGCCGGGTTGCCCGTACTCGCCCGTCACCAAACGGAGTGTTGTCGAAATCACTTTCGCGGAGCTTCGATGAAGATCCGACAGAAGCCGCGAATGGGGCAGGAGTTGGGTTGCGGGGTGACGGCGGTCACATGGCGTTCAGGCACGGGCGAGCGCGGCACGGCGCCGGTGCCGGGCCACCCGCTCACGGTTCCCGCAGACCTCGCTGGAGCACCAGCGGCGCCTGCGCCCCCGGGAGGTGTCCAGGTACACGAGGGGGCAGTTGTCGCCCTCGCACTCCCGGATCGCCGCCCCGGCGACGGGGTCGGTGAGCAGCTCCACGGCGTCCCGGGCGACGGCGGCGAGCAGCGCGGCGCACTCCGGCGGGCCGGCCAACTCCCGCACCAGAAGTCCGTCTTCGCCGGGTACGGCGCGCGGGGCCGGGGGCGCGGCGGCGCGGGCGAGGTCGTTGACGCGGCCGAGCGCGAAGTCGTGGGGCAGGCCCCTCGGCGTGCGTCGGCCACGTACCAACTGGCCCACATGTACCCGCAGTTCACGGAAGCCGACGAGCCAGCCGGCGTCGGCGTGGGCCAGCGGGGTGCCCGGCGGGACGAGTCCGGATCCGGTGATCCAGGCCCGCAACGCTTCCAGCCCGTCGAGCCGTTCGCCGGGATGCGTGGTCGCGAGCAGATCGAGACAGATCCGCCCGGCGTCGAAGCGCAGCTCGTACGGGGCCGCGGCCGTACCCAGTGCCATGTGCCTGTCACCGCCTACGCCTAGGACAGGGGAACCGTTCTGTTCACAGTGCCCGGTGCGGCGGGCGGCCGGAAGCCCTCGTACCGGTGTTCCGCCGTTCCGCGGGGTTCCCGTGCGACCCCGCTCCGGGCGGGGACGCCGGTGCCCGCAGCGCGGGCCGTCCCCGTTCGGTCCGGATATCCCGGCAGGTCTCGCCGCCCCCGCTCCCGCCCGTGACTCTGTGTCCTGCGAACGCACAGCGAGCCGCCCCAGGGGGGACCCGTGAGGGACGGCGGTTCAGAAGGGACACATCCATGAGCATGCGCACCCGGGTCGTCGCGATGGCGACGGCCGTACTGCTGGGCGCCGGTGGCCTGGCCCTGGCACCGGCCGCGAGCGCCGCCCCGCCGTACCACGGCATCGACGGCGGCGGCTCGGTCCTCGACGACTGGCAGGACGAGGAGAACCTCGGGGTAGACGACTACGCCACGAGCAACGCGACGGCCCTGTGGGAGACCGTCCTGTGGGCCGACGGCGCCGTGTGGCAGGACGACGACGGCGACTCTCACACCTTCACCAAGAGCCAGATCGACGGTTCGTTCGGGCCCGAGACCGAGTCGGCCACCCAGTGGTGGCAGGAGCACATCGCCGGCCTGGCGGACAACGACGGCGTGGTCAACGAGCAGAGCTGGACGTTCGCCCAGCGACGGCTCACCGGCCCGGCCTCGGGCGGCTTCGTGACCTACGCCGGCTCCGCGCACAACGCCACCCTCAAGCGGATCAGCGGCAAGTACCGGGTGCGGATCAAGGGCACGGGTTCCTGGAAGATCGCGTACTACGAGCAGCTGGGCTGAGTACGGCCCGGGGGCGGGCGGCCGCCGGGCCGCCCGCCCTGCGCGGCAGCGCCCACAACAGCCCGGCGGCCAGCAGCACGGCGAGCGCGGACGCGGCGAGGGCGGCGATCCGCCACCGCCGCTGTCCTGTGGAGGGCTTGGCAGGCTCAGCGGGCCCGGCGGTCCCGCTGAGCCTGGGGACCGTTTCGGCCGCCGGCTCCGACGCGCCCTGCGGCCAGGCCTGTTCGGCCAGTTCCCACAGCGCGAGCAGCCGCGCCTGGTCCCCGCCGGCCAGCCGGCAGAGCATCTGTGCCGCGCCCCTCGGCGGCAGTCTGTCGCCGCTCAGATAGCGCTGCCAGGACGACTTGCTGTACGCGGTGCGCCGGGCCAGTCCGGCGAGGCTGAGTCCGGTACGGCCCTTCAGGAGCCGCAGTTGCTCGACCAGATGCCGGGCCTCGCGCGGCAGCGTGGCCGGCAAGGGCTGCCAGCGTGTCATGTTCCGTCCCCCCGTGTGCCGTGGTCCGGCGTCAGCGTGCCGCCCGGCCGGAGAGATCCGGCAGAGCGCACGGCCGCGGATCCGGGGCACGGACCGTCGCACGTGCGCGGCCGCACGGGACGGCCCGGCGTGCCCGGGAAGGAACGGACCGGAGTGGCGGGCCGCGAGCCGCCCGCTACGGCCCGTTGCCCGGCGGCGCTCCCCAGAACGTCGTACGACTGTCAGCCGGTCCGCTCATCCCCCGCGGCAGGGAACCGCCTCACGTGGCTCAGCCGCACGTGGCTCAGCCGCACGTGACTCAGCCACACGTGACTCAGCTGCGCAGGGCGAGGGCGAGTTGGGCGTCGATGGCGGACATCGTGGTCAGGCTTCCGGAACCGACCCGGACGTTGGGCGCGGTGCCGTTCCGCGTGGACCGCTCGGCCGCCTGGGAGAGGGCCGACCAGTCGTTCTCGAAGTCCAGGCCCGACACGGTGATCATGCTGCCGCCGCTGTTGGAGCCGTTGCTGCTGACCTCCGACTGCTGCCCCGAGCGCCAGGAGCGGCCCTGCCCGAGGGCCTGGCCCAGGTTGTAGGAGATGTAGTCGAAGCGGGCCGCCTCGGCGAAGGCCTGGACGAGGATCAGCATGGACCGGGCCTGGACCTGCTCGGTGGCGGCGGTCGCGTTGCCGAGGCTGCTGATCGCGTTGCGGATGGCCCCCTGGTTGATCTCCAGGACTCCGCGGTCGTTGACGCTCGCGGCACGCTGCATGTCCGCGTAGTTGAGCCAGTTCCGCTCGACGACACGGTCGTTGCGGACCGTGCCCGGGTAGGGGTTGGCGGGCCCGCCGAACCGGTAGTAGCGGTTCTCGCCCAGGTTCCGGTAGCCCTCGACGTACAGGTTCCTGGCGTTGAACACGAGGCTCACCTGGTCCCCCGCCCGGTTGGCCAGAGTGATGTCGAAGTAGTCGTTGCCGGCGGCGGTCAGGACGATGTTGTTGTAGAGCCGGGAGGAGCCGGTCCGGCGGCGGATCTGCTCGACGACACCGTCGTACGCCCGCTTGAAGTCCTCGGGGTCGGAGGCCGAGAGGTCGTGGCTGGTGCCGTCGCTGACCTTGTCGGAGGCGACGGTCCGGATGTCACCGAGCGCGGTGGACCGCGGTGCCGGGGCGCCGTCGGCGTCGGCGTCGGCGAGGAGGACGGCTCCCGCCAGGAGCGCGGGAAGCAGTGCCGTGGTGCCGAGGCGGCGGACGATCGTCATGGGGCGGTTCCTCCATGTGCTAGAAAGTTCAATTACTTGGGGAGAAAAAAGAGAGAGAAAAAGGAGTCACGTTGACTCACACCGCGTCCGAGCGAGGGAACCGACCAGCCCCTGACTCGCTCGCGATAGCCGTGGTCGGTACGGACGAAGCGCTCGGCGGCTGCCTCTCCGAGGTGACCGCCCGGTTGATCCGGGAGCCGCACGAGCTCCGCTCCGACGACGACCTGCTGTTGTTCCACGGACCCCGCATGGCACGTCACGTGATGCGGTTCTCGGCGGCGGCACCGAGGATCCTGCCGCCCATCGCCGTCCTGGCCCCGCGGCTGGACGTGGCGGACGCGGCTCTGGCCCTGGACCACGGCGTGGCCAGCTACCTGCTGGAGCCGCAGTGTCCGGACCTGTTCACCGTCGCGCTGCACTACACCTCGCGCGGCGGGAGCATCCTGGCCTCGCCCGTGGCCGCGGACTGGGTCAGGGCACGATCGGTGCGGGGGACGCGGGTGACCGCCGGCCCGGAGCCGGATCTGGCCCGCCGGCTCACCCGGCGCGAGCGGCAGGTCGTCGAACTCCTCGCCACCGGGCTGGGAGTCCGGGAGATAGCCGGTGAGATGTTCCTGAGCGAGAAGACGGTCAGGAACTACCTGAGCCGCGTGTACCCGAAGCTGGGTGTGCAGTGCAGGTCCGACGCGATCCTGCGCTGGCTCGGCCGCCTGGAGCCGGAGGCGCCGGACGCCGGACCGGCCTGATGGGTGTTCGACACGACGAGGACCTCTTTCGGAAGCTGTTCCTGTGGGGTGCCTCGATCATGCCGGGCCGCGGCCACCGCGAAATAGAGTCACCTGCCTCCATCGCACGGGCGGCGGCGGACCGAACCGGCCGTCCGCCTCAGACGTCCGCGTACTTCGTGTCCGCCGCCGGGTCCAGGGCGAGCCGGTACCCCCGCTTGACGACGGTCTGGATCAGCTTCGGCGCGCCCAGGGCCGTACGCAGCCGGGCCATCGCCGTCTCCACCGCGTGCTCGTCGCGGCCCGCGCCCGGCAGGGCCCGGAGCAGTTCGGCGCGGGCCACCACCCAGCCCGGACGCCGGGAGAGCGCCCGCAGCAGGGACATCCCGGCCGGCGGTACCGGCTTCAGCGCGCCGTCGACGAGGACGGCATGCCCCCGGATCTCGACGCGGTGACCGGCGATGGGCAACGCCCGTGCCCGCGAGGGCAGTTCCTGGCAGAGCAGCTGTACGAGGGGGCCGAGCCGGAAGCGTTCCGGCTGGATGGTGTCGACGCCGAGGGCCTGGAGCGGCAGGGCCGTCACCGGTCCGACGCAGGCGGGGACGACGTCGTGGCCGAGGGCGGCGAGCAGGTCGCCGAGCAGCCCGCGGTGCTCGGCGCGCGAGATCAGCGAGGCCGCGGCGGGCGCGCTGGTGAAGGTGATCGCGTCGACCGAGCGGGAGACGACGGCGTCGAGGAGCCGGTCCACCGGCCCCAGGTCCTCCGGCGGCATCCACCGGTACACCGGCACCGGCACCACCTCCGCGCCCGCCGCCCGCAGCGACTCCACGAACCCCGGCAGCGGCTCCCCGTGCAGCTGTACGGCGACCCGGCGGCCGTCGACGCCCTCCTCCAGGAGCCGGTCGAGCACCTCGGCCATGGACTCGGAGGACGGCGACCACTCCTCGGTCAGCCCGGCGGCCCGGATGGCCCCCTTGACCTTGGGTCCCCGGGCCAGCAGCTCCACGTCCCGCAGCCGCCCGAGCAGCTCCTCACCGAAGCCCCACCCGTCGGCGGCCTCGACCCACCCCCGGAACCCGATCGCGGTGGTCGCCACGACCACGTCCGGCGCCTGGTCGATGATCTCCTTCGTGGCGGCGAGCAGCTCACCGTCGTCGGCGAGCGGCACGATGCGCAGCGCGGGGGCGTGCAGCACGGCGGCACCGCGCCGCTGCAGCAGTGCCCCGAGCTCATCGGCGCGGCGCGCGGCCGTGACCCCCACGGTGAATCCCGCGAGAGGACCGTGCGGACCGGGCTCCGGTCGCTGCTGCTGTTCCTCGTCCATGGCTGCTCTCCTAGCTGACCCGCATGCCGAACGAGCCTGTCAACGGTGCGTGACAGGCTCGGTTCGGGTTGATGTCACCGGTGTTACGTCACACCTTGGCGTAGCTGAGCTGCGCCTTTGCCTCGGTGGCGGCCGTGGCCTGCTCCCGCACGGCCGGCCGGCGAAGGTATACGGCCCAGGTGACGGCGAAGCACAGGCCGTAGAAGACCAGGAAGGCGACGAAGGCGCCCGTGCCGCTGCCGTAGGAGAGGTACGACTGCCGGAAGGCGAGGTTGATGCCGACGCCGCCGAGCGCGCCGACCGCGCCGATGAGCCCCATGGAGGCCCCGGACAGCCGCCGCCCGTAAGCCGCCGCTTCCTCTCCCTGCAGCCCCTTGGCGAGGGCCTTGGCCTGGAAGATGCCGGGGATCATCTTGTACGTCGAGCCGTTGCCGAGCCCGCTGAGCACGAACAGCACGACGAAGACGGTCACGAACATCGGCAGCGACTTCTGCATGCTGGCGACGACGAGCAGGGCGGTGGCGGTGGCCATGCCGACGTAGTTCCAGAGCGTGATCCGCGCCCCGCCGTACCGGTCGGCGAGCCAGCCGCCGACGGGCCGGATGAGGGAGCCGAGCAGCGGGCCGATGAAGGTGAGGTAGGCGGCCTGGAGCGGCGTACGGCCGAACTGGACCTGGAGCACCTGCCCGAAGGCGAAGGCGTACCCGATGAACGACCCGAACGTCCCGACGTAGAGGAAGGACATGATCCAGGTGTGACCGTCCTTGGCGGCGTCGATCGCGGCGCCGGTGTCGTTCTTCACGGTGGCGAGGTTGTCCATGAAGAGCGCGGCGAGGACGGCGGCGACGACGATCAGCGGGATGTATATGCCGAGCAGCACCCGCGGCCCGCCGCTCGCCCCGATGATCGCGAGGGCGACCAGCTGGATGACGGGCACGCCGATGTTTCCGCCGCCGGCGTTCAGCCCGAGCGCCCACCCCTTCTTCTTCAACGGGAAGAAGGCGTTGATGTTGGTCATGCTGCTGGCGAAGTTACCGCCGCCGATACCGGCCAGCAGCCCCACCAGCAGGAACGTGTTGAAGGACGTCCCCGGCTTCATCACCGCGAACGCGGCGACGGTCGGGATGAGCAGCAGCCCGGCGCTGATGATCGTCCAGTTCCGGCCGCCGAAGATCGCGACGGCGAAGGTGTACGGCACCCGGACGACCGCGCCGACGAGCGTGACCATCGAGGTCAGCAGGAACTTGTCGGCGGGGGTGAGCCCGTACTCCGGCCCCATGAACAGCACCAGAACCGACCACATGGTCCAGATCGAGAACCCGATGTGCTCGGAGAGGACGGAAAAGATCAGGTTCCGCCGGGCGACCTTCTCGCCGGTCGCGTTCCAGAACGTCTCGTCCTCCGGATCCCACTCCTGGATCCAGCGACTGTGTGAGGTAGGGGCTGGGGCTGTCATGACGCCTCCACGGTGCTCCGCGTGCTCGGTCTGCTACGAGTGACTAGGCCACGAAGGTAGGGAGGCGTCGTTTCCGCGCTGTGGCTGTGGGTGACCGGAAGGGAACGTTGCTCTCACCCTGCGGGGAGGCCCGGTGAGAGGTCGGAGGGCATCGGGGAGGCCGGGGCGGGTCAGCGGGAGGGGTACGGGGGCTGCTGGGGCTGCTGGTGGTAGGGGCCGGGGGCATACGGGCCCGGGGGCTGCTGAGGAGCGGCGTACGGCCCGGCGGGCTGCTGGGGCGGGGCGTAGGGGCCGGGGGCGTAGGGCGCGGGCGGCTGCTGACCGTAACCGGCGGCGGGGGCAGGGGCAGGGGCAGGGGCGGCGGGGGGTTGGCCGCCGTAGGGGCCCTGGCCGCCCTGGCCGCCGTACGGGCCGTAGGGCCCGGCCTGCTGCGGGGGCTGCTGCATCGGGCTCGGCTGCATAGGCATAGGCGTAGGTGTGGGGATAGGCATAGGCGTGCCGGGCGGCAGATACCGCACCCGCCCGCTCTGGTCCGTCACCGGCACGAACCCGGCGGCCTGGAGCCGCTGCGCGAACTTGGCGTTGCGCCCGCGCGTGACGAAGAACCCGAGCCCCATGACCGCCATGAGGAGGACCCACACCAGACCGGCGACGACGAAGGCCCCCGCACTCCCGCCGGCGCGCGCCGCGGCCAGCACCAGCCCGAGGGTGATACCCCCGGCCCCGAGCAGCATTCGTTTCTCGGCGTTCTTCCCGGTGAGGTCGAACTGGATCCGGGCCTTGAGGAGTTCGACGGCATCGGGCACGAGGGGCGGCAGCGGGACACCGTCGGCGGCGTTCGGGTACTGCGCCCAGTTCTGCGCGGCGCGCGCCCGCCCCTGCGGGCTGTGGTCGGGCACGATCAGCAGCTTGAGGACGTTGTTGCGGGAGCCGGTGTGGCGGGCGTCGGCGTACTCGTACCCGAACTGCTGGGCGACGAAGGCCAGCCGGGCGAGCTTCTTGACGGAGGCCCAGGTGTTGCTGAGCTCGACGGGCTCGCCGCTGGCCATCAACTGGAACATCTTCCGCACCTGCCGCGCGCTCACAGCATCCACTCCCCGTCGGTCGAGCAACTCGTTTGCCTTCCGCAACTTGGGAAGTTTTTCACGGGACATGCCACAAGGAGTCGGCTACCTGGCGGATTGACCGGACCTTGACCTGCCCACCTCGAACCACAACAGCTTCCCGGCACCGCGGTCCAGCGGGCCGCCGTCCCCGACGGACCAACCGCCCCACGAGTCGGCGCACTCCTGCACGAGATGCAGCCCACGCCCGTTTTCGGCATCCGCCGGGCTGAGCGGGACGCGATCCCGGGGCGGGATACCGAAAGGGGCTGGAATCCGCGGGTGACTGTCCCAGACACCGACGCGCAGCCGGCCACCGGGCAGGGCGGTCAGCCGGAGGGAGGCGGGTCCGCTGGTGTGCCGGTAGGCGTTGGTGACCAACTCCGACGTCAACAACTCGACGACATCGAGGACTTCAAGTCTGCCGTGCCCGCTCAGCGCCGCCCGTACGGTCATGCGTGCGACGCGTGCCGCGCGCGGGTCGTGCGGCAGACGGAGGGCGTACGCCCAGGTGTCGGGCGGGGATACGGTTCCCATGGAGACCTCCAGCGAGAACAAGAAGGGGGAGGCGGATCGGGCTCAACGACCGCGCCGGACGGTGGCTCTGCCGTGAGGTGCGCTTCCGGCTTATGGGCACGGGGAGTTGAGCGGTACAGGCATTACAGTAGGCCGCAAGCGGGAGATATATCTCTACAATCGGGGAGATGTGCCCGCGTTTACCTCCTGTGGGTTACAAGAGAGCCGCACATCGGCCGGGAAGGACATGCCGTGCCGCCCACCAGCAACCCCACTCTGCGTCAACGGCGTCTCGGTACTGAGCTGCGCAAACTCCGCGAGCGATCCGGCCTCACCGTCACCCAGGCCGCTGCGCTCCTGGGCGTCAACCAGGGGCGCGTCAGCATGATCGAGACAGGCCGCAGCTCCCTCAGCGCTGACCGCGTCCGCTCACTGGCATCGGCATACGACTGCTCGGACGGCGCTGTGATCGACGCCTTGGCCGCGATGACCGGACGCCGAACGGGCGGCTGGTGGGAGGAGTACCGCGAACACCTCCCGGCCGCGCTGGTCGATCTGGCCGAACTCGAGCACCACGCGACCGGGTTGCGGGTGGCCCTCGCGATGCACGTTCCCGCCTTGCTGCAGACCGCCGACCATGCCCGTGCCCTGTTCCGGGCAGTGGTGCCGCCCATGCGGCAGTACGAGATCGAGCACCGTCTCACGCACCGCATGAAACGGCAGGGGATCCTCCACCGCGGGAAGCCGCTTCCGTATACGGCGATCATTCACGAGTCGGCTCTCCGCATCCGGTTCGGCGGCTCCGACGTCAGGCGCGGCCAGCTCAAGCACCTTCTCGACATGGGCGAGCTGCCGAACGTGACCGTCCGGGTGATCCCCTTCGATGCGGAGTACTACCCGAGCACGGGTCAGTCCTTCGACTACGTCGAGGGCCCGGTCCCCCAACTCGACACGGTGCAACTCGACACCCACCACGGCGGCTGCGGATTTCTCGACGGGGAGGCACAGTTGAGCAAGTACCGTGCCGTGCTGGACCACATGGAGTCCTGCGCGCTCGGCCCCGCCGAGTCGCACGACTTCGTCCAGAGCCTCATCCAGGACATCTGAGAGAGCGACCGTGCACATACTCCACTGGCGGAAGTCGACGTACAGCGGCGACAGCTCGAACTGCGTCGAGGTGGCCACCACCTCTGCGGCCGTCCACATCCGCGACTCGAAGACCCCGGCAGGCCTCCGCCTCGCGGTCGGGTCCTCCGCGTGGGCCCACTTCATCTCCTGCCTGCTACAGCCCCGGTCACAGTGACCGCATGGGAACGGACATCCACGGCTGGATCGAGTGCCGCACCTGGCGGGAGGGCCTGAACCACGACGAGACGGCATGGTCTCCGGCCATCGGCTTGCCGATGCTGGGGATGCCGAGGGACTACGACGGCTTCGCCTGCCTCTTCGGAGTACGCGACTTCGACGCCACATGGCGCCCGGTGGCGGCGAACCGAGGCCTACCGCCGGACGCCTCCCCCGAGGTCCGCCAGGAGCACGCCACCTGGGCGGCCGCGGCCTTCGGCGAGACGGGGCTGACCTGGCCGGAGGCGGGGTCGATCGACTGGACGGAACCGGCGGTCCCCCGCACCACCCACATCGCCCGCTACAACCGCACCCCGGACGGCACCCTCCGCCTGCTCCACCACCACGATTGGAGCAGAGGCTTCGCCCGGGCGAGCGGCATCAACACGCTGACGACGTCCCCGGCCGACCTGGCCGGCGTCTGCCCCGAGGGCACGGAATGGACCACCGGCACCACGGTCTACCGAGCCGAGCGTGCCCGCCGCCGCGACGCCGTTCCGGAGGACGGCCCGTGGGCACCCGTGTGGACGGTGATGGAGGCCCTGTCGGGGGTCCACGGCGAGGAGAACGTGCGGTTGGTGGCGTGGTTCGACGAGTAACAACCACCTGCCCCGCCCCCGGTCACGGCTGGCACTCGGCACTCCCCCGCTGCGATGCCAGCTTCTCGGTGATCCAGACACCTTGCTTGCCGGTCCGAAGCAGACTGCGGTAAAGGACGTAGCTGTCACTGGAAGGCGTGTCGACGTCGGTCTTTCCGGTCTCCAGGCTCTTGTTGTACGCCTTGGTCTGATCCTCGCAGTAGACGAGACCAGCGGTTCCGTCCGTGTTGATCTTCACCTTGGCGTCGAAGAAGCGCTTCGTACCGGTGATCCGGTCCTTGTAGTCCACGAACTCCTGGATGAACTTCTGGCTCCCCGCCGCCGCTTCACCCTCGGAGTAGAAGCGGTACGCCTTGTCGAGCGGGTCCTGGTGGGCGATCGCCATGTCCACCGCCTTGATGAACTGCTCGGTGTCACCGAGGACCGCGTCCTTCTTCAGGTCGCCTGTCTTCGGCCACTCGAAGGCGTACGACAGGTCGGACGGCAGCTTGATCTCCGGCCTTTCAGCCACACTTGCCGCTGCCGAGGCACCGGACGAAGCCGAGGACTTCGGAGTGGTCGCTGTCGCCTTTGCCGACTTGTCGTCGGACTTCGACTCTCCGGCACCGCATCCGGCAAGAACCAGCACACCCACAATGCAGACGCCGACAGCCCTCGTTACGGCTGGCACTGAGCCGCCCCCCTGGTGGAAATGATCTGTGATGTCTGCCAGACACCGTCGGAGTTCTTGTCGAGCCTGGTGTTGTAGGTGACGTAACTGTCCTTGGTGACGGGCGTCTTGTTGATTTTGTTGGACTTCTTGTCCTTGCTGAAGCCCTTGCTCTCGTCGCCGCAGAACGTGAGGATGGCCGCCGTCTTGCTCTCGAGCGTCACCTTGCGGTCGTAGTACCGGACAACGCCGGTGATCGTGACATTGGCCTTCTTGAACTGGGCGACCCAGGACAGCGCGGCCTCAAGGGCCTTACCCGTGTTGTAGTAGGCGATTCCTTCGCCCTTGGAATCTGTCCCGGCGATAGCCGCGTCGGTCGCCCGCAGCATCTCCGCATTGTCCGCGAGCACCGCGTCCTTGACCGCATCCCCGGTCCGGCCGCCCTCGAAGGTCAACGTCACGTCCGACGGCAACGTGATCTTCGGGCGGCCGTCGGACGAGGCCGAGGCAGACGCACTCGGCGAGGCCGAAGTAGACGCCCCGGTCGCTGTCGGCGCGGACGAGGCCTTGTCCGCGGCCTGCGCTCCGCCGTCGCCGTCACCCCCGCCGCATCCCGTGAGGAGGAGTACGGAGGTCAGACCGGCTACGGCTGTCGTGGACAGGCGGGAACGGGGGTTCACGAATGACTCCTGGTAGAACGGCTGGGATTGGTACACGAGGTACCGAGAACACGCGGCTCGTCGACTAGCCGACGCAGGCCTTGTCGCCGCGGTGCGAGGTCAGAGCGGTGGTCTGCCACACGCCTGAGTCGTTCTTCTCGACGCGCGTGTCGTACAACACGTACGGGCTCTGGTCCGAGGGCGTCCGGTCGACCTTGCCGGTCTTGCGGTTCTTGTTGAAGCCCTTGCTCTCGTCGGAGCAGTAGAGGACCGTCGCCGTGGTCTTTCCGGAGGCCAGGGTGACCTTGGGAGCGTAGTAGCGGGTGGTGCCCGTGAAGGAGAGGTCGGCGTCCAGATACGCCTGGATCCAGGCGACGGCGCCGCTCAACGCCTTGTCCCGGTAGTAGAAGTACAGGCCGGGTGCGCTCGTGTCACCGCGCAGGATGGCGTCGTTCGTCGAGTCGATGCGTGCGGCGACGTCTGCGAGTACGGCGTCCTTCGCGGCATCGCCCGTCCTCCAGCCTGAGTATTCGTCCGTCACGTCCGACGGCAACGTGACGTGGGGACGGTCCGTCCTGGCCGACACACTCGGCGACGCGGATGCGCTGCTGACCTTTCCCGTACCGGCCGCCGCGCTGTCGTCACCTGCGGAGGACCCACCGCTGCCGCCACAACCGCCGACGAGCAGCGCGATCGCGGCCCCCGTGAGTGTGCGTACGAACAGACGGGGCCGGCGGCTCACTCTGAAACTCCTGCTGGGGCGATGTGGTCGGGATGGGGAAGTGAGGCAGCGGCGCACGGCAAGGCGGACCTGGCCAGGTGCCCTTGGGTACATGGCCAGGTCCCGGTCGTCGTCACCGGACGACAGATCTCACCTGTTGACGGACTGGATCTCCTGCACGGTGACATCCTGCGACCGGCCGAAGGAGCCGTCGGGCAGCCGGCGGTCATTGGTGCCGTCGCTGCCGGACCAGGTGATCTGCCAGGTGATCGTGGCCTTGAGCTGGTACGAGCCGTTGCCTGACGACCGGAGGTACTTCACCCCACAGGGTGGCGTCTTGTGGGCGTCGCCCGCGGTGTACTTCTCCCCGACGCTGTCGTCGTTGTTGAGTGCGCACACCCCCGAGGCCGGATAGGTGACCGCGTCGGAGGTACCCGGCTCGATCTTGAGGGAGACCGGTTTGGCGGTGGTCGTGGCCCACATGCCCAGGGCGTCGATGCGCGCGGTGACCGAGACCGGCTTGAACGTCGTCTTGTCCAGCCACGCCCACGTGGGGAGGTTGACCTTCGTCTTGTCCGCCGGGGCCAGGCTCACGTCCTTGGAGGGCACCCTGATCTCGTTGTAGGCGAGTTCGGCGAGGATCTGTGGCGTGACGGCGTTCTTGATGTTGGCCGGCGGTGCGTCGCCGGTGGCCACCCAGAAGTAGGGCTCGTCGCACTTGTCCCAGCCGGGCGGGAAGGATTTATTGACGTACGAGTCCCACCAGTAGCCCTTACCGGTCTCGTCCTTGTTGAAGTCCTTGTAGGGGTGACCGTTGACGTACCGGTCGCGCTGGGTCTGGTCCCACGCGTCACCGGTCGAACCGGCCGCCCAGATCGGCTCCAGGTACGCCTGCAAAGCGGCGGGCGTGTATTTCGGGGCGTACCAGCACGCCGGCGGGGTCCAGGACGTGGTGGAGGTGACGGGCCCCACGGAATCGCCCGAGCCGTTCTTGGAACGGTCGTACACAATCACGCCCGCGCTGAGCGAGTCCCCGTCGGCACCGCCCGACGTCTTCCCTCCCGGCACGGGGGGAGTCTTCGCACCTCCGCCTACTCCGGTGTTAGCCATAGCAGGCTGAGCTCCTGCCAGGATCGAGCTGACCAGAAACAAGGTGATCAGCGTTCTTGAGCCCGGCCTCATGGCTGGCACTTGGAACTCCCCCTTACAGACATGAGCTTCTCGACAGCCCAGACACCCTTATCGTTCTTGTGCAACTGAGTGCTGTAAAGCACGTAGCTGTCTTTAGTGACGGACGTCTTGTTGACTTTCTTCGTCTTCAGGTAGAGGTCATATGCCTTGCCCTGGTCCTCGCAGTACACGAGAGAGGCCTGATCGGAGCCGCTGACGTCCACCACCGGGTCGTAATAGCGGAAGTGGCCCGTCGTCCGCGCCTTGGCCTTGACGTATGCCTGCACATACGTCTGGATCTGAGCGGCGGCTTCGCCCTCGAAGTAGTACCGGTAAGCCTTGTCCAACGGGTCCTGGTTCGCGATGGCAAGGTCAACGGACTTGATGTTCTGCTCGCTGTCCGCCAATACGGCGTCCTTGACCTCGTTCCCAGTCTTGGGCCACTCGAAGGTGTAGGAGAGATCCGATGGCAGTTCGATCTTCGGCCGCCCCGACTCGGCCGCCGAAGCCGAAGCACTGGGCGAAGCCGACGTCGACGCCCCCGTATCCGCGCCCGCGATCTTGTCGTTCGACTTTGAGCTGCCTCCGTCACCTCCACCACACCCGGCAAGCAGCAGTGCGGCCGCCACACCGGCGGTGGCTGTCGTGAGCAGGCGGGAACGGCGGGTCACGGTGGGCTCCTGGTGGGGCGGTTGGGGTCTGCGAAGCAGCGAATACGCTATCGGGGTCCATCCGGAACACACCAGAGCGATTTGCTGCGACCCAGTCGCACGAAGCGTGCACGACACATCATAGTCGGGCAACTCGCCACCCCCACTTCAGCTTTGGTGCCGTCCCGTGACATCGCCGCGACCCTCAGTTGGCCCCAGCAAAGGCTGTCGGCCGGGTCAGGTCACCCGTACGTGCGGTGATCCACACATTCAACCCAGGCACCTTCCCAATACCGGATAAAGCCGACCATGTTGCACCAGTGGCCCCGTCGACCGTTCACGGAGCGGCCTTCACTTCAAACTGCAGGGACCTGTAACTTCACGTGTGCATAGGTTTGTTGACGGGGCGTACGCGACGGGGGTTGCGGGGTTATGGCGGGGTACCGACCGGCGGACTGGCATCCACTCGACCTGGACAGGGACCCGACCCCCGGCGACCCGCAGCGCGTCCGCACCCTCGCGACGCAGTTGCACGACTTCGCCGACGACGTCTCCGACGCGCTGCGTCTGGTCAAGGGCATGGCGGGCGAGGACACGCTCCTGCAGTGGGCGGGCAAGTCGGCGGAGGTGTTCAAGGAGCAGTTCAAGGACGTTCCGAAGAACCTGAAGAAGCTGAAGAAGTCCTACGAGATGTGCGGCGACGCCCTCGCGGACTACTGGCCGAAGCTGGAGCGGGCCCAGGCCCTGGCCGACAAGGCCCTCGCCAAGGCGAAGGAGGCCCAGGCCGACCTGTCCTCCGCCAAGTCCCGGCTCTCCTCGGCCGATTCGTGGGTCACGCGGGCGACGAAGGAAGCCGACAAGTACAAGGACGACCCCACCGGCAGCAAGTCGGACGGTGACAAGCCGGACGAGGGGAAGGTGCGGGCCGCCACCCGGGACGTGCAGAGCGCCAAGTCCGCGCACACCCAGGCCCAGTCGGACGTCACCACCGCGCAGAACGCCCTCGATGCCGCCAAGAAGATGGCCGAGGACGCCCGCAAGATGCGGGACGACGCAGCGGGCGAGGCGAAGCGGAAGATCGACGAAGCCTCCGACGCGGGAATTCCGAACCGGCACTGGTGGCAGGACGTCGGTCACTGGTTCGAGGACAACTGGGACACCATCGTCACGGTCTGCAAGGTCGTCGTCGCGGTCGTCGGGATCATCGCGATGATCATCGGCGGGCCGATCCTCGGCGCGATCGTGCTCGTCGCGGCGCTCGTCGTGCTCGCCGACACGCTCTACAAATACTCCAAAGGGCAAGCATCCCTATGGGACGTGGCGTTCGCCGCCATGGACTGCATACCCGGCGGCAAGGGCATCACCAGCCTCGGCAAACTCGCCAAGGGCCTCAAGGAGATGAAGAACCTCCGAGGCGGCATGAAGGCCATGAGCCTCGCCGTCCGCGGGCTGGGCAAGAACGCGCGTGGCATGCTGGCCGAGGGCGCGGCGGGCGCGTTCAACCGGCTCAAGAGCGTGGTGCGTTCCAAGGGCAGCGACCCGGTCGACATGGCCACCGGCGCCATGTACCTCCCACAGACCGACATCGAGCTGCCCGGCCTGCTCCCCCTGGCCTTCACCCGTCGCGTCGCCTCCGATTACCGCTGCGGCTGGTGGTTCGGCCCCACCTGGGCCTCCACCCTCGACCAGCGCCTGGAAATCGACGAGCAGGGCATCGTCCACGTCACCGAGGACGGCCTGCTGCTCGCCTACCCCCACCCCACCGCACCCCACGCCCCGGTCCTGCCCGAGGCCGGCCCCCGTCGCCCCCTGACCCGCCTCGACGACGGCGGCTACCGCATCACGGACCCCCTCACCGGCCACACCCACCACTTCGCCCGCCCCGCCGCCGACGGCACCGCTCTCCTCACCCGCATCACCGACCGCAACCAACACACCCTGACCTTCGACCACGACGAGCACGGCACCCCGCTCGCCATCCGCCACTCCGGCGGCTACCACCTGCGCATCACCACCGATGAGGGCCGCGTCACCGCCCTCTCCCTGGCCGACGCCGCCGACGTCGTCATCAAGCGCTACGGCTACACCGACGGCAACCTCACCGAGACGGTCAACTCCTCGGGCCTGCCCCTGCGCTTCACCTACGACCAGCGACTGCGCGTCACCTCCTGGACCGACACCAACAACAGCCGCTACGCCTACACCTACGACGACCGCGACCGCTGCATCGCCGAGGGCGGCGAAGCCGGCCACATCACAATCGCCCTCGACCACGACGGCATCGACCCCGCGTGGCCCGACTGCCGTATCACGACCCTCACCACCGCCGAAGGCGCCGTCACCCGCTTCGTCATCAACGACAACAGCCAGGTCATCGCCGAGACTGACCCTCTCGGGCACACCACCCGCACTACCTACGACTCGCATCACCACCTTCTGGCCAAGACGGATGAACTCGATCAAACCACCCGGTTCACAAACAACCCGTACGGTCAGCCCACCAAAATCGCTCGTCCAGACGGCCGAGAAATACAAGTGGAGTACGACGACTTCTGCCTACCCACCCGGGTCGTTGCTCCTGACGGGGGTGTCCATCGGTGGAGCTACGACGAGCGTGGCAACCGCATCGTCGCAAGCAACTCTGCTGGAGTGGTCACTCGCTTTTCCCACGACGACTCGGGCCGACTCACTTCAGTCACCGACGGCCTCGGCCACATCACGACGGTCGTGTGTAACCGCGCAGGCCTCCCTGTTGAAATCAGCGACCCATCAGCCGCCACGACCCATTGCGACCGGGACCCTTTCGGCCGGCCTGTCACCATGACAGACACGACCGGTGCCGTCACCCGCCTGAAGTGGAGCGTCGAAGGACGGCTCGTTCGCCGTATGGCACCGGACGGCGCCACGGAGTCATGGACCTACGACGGTGAGGGCAACTGCATCAGCCATGTCGACTCCATTGGCGGGACCTCTCACTTCGAATACACCCACTTCGATCTGCTGACCGCCCGTACCGGTCCAGACAGGGCTCGCTACGAGTTCGTCCACGACGCACAACTGCGTCTCACCGAGGTAGTCAGCCCCCAAGGCCTGAAGTGGACATATGAATACGACGCGGCAGGCCGGCTGGTTTGCGAGACGGACTTCGACGACCGCACCCTCGCATTCGCGTACGACGCGGCGACTCGCCTTGTGTCCCGCACGAACGCCCTCGGTCAGACGATCAGGTTCGAGCGAAACGCGCTGGGACAGGTCATCCGGAAGGACGCGGCAGGTCGGGTAACCACGTACGTCTACGACGAGGCTGACCGGTTGGCTCAAGCGATCGGCCCCACGTCAGCGCTCACCCTTGTGCGTGATTCCTTCGGCTATGTGCTTTCGGAGACCGTCTCCGGCCGCACGGTGCGGTACGAGTACGACGCGCTCGGACGTCGTACTGCTCGCACGACCCCCAGCGGCGCCCGAAGTAGTTGGTCGTACGACGCGCCGGGAAACCGCACCGGTATGGTGTCGTCGGGCCGGTCGATCGGCTTCGTTTACGACGCGGCCGGCCGTGAACTGACCCGCACCGTCGACGGTGCGTTGACCCTGGAACAGGGCTACGACCCCACAGGGCGTCTGACGAACCAGACGCTGACGGATGCACAGGGCAGCCTCATCCAACATCGGACGTATCGCTACCGTGCCGACGGCGGCGTAATCGGCATCGACGACCGTCTGGCCGGAACCCGCAGCTTCGAGCTGGACGGGGCAGGCCGCGTGACCGCGGTGCGGGCCGAAGACTGGACGGAGCGGTACGCCTACGACGAGATGGGCAACCAAACCACCGCGGAATGGCCGACGGCTCACGAAGAGCCAGGGGCCACCGGCGATCGTGAGTACGCAGGCACGCGCATAACCCGCGCTGGACACGTTCGCTATGAGCACGACGCTCTCGGCCGCATCATCCTGCGCCAGAAACCACGTCTGTCTCGCAAGCCGGATACCTGGCGCTACGCATGGGATGCCGAGGACCGTCTCACTTCTGTTGTCACTCCGGACGGCACACGCTGGCGCTATGAATACGACCCGCTGGGCCGTCGCGTGGCCAAACTCCGCATGGCTGACAGCGGAGAGGAAATCGTCGAGCGCGTCGACTTCACCTGGGACGGCACCGTTCTGTGCGAACAGACGACGAACGCTATCGGTCTCCCCAACCGCACCACCCTTACCTGGGATCACCAGAACCGGCGCCCCATCGCTCAGGCGGAACGCATCACCACGGACGAGATGTCTCGGGAGGAGATCGACTCCCGCTTCTTCGCCATCGTCACCGACCTGGTCGGCACACCGACCGAACTCGTCGACGAACAGGGCCGGATCGCCTGGCATTCTCGCAGCACAGTCTGGGGAAACAGCGCGCGGTCCGAGAGCAGTACTGCGTATACCCCGCTCCGCTTCCCCGGGCAGTACTACGACCCGGAGACGGCCCTCCATTACAACTACTTTCGCCATTACGATCCGGAGACGGCCAGGTATCTCACAGCGGACCCGCTGGGGCTCACCCCGGCTCCGAACCCGATGGCGTACGTTCACGACCCCCTTACGTGGACAGACGCGCTCGGACTCGCGCCGGACTACCCGCTGGGAGAAAAGGGGAACCCCTTCGGCAGCAGAGCGGACGCCGAGAAATCCGCGTTCGAAGTTGCCGGAGTGCCGCACGGGACCACTCCGGACGCAGAATGGGTGGTCATGGGCGACAAGAATTACAAGAACATGCCGGGATACGTTTACTCCAAGGATCCGACACACTGGGGAAATTTCCGCCAGTTCGAGATGGAGAACGGCTCGCGTGTCATCGTGGAACACACTCATGACCCGGCTGGCCCTCACTTCCACGCAGGCGCTCCCAAGGGACAGACTCCAGAAGAGCAGAGTCGCAACCTCGTCAACTTCGGCTGGGACAATACCCAGAAAGGGTACGGCACCATGGAGCGGTACCGGGCGTTGGACAAGCCTGGCGGAGACCATCACTTCTTTTATCAGCAATGACTTTCAGGGGTTGCCATGGACGCAGAAATTAAGTCCCGCTTCACGAACGCCGGCCTGGAAGTGGTCGCTCGATACACAGGCGTTGACGGCCCGTCCGTCGAAGAGGCGTTTCACCGGGTCGTGCACATCGATGCCACGCCGGTTCAGAGAATGCAGAAGCGCGGACCCGATGCGGCTCACCAGGTCGACGATGCCTGGAAGGCCTGTGCACATCAAGGAGGAGTAGTAGCCGATGATGGAGCTTTTCTCGCGGCCGGCAGCATGAGCTACGGGTGGGTTCACGTCAGACTGACCCCGGCAACCGATATTTCTGCGTTGGCGGACCAGGGAGGAGAGCTTCTTTTCATTGCCCGTTCCTTGAGCGGTCACCGGGTCTGCGCGGCCAGCACCGAGGGATCCGAATACTGGATCCTTGAAATGGATTTTCCTGCACAGGAATGACGGGGCTGAAGAGCCGTCTGACAGGAAGGGGTGGCGCTCGGTGGAGTTCGAGTTCTCCGTGGACGAGAACGAGGCACCCCCGCCGTCGGGATTCGACCTGGGGCACATGGACGTCCGGGGCGACCGGGGAGAGGCGACCTCGCGGGACCGCACCCCGGACCAGGCGATGATGGTCTACCTCTCGCTGCCCCTGCTCATGGACGGCCTGCGCCGTTTCCTGCCGGGCCGGGACCGGTCCTTCACGACGTCCGCCGTCGACTCGTCCTTCTCGCTGACGTTCCGGCGCGGCAAGGACGGCTCGATCGAGACCCTCCACGACGGTACGGTCATCGACCGCTCGTCCGCCGAGGACCTCGCGAGCGCCGTGCTCACGGGAGCCGAGCGCTTCGCCGCGCCCCGGCTCCCCCTCCTGCCCGGGAACGATGCGGGACGAGAGGACCTGGAGAAGTCCCTGGCCGAGTTCGGGGACTTCGTGGCACAGCTGCGTCGGCGGAACTCCGGTGAGTAACGGCGCCTCCGAGCCCTGGGTGGTCCTTGTTCCGGAGGGGTCCGCCGGGGTCCGGCGCCAGCTGGCGGAGCTGACGGCGAAGGGCGGGCGGGTCCACCACTTCGACGCCCGGGATCTGGTGACCGAACAGGGGGTGTACCGCGCCTTCGCGGAAACCCTCCGCTTTCCCGGCTACTTCGGCCGCAACTGGGATGCCGTGGTCGACTGCCTGGGCGACCTGTGCGGCGAGGTCACGGGAGGAGGGGTGGGGATCGCGGGCGTCGTGCACGGCGCGGATCTTCTGCTGCAGACAGCACACTTCCCCCTGTTCGTATCGGTTCTCTGCCAGGGCGCCGACCGCGCGAACTCGGCCGTGGACCTCGACGGCGACCCCCTGGACCGGCCCGCCGTCGCCGAACACTTCGTCCTCGAATTCCGTGATTTCGACCGCGAGAAGCTCGCAGCCCGCGTCGGACAGCCCGACCTGATCGTCACCGCAGGGGACGGCTTCGTGGGAGCCGCGCTCAATCCCGAGGTATGGCACTGAGGCTGCGGCTGCTCAGGGCGCCCGCCGGCGAGTGCGTCCCCCGCGAGTCCGTCCCCCGCGTGCCCCGTTCGGCCACACCCGCGCCCTCCTCCCCGCCGCCACGTCCTCCACCCACCCGAACGCCACCACCGCCACCGCGATCAGCGGCCAGACCACCGCGAACATCCAGAAGCCGTAGGTGGAGTCCAGGAGCCCCGACGCCCGGTCCGACTCCATGAACGGCAGGTTGTACGCCTGGTCGATGATCGGGACCGTTGCCATGATCAGCATGTTGTGCCAGAGGTAGATGGTCACCGCGCGGTTGTTGGAGAGGGTGATCCATCTGTCCCAGCGGCGCAGGCCGCCCGGCAACTCCCGCCAGGACGGGGCGTACTGGAGCAGCAGCACGACCGCCCCGAACGACCAGCACGCCTGCGCCAACGGGATGTCGTTCAGGTCCCAGCCGTCGGGGCCCTGGTGGCCCGCCGCCCACCACAGGCCCAACGCCATCACCAGGCAGGAGAGGGAGACCGCCGCGTAGCGGGGGACTCGCGCCAGTACGCCCTCGTGGTGGGCGAAGCCGAGGATCCAGCAGCCGCCGTACACCGCGAAGTCCGTGACCGCGTTGCCCGTTTCGCCGGGGATCCTCACCAACCCCGTGGCCAGCAAAGCCGTCAGCGCCAGCGGGGCCAGGACCGTCGGCAGCGGGGCCTTGCGGAACGCCCGGAGGAGGAACGGCGACAGCAGGACGAACCACAGGTACGCGCGGAGGTACCAGAGCGGGCCCGCCGCCTGTTCCGCCCAGGTGTCGTCCAGCAGGCCCGACGCCGAGCCGAGGTGTTCGGGGTAGGGCGGGGCGCCGATCGGTACGAAGTAGTCGATCAGCTTCGCACAGCCGGACCAGCCACCGCCTACGTCAGGGTCCTTCAGCGGGTGCCAGCCCGCCGTCAGCATCATCGTCAGCAGGACCGGGCTGAACAGCCACAGGGGCGGGAGGAGCCGGCGGAGCCGGCCCCGGATCACACTTCCCGCCGGGCGGTTCAGGCTGCGGGCCATCAGAGAGCCCGCCAGCGCGAACATCACGCCCATGGAGGGGAAGAGGACGGTGAGCCACGGCCAGCCGAAGAGGTGGTAGACCACCACGCGGAGCAGAGCCAGGGAGCGGAGGAGGTCCAGGTAGCGGTCCCGGCCGCCGCCGGTTCCGGCCTTGCCCGTTCCGACCGGGGCCGCTTCTGCCTGCGTCATGCCGCCTGCCTCTCCCCGGTGGTGCCCGGAGCCGCCCCCACCACTCCCGTCCGCCGCAGCTTCTGCCAGCGCAGGCGGCCGCCGGTGAGGGCGGTGATCCAGGACTGGAGCAGGACGACGTACATGAGCTGGCGGTAGAGGATCTGCTGGAGCGGGAGCGAGACGAGGTGGGTCATGCGTTCCCGGTCGAGGTGGAAGGCGTAGGCCGCGCAGGCCGCCTGGACCGCCAGGACCCCCAGCCAGGCGCCGATCGTCTTCTGCGTCGGGCCGAAGACGATGCCGTAGAGGAGGAACGCGTCGATCAGCGGGGCGAGGAGAGGTGCCACCACCATGAACAACGACACCAGCGGCAGACCCACCCTGCCGAAGCGGCCGGACGGGCCGCGGTCCAGCATCGCCCCCCGGTGTTTCCAGATCGCCTGCATCGTGCCGTACGACCAGCGGTAGCGCTGGGACCAGAGCTGGGAGACCGACTCCGGGGCCTCGGTCCAGGCCCGGGCCCGTTCCGCGTAGACCACCCGCCAGCCGTTCCGGTGGATCGCCATCGTGATGTCGGTGTCCTCGGCGAGGGTGTCGTCGCTCATGCCGCCGACCTGTTCGAGGGCGGTACGGCGGAAGGCGCCGACCGCGCCGGGGATGGTCGGCATGCAGCGCAGCACGTCGTACATCCGGCGGTCCAGGTTGAAGCCCATCACGTACTCGATGTGCTGCCAGGCACCGATCAGCGAATCCCGGTTGCCTACCTTGGCGTTGCCGGCGACCGCGCCGACGGCCGGGTCGCCGAAGGGCTGGACCAGCTCCCGTACGGTGGCCGGTTCGAAGACCGTGTCGCCGTCCATCATCACGACGATGTCGTGACGGGCGTTCGCCAGGCCCCGGTTGAGGGCGGCCGGCTTGCCCGCGTTCTCCTGGCGGACCACCCGGACGCCCGGCAGGTCCAGGTTCTCCACGATCCGTGCCGTACCGTCCGTCGAGCCGTCGTCGATGACGAGGATCTCGACGGGGTGTTCGCTCACGGTCAGTGAACGGACCGTGTTCTCTATGCACTTGGCCTCGTTGTACGCCGGGACGAGCACCGACACCGGTTCGGTCACCGGGCGGCCCCAGCGGAAGCGCCGGCGGCGGACCCTGCGGGCGTGCACGACCGACAGCCAGAGCATCAGGGCGAACCGGGCCAGCACGGACGCGCCGATCACCGCCAGGCCGGCCACCAGCACGTCCGTGATGCCGTCCGCCGCCTGGACCAGGAGGATCCAGGCCCTGCCCTGCCAGAGGTCGGGGCCGGTGACCGGGGTGTGGGCGCTCGGCGCGTTCAGGGCCTCGGTGAGGTTGTCGAAGGTGTAGCCCTGCTTCTGCAGGAGGGGCAGGAACCTGCCCAGGGCCTGGACGGTCTGGTGGCGGTCGCCGCCCGAGTCGTGCATCAGGACGATCGCACCCTTGCCGGCGCCCGGGGTGGCGTTGCGGATGATCCGGTCGACGCCCGGCTTGCGCCAGTCCTCGCTGTCGGTGTCGTTGACGACGGTGATGTAGCCACGGCTGCCGATGTACTCGGTCACCGGCCAGGAGAGGTCGTCCATCGCGTCGGTGAAGGAGGAGTACGGCGGGCGGAAGAGGGAGGTACGGATGCCGGCCGCGCCGGTGATCGCCAGCTGGGTCTGGGACAGCTCCCAGTCGATGCGCTTCTTCGACTGGTACGACAGGTCGGGGTGGCTGAAGGTGTGCACGCCCACCTCGTGGCCCTCGGCCACCATGCGCCGGACCAGCTGCGGATAGCGGGAGGTCATGGTGCCGGTGACGAAGAAGACGGCGTGCGCGTGGTGCTTCTTCAGGACGTCCAGGACCTTCGGGGTCCAGGTCGGGTCGGGACCGTCGTCGAAGGTGAGGACCAGGTGGTGGTCGGGGATGCGCAGTGACGTCGTACGGCCGCCCCGGGTGTCGATGACCGGGCCGCCGTCCAGGATCTTCTCCGGGACCCGGCCGGAGGCGGCCTCGGGGCGGATGCGGTGGTCGGCGAGGATCTCGCTGTGGACGTAGCCGCGCAGCATCAGCATCGCCATCAGGGCGGCGAGGACGAGCACGGGCAGCGTCAGGCGCATGGGCAGCCGGCGGCGCCGGGAAGCGTCGGCGGCGGTCCCGCGGCGCCGGGTGCGGGAGGCCATCAGAGGACGGGGGCGGGAGAAGCGGCGACGCCGGTGCGCGGGGCCGCGCCCTCCGCGACCGGGCCGCCGGTCGGGGCGGCCGACTCGCTGGGCGAGACCGGAGGCGGCGACGAGGCCGGAGAGGCCGGCGCGTCGGAGGAGGGCGTCACCGCGGACGGCGAGGCGGACGCGGACGACGACCCCGGCTTCGGCGAGGAACCCGTCACCCCCGCGGACGACGTCGGCCGGGCGGACGCCGACGCACTCGGCCGGGCGGTCCCCGTTCCGGCACCGGGCGCCCGGGAGGAAGCGCCTGCCGACGGGGGCGTACCGCCGCTCACGCCGGGGCCGGCCACCGAGGCGCCGTCGTCCGAGGACCGGGGCGAGTGCGCGGGGCGCGGCGAGTCGTCGACCTTGCCGGCCGGCCTGTCTGCGTTCTGCCCGGGCACCGGCAGCCAGGGCGCGTCGGAGCTCCCGGACAGCAGGGTGACGACGATGACGACCGCGTAGACCGCGCAGGCGAGGCAGACGGCCATCCCGATCCGGCGGAACCGGCGGCTACGGCGCCCCGACGCGTCGACGAAGACGGGGGCGGCGGGGCCGGGGCCGGGGCCGAGGCCGGCGAGGCCGTCGAAAGCGCCGGAAGCCTCTGCGGCACCGGACCGGGTCGGCCGTATCGGCCAAGTCCGCCCTGGCGGCGGTATCGGCCCTGTCGGCCCTGTCGGCCGTATTCGCACGGCACCGACGTCGTTCTGGACGGTCACCTCGTCGGGGTCGTGGACGAGGTCCGGGGCCGGGCCATGGACGAGGTCCGGGGCCGGGTTGCGTGCAAACACCGGGATCGGGGGCTCGACGACGCTCCACGGGTCCCGTAACGACCCGACCCGCAACACCTCGGTCCCCCCGGTCGCCCCGGCGGCCCCGGCGACTCCGTCGGTCCCCGCCGCTCCGCCGCCGTCGGCGTCCGCAGCGGCCGGCTCCGTCCCGTCGTCCCCCGTCACCGGTACATCCCGGGCGTCCAGGGCCACCTGCGGCAATTCGGGTTGGGTTTCTTCTCGCCAATTTTTCACGCGCGTACATCCCCCCACGGGACTGTTCCGGGCGCACTGACGAACCCGAGCACACGTCATCGGAACGGGCCCTCACCCGCTCCGAACGCCCCCTTCCAGCTCTCCGCGCTCGGGCCCATGAAGCTAGCGCACAGGGAAGACCCGTGTTCCCGATGTGTCATTTGTGGTCGTCCATCACCTCTTGATCAGTGGCCGGAATCCATCCGTCGGCCGGCCACTGAAGCCAGCCTTCCACCCGCCCGATCTCGACGGCCGCCCGCCGCAGCCCGTCGACTCCCGGATGGACCAGCCCCTTTCGCCACACGAGCGACACGGGCGACAACGGGACCGGATCGACCAGGGGCCGCAACACGCTTCCAGGTATGGCCGGAAATCCCACTACCGCAAGGATGGGATACCGATCCTTGGCCATGACTCGCTGGAACTCCTCCTCCCCGACGGCCAGCGGCAGGGGCGGCGCGACCGCGATGCCCCGCCCCTCGAAGAGCTGAAAGGCCAGGTCAGTCCATTCCAGGGTGCGTTCGTTCCCGGCGCCGGCGTACACCGTCTCCCCCGCCAGCGCGGCCAACGGCACCGCGTCCAGAGTCGCGAGCCGGTGGTCGGAGGGGAGAATTACGGCCATGGGTTCGAACCGTACGGGCTGTTGTTCGAGCCCGGAGCGCAGCGCCGGATCCAGTCCCGCGAACCGCCCGAAGGACGCGTCGAGCCGCCCCGCGAGGAGTTCGGCCGCCGCTCCGGTGAGCCCGCTCTCGTAACGGGCCATCAGCTCGCAGTCGGGGGTGAGTTCGCGGGCGCGGTGCAGGACGCGGCGGGCGGTCTCCAGGCCCGGGGAGTTGAGGTCCACCAGCATCGGCCGGGCCTGCCCGAAGGCGGCGAGCAGGGCGTCCTGGGCGGCCAGCACCCGGCGGGCGTACGGCAGCAGCCGGGTGCCGTCGGCGGTGAGGCTGACCTGCCGGGTGCTGCGGAGGAACAGCTCGGCGCCCAACTCGCGCTCCAGTCGCCGTACATCACGGCTGAGTGCCTGCTGGGCGACGTACAGCCGGGCGGCGGCGCGGGTGAAGTGAAGTTCCTCGGCGACGACGACGAAGACACGCAGGAGCCGGGGGTCGATGTGGGCGGGAGAAGCGGCCATCGGGCGAATTTACCCGTACCGCACCGGGCACCCGGCCGATGCCCCGGCGGGCAGTCACCGATGCGTCGGCAGGGACATCACCGGTGCCCCATCAGGCACTGTTACCGGCAACGCGGCAGGAAACAGCAACTAGACGAACCCGCAAGCAAGTTGGCAACAACGAGGCAGCTCGACGCGGCCTGGCCCCGGGTCCTGCGCCAGTAGCATCGGCGCCCTGGCGCCGCCGGACGCGTTCGCCACCGCTCTTCTGGAAGGACGCGACAACAGTGCAGTCTCCACTGCCCCGGCGGCCGAAGGGGCCGTCGGCCATCGCCGCGGCGTCCGCCTCCCGCACCGCGCCGGGCCCCGCCCCCGAGGACGACTCCGCCTCCCAGCAGCGACCCGACCCCACCGCGCCGCCCATGTCCGCGGCGGCGGCCGCGTTCGCCACGGAGAGCGCGGTCACCCCTCAGCACACAGCCGTCGCTGCCGGCCCACCGCGTGTCGGCGGCGAGCGCACGGAGAAGGGGAGCGGGCGCCGGCTGCCCCGGGCGGTGCTCCTGACCGGGGTGTCCGTGGTCGTGGCCGCGCTGATCGGCGGCGCCTTCCTCATCGGCCGCGCCGGTGACGACGACACGCGGTCGTCGGACCCGGCGTCCGGCGCCATGCCGGGCACTGCGGGGGACGGTGGCTCGTACGACAGCACGCCGAGCCTGCTCGGCCCGCCCCCACCGTCCATGTCGCGGTCCGCCTCGCCGTCCACGTCACCGTCACCGTCGGCGGACGCCACCCACGCGTCGTCGGGGCCGCCGGCCACGAAGGCCGTCAAGGGCGGCTCCGCCGCCCACCCGACGACCGAGCCGTCCGTCGCTGCTGCGGCGGCGCCGGACGGCGGCCAGACCCGGGCAGTGTCGGGCGGCAGCGACGACGACTCCTCCTGCACGTCCGCCGCGGGCTCGGGTGCCCTCACCGACTACTCCGTCTGCGTGTCGTCCGGGACGGTCACCTTCCAGGTCACCTTCCACACCTCGCAGTCCTACTACCACGTCTTCTTCAACACCGACGGCAACACCGCGACCGGTTACCAGCTCCCCTATCCGTCGCCCTCGGCCCTCGGCGCCGACTACATGATCGAGAACGGCGGCCTCTACCGGAGCCGGTCGGCCGACTGGAGCTGGACCGAGACGGCGACCCGCCCGAAGCGGACGGTCGACGGCTCGACACAGACCTGGACGCTGCGACTGAGCGGGATCGGCTCACCGACCGGCACCCAGCGGGTCGAATTCAACGCCGGATCCGACTACACCCCGGTGATCGCCTTCAGCCCGAAGTAGCCCGACTCACAACACCAGTGCGTGAATCGGCGCCGAGCAGGTGTTGGACCCCTTGATCGGCCCGGGGCGACGGTGGTGTCCATGCCACAACCGACCGAACCCGCTGCACCGAGCATGCACACCGTCACCGCCGACTCCCTCGTCACCGTCGACTTCGGCCCCCGCTTCCACCGCCGCTCCACTCCCCGCTCCGGTCCCCGCCGTCACCCGCCCGGCCCCTACCGCCGCCTCTTCGCCCACCCCGGCACCCGGGCCTTCACCGCCGGGAACCTGCTGGCCCGCCTCCCCATGGGCATGTTCAGCGTCAGCGCGGTCGTGATGATCGCCGGGTCGCGCGGCTCGTACGCCCTCGCCGGTGCCGTCACCGCGACCGGCCTCGCCGCCACCGGGCTGGCCGGGCCCTGGATCGCCCGGCTCGTCGACCGGTACGGGCAGGCCCGGGTCGCCGTACCCGCGACCGTCACCGCCGTGCTCGGCAGCCTCGCCCTGCTGCTCTGCGTCCGGTACGGCGCTCCCGACTGGACCCTGTTCGCCGCCTACGCGGCCACCGCCACCACCCCGAACCTCGGCGGCATGTCCCGGGCCCGCTGGGCGCACCTGCTGCGCGACGACCCGGGCGCCCTGCACACCGCGAACTCCTTCGAACAGGCCGCCGACGAGCTGTGCTTCATGCTCGGCCCGGTCCTCGCCTCCTTCCTGACCGGCACGTTCTTCCCGGAGGCCGGCACCCTGGTCGGCGCGGTGCTGCTGCTCACCGGCGCGCTGCTGTTCGCCGCCCAGCGGGCCACCGAGCCGCCGCCCCGGGCCGGGACGGGCACCGCACGGACACCGCTGCGCATCGGCCCCCTGCTGGCCTGCTTCGTCGCGACCGGCGCGGTGTTCGGCTCGATGGAGGTCGTCACCATCGCCTACGCCGACGCCCAGGGCCACCGCTCGGCGGCCGGTGCCGTGCTCGCCCTCCAGGCCGCCGGTTCCTGCGCGGCGGGCCTGCTGTACGGGGCGCTCAGGCCGACCGGACCGGCCGAACGCAGGCTCCCCGTCTGCCTGTTGTCGATGGCGGCGCTGATGTCCCTGCCCCTGCTCGCCGCCCGCGCCTTCGACACCCTCGGGGCCGTCGCCCCCGCCCTGCTCGCGGCCGGCATGGCGACCGCCCCGACCATGGTGACCGCGATGACCCTGGTCCAGGACCGCGCCCCCGCGGACCGTCTCAACGAGGGGATGAGCCTGGTCGTCACCGCCCTGCTGACCGGTATCGCCTGCGGCTCCGCGCTCGGCGGCTGGGCGGCCGAGCGCCTCTCCCCGACGGCCGCCTACGCCGCCCCGGTCGCCGCGGCCGGCACGGCCCTGCTGATCAACACGGTCGGTACGCTGCTGCGCAACCCGGCCGGTCGAACCGCTTCTCCCCATTCCGCCGGCGACCGGAACGCGCGAGCACGGCATCCCGACCGGCGTGACGGTCACCGTCCGTGAACCTTTGTTCCGCTCCGACGGCCGGGTTCGGCCAGTGGCTACAGTTGTCGGTCCCCTTGCCAGGTGATCGACGTCAGTGTGCTCAGGCCGCCGTGTGCCACGCCCTTGTAGGTCACTCTTCGGGCGGGGCCGGACTCATGGGCGACTCGTTTCGTCAGTTCCGCGCCCTCGTGGAACAGCCGCTGCCACTCGTCCTCGTACTTGGCCTCGTCCCGGTCCCGCAGATACAGGTTCAGAGTGGTGTCGATGGCCTTCGCCCAGGTGTACAGATCGGCGACGAGGCCGTCGGACAGGGCCAGCCCGGCGGCAGGGTCGTCGGGGAAGAAGTCCCCGAAGCCGTCGGAGCGCAGCGGACCGTACTGGTACTCGCCCTCGACCGTGAGGTCGAGCGGATGCGGCGGGGTAGGTCTGGAACGCAAAGCACATCCCGTTCTTCGTGCGGAGGGCGGACGGGGGCCCCGGCTCGAAGATTTGACCGGCTGGGATCAATCTTCACCTAGTCGCCCGGCGGCCCCGCAAACACGACGAGGGCCCGGTGGTCCAAGACCACCGGGCCCTCGCAACATGGAGACTGTGGAGATGGCGGGAATCGAACCCGCGTCCAACGGTGCAAAAACAGGGCTTCTCCGTGTGCAGTTCGCTGTGATTTTCTCGGCCCCGGTGATCTCGCGAACAAGTCGCCGACGGGCCCAGTCACTGTTTGATTTCCCATCGAACCCCGTGACCGGGCTCGATGGTTTAGTCCCCTAGATTATGCCAGGGTCCGGGTCGGGAACATCCCCGGGCTGACACCCGTTAAGGGCCTTCACTCACTGCTTATTAGGCAGCGAGGGCGAAGGCGCGGGAATCGCTCTTGGAATTGGCGATTATTGGTTGCGACATATGGTTAACGAGATCATTGCCGCTTTCTCGACACGCTTCCCCTGTTTCAACATCCGCTGTCGAAACCGATCATCCCCATGTTGATTTTTCAATGCGCACACCCGGGTTTCCCCTGGTGTTGGTGCCATCGTACGCGACCAACGCACGCCGATGCCACCGTATTCCCCGCACCTTCGCCCTACTGGCCGCGCTGCTTCCGTTTCGCCGCCGAGATCGCCCGGTCCGACTCCCGGCGGTCCTGCTGCTCGCGCAGGGTCTGCCGCTTGTCGTACTCCTTCTTGCCCCGGGCGAGCGCGATCTCCGCCTTGGCCCGGCCGTCCTTGAAGTAGATGGCGAGGGGCACGATCGTGTGACCCGTCTCCTGGGACTTCGTCTCCAGCTTGTCGATCTCCTCCCGGTGCAGCAGCAGCTTGCGCTTGCGGCGCACCGAGTGGTTGGTCCAGGTGCCCTGGCTGTACTCGGGGATGTGGGCGTTGTGCAGCCACGCCTCGTTCCCGTCGATCTGCACGAAGCCGTCGGTCAGCGAGGTGCGGCCCTGACGCAGCGACTTCACCTCGGTGCCGGACAGGACGATGCCGGCCTCGTAGGTGTCGATGATCGCGTAGTCGTGCCGCGCCTTCTTGTTCTGCGCGACGATCTTGCGCTTGCCGCCCTTCTCGCCGTCCCGGGCTTTGGCGGCCGTCCCCTGCTGCTTCTGCTGGGACTCTTTCGGTACGTACATTCCCTTGGCCATAGTGCTGTCCATTTTCGCACTACGGAGGGGGTGCGGGGGAAGCGGATTAGCAGCGGGTTTCCGCAGGGTCCGCAAGGTCCGCGACGAGCTGCGACCGGGCTACGACGGATCCCCGAGGCCGCTCAGGACCGTCTCCGCCCGCTCCAGCGCCCCGGAGGACACCTCCAGGTCGGGCGTGATGCCCCGGCCGTCGACGGTGTGACCGGAGGGGGTGCGGTAGTGGCCGACGGTGAGCTCGGCGACCGAGCCGTCGGGGAGGCGGGTCGGCATCTGGATGGAGCCCTTGCCGAAGGTGCGGGAGCCGAGGACGACCGCGCGGCCGCGGTCCTGGAGAGCGCCGGTGAGCATCTCGGCCGCGCTCATCGTGCCGCCGTCGACGAGCGCGACCAGGGGTCTCGCGGTGTCGCCGCCGGGGTCGGCGTGCAGGGAGCGCTGGGCGCCGTCGACGTCGTAGGTGGCCACCAGGCCGCCGTCGAGGAAGGCGGAGGCGGCGGTGACGGCCTCGCTGACCAGGCCGCCGGAGTTGCCGCGCAGGTCGAGGATGATCCCGGCGTCGGCCGGTGCCTGCTGTACGGCGGTGCGCACGAGTTCCCCGGAGCCCTTGGTGAAGGCGGAGATCCTGATGACGGTGATGCCTGCGGCCAGCTTGCGCACGGCCACCGAGTCGGTGGACAGCAGCGCCCTGCGCACTGTCTCGCTCCACGCGCGCGTGCCGCGCTGGAGGCCGAGGGTGACGGTCGTACCGGCGCGGGCGTCGGTGGCGTCACCGCGCAGTAATGAGACGACGTCGGTGACGGGCCGCCCGTCGACGTCCTCTCCGTCGATGCTGCGCAGCCGGTCGCCCTTCCTGACGCCCGCCTCGGCCGCGGGCGACCCGGCCTGCACCTTGCTCACCTCGATCCGCCCGTCCTGCCGGCGCCGGGCCCACAGTCCGACCCCGGTGTACTGGCCGTCGAGCGCTTCCTCGAACTCCTGGTACTCGCCCTCGGAGTAGACCGCCGCCCACCGGTCCCCGCTGCGGCTGACGGCGCGTTCCGCCGCCTCCATGGGGGACTCGCCGTCGGCCATGGCCTCGGCGGCGGCCTTCGCGACGTCCTCGTGCCCGGCGGCCGGACGGGCGGCTCCGGTGGGCGTCTTCCGGTCGGACTGCCCGGGATCGGGAAACGCCCCGGTGGCCGCCCCGGTTACCAACAGCCCTGCGAACACCAACGTCAGAGCCGCCCCCCGGCGAACCCGGCGGGGCTGACAGAACAGCTCTCGGCCTGACATGCCGGTGAGTCTAGGACAAGGCAAGAGGGCCGCACGGGCGGTTGCCCGTACGGCCCTCTTGGCATGCGTCACACCTTCAGGTACTTGCGCAGCGCGAAGAACGCGGCAAGCGCGGGCATCAGGAGGCTCGTTGCGAGGATGAGGGGGAGCTTGGTCAACACCGCGTCCCAGCCGATGAAGTTGATCAAATTCAGCTTGTGGGACAGGTCCAGGCCGTGGTCGATGATGAAGTACCGGGCGATCACCAGGAATCCGCAGGCGACCGTGCCGCCGATCAGGCCGGCGACGGCGGCCTCCGCGATGAACGGGGCCTGGATGTAGAAGCCGGAGGCGCCGACCAGGCGCATGATGCCGGTCTCCCGCCGACGGCTGAACGCGGAGACGCGCACCGTGTTGACGATCAGCATCAGGGCGACCACCAGCATCAGGGCCATGACCATGCGGGCCGCCCAGTTCATGCCGTTGAGCAGGCCGAAGAGGTTGTCGAGGATGCCCTTCTGGTCCTGGACCGACTGGACCCCGTCACGGCCGTCGAAGGCCGTCGCGACGACCTGGTACTTCTCCGGGTCCTTGAGCTTGATCCGGTACGACTCCTGCATCTGGTCCGGCGTGAGGGAGTCGGCCAGCGGCGAGTCGCCGAACTGCTGCTTGTAGTGCTTGTAGGCCTCGTCCTGCGACTCGTAGGTGACCTTCTCGACCACCGACATCTTGCCCAGGTCGGCCTGGATCTGCTTCTTCTGGTCGTCGGTCACCGCGCCCTTGGCGCAGTTGGGGTCCGACTCGGCGTCGCTCTTGTTGCAGAGGAAGATCGAGACGTTGACCTTGTCGTACCAGTAGCCCTTCATGGTGTTGACCTGGTCGCTCATCAGAAGCGAGCCACCGAAGAGCGCCAGGGACAGGGCGACCGAGACGACGACCGCGAAGGTCATCGTCAGATTGCGGCGGAGACCGACTCCGATCTCCGACATTACGAACGAGGCGCGCATGGCGTCGGGTTATGCCTTTCCGTGGACGGTCGCGGTCAGTGCTGGTAGCCGTAGACGCCTCGGGCCTGGTCCCGGACGAGGCGGCCCTTCTCCAGCTCGATGACGCGCTTGCGCATCTGGTCCACGATGTTCTGGTCGTGGGTGGCCATCACCACGGTGGTGCCGGTGCGGTTGATGCGGTCGAGGAGCTTCATGATGCCGACCGAGGTCTGCGGGTCGAGGTTGCCCGTGGGCTCGTCCGCGATCAGCAGCTTGGGCCGGTTCACGAAGGCGCGCGCGATGGCCACACGCTGCTGCTCACCACCGGAGAGCTCACCGGGCCTGCGGTCCTCCTTGCCGCCGAGCCCGACGAGGTCGAGCACCTGGGGCACGGACTTGCGGATCTCGCCCTTGGACTTGCCGATGACCTCCTGGGCGAAGGCCACGTTCTCGGCGACCGTCTTGTTGGGCAGCAGACGGAAGTCCTGGAAGACCGTCCCGAGCTGGCGGCGCATCTGCGGCACCTTCCAGTTGGAGAGACGGGCGAGGTCCTTGCCGAGGACGTGCACCTGACCATGGCTGCACCGCTCCTCGCGGAGGATCAGCCGCAGGAAGGTCGACTTTCCGGAGCCGGAGGACCCCACGAGGAAGACGAACTCACCCTTCTCCACTTCCAGGGAGACATCCCTGAGTGCGGGGTGGGTCTGCTTGGGGTAGACCTTGGAGACATTGTCGAATCGGATCACGGATGCACCACGGGTCGCCGGGGGTAGATGAGCGTGACCATACGCGAGTCGGGTGAGGAAGCGCAGGCGCCGGTCACGGTTGGGTGAGGCTTGTGCGGTTTTGTTCCGGGGCAGTCTCTTCCGAGTGCCCGGGAGCGCCTGGGCGAGGTCTACGGACGGCCGCGCTCTTTCCGGGGGAACCTGGCACAGTGGGAGGGGAACGTTCTCGTTCCGCAGAGCGTTGTGTAAGCGATGGCCGGTGCAAGGAGGGCGAGCGCATGACGTACGACCGGTTGGTGTGCGCGAACTGCGCGGCGCCCGTGAGCGAAGGCCGGTGCCCCGTGTGCCGTGCCAACCGCGAGCGTCTTCAGCAGGAGAGTTTTCTCGGCGGTCTGAACCCGATGGCGCTGATCGGGCTGCTGGCGGTGCTGATCGCCGCGGTGGCGCTGCTGGCGGCGCACCAGACCGCGTAACGAAGCTCACACGCGACGCTTGGACACGAAGCTCGCACAGAGCGACCGAAGGGCCCCGAGCTGCTGCTCGGGGCCCTTCGCCGTACGATGCGCATGCGCTGCGTGAACGGCCGGTTACCGTCAGGCGGCAGCGCCGCCGCGGCCGCTCATGAGGCGCGGCAGGATGCGGAAGCCGATACCGCCGGCGATCATCGTGGCGGCGCCGACGATGAGGAAGGCCGTCTGCGCGGCACCGGTCTCGGCGAGCTGGTCGCCGCCGCCCTGGGCCTGGGTGTTCGACGAGCCGGTGTCGGTGAGGGCGGAGGTGCCCTCCTCCTGCGCGGAGGTGCCCGAGTTGCCGTCGGTGCCGGTGTTGTTGCCGCTGCCGCTGTCGCCGCTGCCCGTGCCGCTGCCGTCGGTCGGGTTGTCGGTGGTCGGCTCGTCCGTCGGCTCGGTGGGCTCGTCGGTCGGCTGAGTGGGCTCGTCCGAGGGCGCGCTCGACTCGGAGGGCGGCTCGCTGCTCGGCGGCTCGCTCGTCGGCGGCTCGCTCGTCGGCGGCTCGCTGGTGGCCGGGCCGGTCGGGATTCCGGTGTCGCCCGGGTCGGGCGTCTGGGTGCCGTCGAGGTCGGCGTTCACGTGTACGCCGGTCTCGTCGGCCTCGACGCCGATGGAGAGGGCGGAGGCCGCGCCGGCCGCGGTCAGCGAGGCGCCGGCGGCGATCACGGCGCCGGCGGCTATCCGCGCGACCCGGATCCGCGTCTTCTTGGTCATCTGGTTGCTACCCCCAGTAGCTGAACGTCAGGATGGCGGCGCTGGGGCTGTGATCGACGGGGAAAGCTACGGATGCGCAAGCCCCCCGGTTCACATGCGCCCCAGAGATACGCATGCCACGCTTCACCCTTCCCATTTTTCAAAGCAACGTCAAGGCCGTTGCGGGCGTGATGTCCAATTGCGCACCCAATGCCGGGACCTGAAGCATGTGAGTGTGACGTAAAACCCAGACAAACGAGAACTGCCGCCACCAGGGCGGCAGTTCCAAGGAGTTCGACTCACCGTGGGCGAGTCGACAAAGTTACTTCTCCTGCTGCTTGCGCCAGCGAATTCCGGCCTCCAGGAACCCGTCGATCTCGCCGTTGAACACGGCCTCGGGGTTGCCCACTTCGTACTCGGTCCGCAGGTCCTTGACCATCTGGTACGGGTGCAGGACGTACGACCGCATCTGGTTGCCCCAGGAGTTGCCGCCGTCGCCCTTGAGGGCGTCCATCCTGGCCTGCTCCTCCTGGCGGCGTCGCTCGAGGAGCTTGGCCTGGAGGACGTTCATCGCGGTCGCCTTGTTCTGGATCTGCGAGCGCTCGTTCTGGCAGGAGACGACGATGCCGGTGGGGAGGTGGGTGAGGCGCACCGCGGAGTCGGTGGTGTTGACGCCCTGGCCGCCGGGCCCGGAGGACCGGTACACGTCGACCCGCAGCTCGGACTCGTCGATCTCGATGTGGTCGGTCTGCTCGACCACGGGGAGCACCTCGACCCCGGCGAAGGAGGTCTGCCGACGTCCCTGGTTGTCATAGGGCGAGATCCGGACGAGCCGGTGCGTGCCCTGCTCCACGGAGAGGGTCCCGTAGGCGTACGGCACCTGCACGGCGAAGGTGGTCGACTTGATGCCGGCCTCTTCGGCGTACGACGTCTCGATGAGCTCGGTCTTGTATCCGTGCTGCTCGGCCCAGCGCAGGTACATGCGCTGCAGCTTCTCGGCGAAGTCGGCGGCGTCGACACCGCCGGCCTCCGCGCGGATGTTCACGAGCGCCTCACGGGCGTCGTACTCACCGCTCAGCAGCGTCCGGACCTCCATCTCGTCCAGCGCCTTCTTGACGGCGGTGAGCTCGGACTCGGCCTCGGCGCGGGTGTCCGGGTCGTCCTCCTCCTCGGCCATCTCGAAGAGCACGGAAAGATCGTCGATCCGCCCGCGCAGCCCCTCGGCCTTCCTGACCTCGGCCTGCAGGTGGCTCAGCTTGCTGGTGATCTTCTGCGCCTCGTCCGGGTTGTCCCACAGGGACGGCGCGGCCGCCTGCTCCTCGAGCACGGCGACGTCTGCCCTCAGCTTGTCGAGGTCCAGAACGGCCTCGATCGACTCCATGGTCGAGGAGAGGGACTTGAGCTCTTCGGATACATCGACGACTGCCACGCCTCCAGCGTAACGGCTCCGCCAAGCGAGGATGGCCGACGGGCATCGCCCACGCGCTCAGCTCCGCGAGGGGCCGAGTCAGGAGGGCGCCAGGTCCCTCACCGGGTTCCGGGGCGGAGCCCCGTGGCAGTGCCCCTGCCACCCACCGAGCCGGGCAGACGCCAAAACCCCCATCGGGATCTGGGGCGAAGCCCCGTGGCGGTGGGCTTGTGGCCTACCGAGCCGGGCGGCCGCCAAGCCCCCATCGGGGTCCGGGGCGGAGCCCCGTGGCAGTGGCCCTGCCGCCCACCCGAATCGGGCGGCCACCAAGCCCCCCATCGGGGTCCGGGGCGGAGCCCCGTGGCAGTGGCCCTGCCGCCCACCGAGTCGAGTGGACGTCAGCCCTCCGACGAGATCCGAACCTCCGCCGGGGTCCGGGGCGGAGCCCCGTGGCGGTGACTCTGTGGCCTACTGAGTCGGGTGGGTGGGGGGGCAACGGGTCGGCCAATACGGTCACGGCGTCGACGTGCTGTGTGTCTCCTGCGGCGGAGCCGAGTCGTCGCCGGACGACGCCAGCCATGCACCGACGCCCACCACCGCGGCCACCACCACCCCCGCCACCGTGAACGTCACCCTGCGTCGCCGAGCCGCCACGCGATGCCGCGCCGACCCCGGCCGCGGCGCCCCCGACGCCCTCGGCGCCCGCGCCGTGCCCCGGGCGCCGCCCGCCAGCTCGTCGGGGCCCGGCACCCGCATCGACGTATGCGTGTCCCGGTTGGAGTCCGGCTTCGCGCCCGGCACCAGGGAGACGGCCCCCCGGCGCCGTACCCGCTGCTCCTCCGCGGCCGGAGCGGTGCCGGCCGGCTCCTCGGACTCCTCCGGCGCCTCCGTCTCCGGCTCGTCGACGTCCAGCGGCGGCATCCCCGCCAGCATCGGCAGCTGCTCCCGCAGCCGCGCGGCCAGCTCTGACGCCCGCAGCCGGGACGCCGGCGCCTTCGCCAGGCACTGCACGAGCAGCTGCCAGAGCTCCTCGGGGATGCCGGGGAGCGGCACGACGCTCTCGGTCACATGCCGGCGCAGCACCGCTCCGGGATGGCCGCCGCCGAAGGGGGTGAAGCCCGCGAGAAGCTCGTACAGGACCGTCGCGAGCGCGTAGATGTCCACCGAGGCGCGGGGCGGCAGGCCCTCGACGATCTCCGGGGCCAGGTAGTCCGGCGTACCGATGATCTTCGTGGCGCGGGTCCGCTTCGGGGAGTCGATGAGCTTCGCGACACCGAAGTCGGTCAGCAGCGCCGGGTGGGAGCCGCCGGGGCCGAGCGGGCCCTGCATGTCCAGGAGGACGTTCTCCGGCTTGACGTCCCGGTGCACGACGCTGGCCGCATGCGCCGCCGCCAGCCCGTCCGCGACGTCCGCGACGATCGCGACGGCCGCCTCGGGCGCGAGGCGCCGCTCCCGGTCCAGGCGGGTCCGCAGATCCGTGCCCCGGACCAGGTCCATGACGAGGGCGAGGTCGTTGCCGTCGACGACGAGGTCACGGACGGACACCACATGGGGGTGCTCAAGGCCCAGCAGTGCCGTGCGCTCCTGCACGAAGCGACCCACCAGCTCCTCGTCGGACGCGAGATCCTCGCGCAGCAGCTTGATGGCGACGGGCCCCTCCGGCCCCTCGCCCAGCCACACCGTGCCGGCGCTGCCCCGCCCCAGGATCTGGTTGGCGGTGTACCGGCTGCCGATCTTCCGTGCCAAGACTGCTCCTACAGACGCGTGTTGCCGACAAAAGTACGCGTCCGATGACCCAACCTTCACCACGGAGGCGGAAATCACCCGCCAGGTGTCGACAAATCCCCAGAGTCGCGGTCAGTTCCCGGAGCCGTTGCCCAGGTCGCCGATGAAGCTGCCGACCGACTTCGCCCAGTCCTTCAGCTGACTCCAGTAGCCCTGGCCCTGCCCCACCCACGTGTGCACCGGGGTCAGGTCCCAGATCAGCCAGCCCGCGACGAAGAGGATGACGACCAGGAACAGGCAGCCCTTGAGGCAGCCGAGCCCGGGGATCTTCATCGGGTTGGCGCTGCGCTGCCGCGGCTCGCGCGGGGCCCGCTGCTGCGGCTCGGCGGGGGGCGCGTAGCGCTGCTGGGGCTGCTGCGGCTGCTGCGGCGGGGCGTACTGCTGCTGCGGCCGGCCTCCGCCGTACCCGGCGGGCTGCTGCGGCCCGTAGCCGGCCGGCGGCTGCTGGCCGTATCCGGCGGGCTGCTGCCCGTACCCGCCCTGTCCGCCCGGCTGGCCCTGGCCTCGCGGCTGCGGCCGGCGTACCGGCTGCTGCTGCGGGGCCTGGCGCGGCGGCTGCTGCTGCGGCCGGGCCACCTGCCGCTGCGGGCGGCGGCGCAGCGGGTCCTCGCCCGGGTCGAGGTACTGGACCTGGGTCTGCTCGTTGCGGTCGCGGGCCGCGCGGAGCTGGGTCTGCCAGGGGTGCGGCTGTTCCGGCTGCTGCTGGCCGGGCTGGCCCGGCTGGCCCTGGGGCATCGGCGGCAGCACGGCCGTCGGGTCGGCCGCGCCGGTGTTCGGCAGCACGGCGGTCGGGTCGGCGGCGCCGAACGGCACCGGCCCGCCGGTGTGCGGCAGGACGCTGGTCGCGGCGTTCGGGTCGTACGCCCCCAGCGGCGCGCCCGTGTTCGGCAGCACCTGGGTCGGGTCGGCCGCGCCCGTTACGGCGGCCGGCGCCGGGTCGGGGGCGAGCAGCGCGCCGACGCCCTCGGCCGCCGCGATCTGTGCGGAGTTCGCGTGCACGCCGACGCCCTCGGCGACGACCCGCAGGCCGCGCGCGAGGTTCTCGGCGCTGGGGCGTTCGTCGGGGTTCTTGCGCAGGCAGCGCTCTATGACCGTCCACAGCGGGTCGGGGACGGTCGAGGGGCGGCGGGGCTCGGCGCTGAGGTGCTGGTGGAGGACTTCCAGGGCGCTGCCGCCGGAGAACGGCGGACGGCCGGTGACCAGCTCGTACAGCAGGATGCCGGCGCCGTAGATGTCGACCGCGGAGGTCTGCGGGCGGCCCTCGGCGGACTCCGGGGCGATGTACGCGGGCGTGCCGACGAACTCCTGGGTGCGGGTCAGGCCCGGGGAGTCGGCGAGCCGGGCGATGCCGAAGTCGGTCAGCAGCGGGTGCATCTGGCCGTTGTACTGCTGGAGCAGCACGTTGGCGGGCTTCAGGTCGCGGTGCACGACGCCGTCGGCGTGGCTGGCGGCGAGCGCGTCGGCGACCTGGGCGGTGAGCAGGGCTGCGGCGACGGGCGTGAAGGGGCCGTTCTCACGCAGGTAGCGGTGCAGGTCGGGGCCGTCGACGAGGTCCATGACCAGGGCCAGCAGATCACCCTCGACGACCAGGTCGCGGACCCGGACGATGTTCGGGTGGGTGAGCCGGAGCAGGACGGAGCGCTCCCGCAGGAAGCGCATCACGATGTCGGGGTCGTTCGCGAGCTCTTCCTTGAGCACCTTGATCGCGACGGTCTCGCCGGGCTGTCCGGGCACGGCTGCCTCGGCGCCCGCGGTCTCCCGCTGGCGGGCACGCCAGACGGTACCGGTGGCGCCGCGTCCCAGCGGCTCCTCCAGGAGGTACTTGCTGCCTACCGGCCGCACGTCATGCACTCCCTGCTGCTTGCTGAATGTCTCCGACCCATGTGTCCGAACCACTGTAGTGCCGTGGTGCCTGGGACCGGGCTGTCGTCCGGCTGTGCTTTCCCCCTCCCCGGTAGGGAGGCGATAAGCGTCCCGACGTATCCCCATACGTTGCCGTTCCGGCGTGCGTTCGATGGAAAGACGCTTGCTTCGGTCCGCCGGTTGCCGGGCTCGGACGTGACCGATCTCAAGTGATCGCCCGCACGGTATTGGTCAGGCACTTTTGGGGGCAGAGCTGACCAATCAAGATCACTTGCCATCGGGGCGTGGGCGCGTTGTCAGTGGCAGGTGCGAGGATGCGTTTGACAGCAGAACTGGCCGACGTGCTCGTGGCGGTGGGGGGAATTCCGCGCCCGCGCAGAAGGGACCGCTGACGGCGATGCAGATCCGGCTGACCGTCGTAGACCCGCTGGGCCCTGCCGCGCAGCGGGGCCGGGCCGTGAGCCGCGACGTGCTGGTGACGGCGCCGGCGGGCACGGACCTGGCCGCGGTGGCGTCGGGGCTGGCCTCGGCGGTCACCGGGGACGGCAGCCTGGGCGGCCGTGAGCCGAGCGGTGCCCCGGTCGTGCTGTACGCCGGGGTGGAGCGGCTGGACGCCCGCCGCCGCATCCTGGGCGAGCCCCCGCTGGTCGACGGCGCGGTGCTGTCCCTGGGCGCGCCCGCGGCCCCCGAGCCGCACCCCGAGCTGGACGACGCCCCGACCCAGCTGCACGTGATCGCCGGCCCGGACGCGGGCGGGGTCCACCTCCTGCACGGCGGCCAGATCACCATCGGCCGCTCCGCCGACGCCGACGTCCCGCTCGACGACCCGGACGTCTCCCGGCTGCACTGCGCGGTCACGGTCGCCGCGGACGGCCGGGTCTCGGTCGCCGACCTGAACTCCACCAACGGCACCGCCCTGGACGGCACCCGCGTCACCGACCACCCGGTCCGCCTCACCCCGGGCTCGCTCCTGCGCATCGGGGAGTCGGCCCTGCGGCTTACGCCGTCCGGTGGACCGGGGGCCCGGGTGGGCACGACACCCGACGGGGAGGGGTGCGTGCGGGTGCTGACGGGGGGCGAGGGGGCCGACGACGGCGGTTCGGCCGACCCCGAGAGCGGTACGGCCGCTCCGGCGGGCCGTACCCATCACGCCTACGGCACCGCGGGCTGGGGAGCCGCGGGCGGCGCGGCCGGGGGCCAGGAGCACGGCCCGGTGGAGCCACCGGTCGTACCGGCACAGGGGGACGCGCCGAGGATCGAGAGCCGGGGCGGGCTGCCGGCGGCCGGCCGCGGAGACGGAACGCCACGGACCGAGCGGACCGGGCGGACCGGGCGGGAAACCGGCCCGTCGGCCGGGTACGGCGGGCACCCGGGCGGGTTCCCGTCGGCCGAGCACGGGGACGACGGCGACCGCCACGGATACCCGTCGGCCGGCGATCACGGCACGCTGCCGGGCCCGCGCGGCGGTTCCGCCGCCGCACCCGGATCCGGCCCCTCCCACCGCCCCATCCCCTCCCACGGCTCAGAAGCCGCGCACGGCTCCGCCGTCAAGCACAGCTCGGGCGACACGCACGCCGGCCGATCCGGAGCCCTCGGCGGCCCGAGCTCCTCCGGAGGCACCGGAAGCACCAGCGGTTCCGGCGAGACCCGACCTGCGGCCCCCGCCTTCTCCGACGACAGCACCCTCGCCGACTCCCCCACCGACTCCCCCGCCCCCTCCGGCAGGCGCAAGGGCACCCCCCTCCGCGGTACCGACGCCCCCGCCCTGCCCGGTGCCCGCAGGCGCGGCGGGCTCGGCGCCTGGGCGCGGCGGCTGGCCGGTGGGCGCGGCGAGCCCCCGTCGGCCGCCGACGACGAGACCGCGGCGCAGGACGGCGGCGTCGCGTCCGTCGGTGTTCCCGCCCAGCCCGAGACCTGGCCCGACCCCGCCGCCCTGCTGCTGACCGCGCTCGGCCCCGGCCCCCGCCTCTGGGAGCGCGGCCCCGGCCACCCGGAGACGCTCACCGTCCGGCTGGGCACGGCGGACCGCTCGGCACCCGACGGCTCGGGCCTGCTCCCCGCCGTCCCGGTCACCGCCGATCTACGCGAGGCCGGCGCCCTCGGCCTGGCCGGCCCGCGCACCCGCCTGGCCGGCCTCGCCCGCGCGGTCCTGGCCCAGCTCGCCGCACTGCACTCGCCCGACCTGCTGGAGATCGTGCTGATCAGCGCGGACCGGGCCCGCCCCCTGGAGGAGCGCACGGCCGAGTGGTCCTGGCTCGGCTGGCTCCCGCACGTCCGCCCGGGGCACGGCCAGGACTGCCGCCTGCTGCTCGCCTACGACCGCGAACAGGCCGCGACCCGCGTGGAGGAACTGCTGCGGCGGACGGAGGAGCTGTCCGCCCCCCGAAGGCCGGCCACCCCGTCCGACCGCCCGGCACCGGTCCCCGCGCAGGCACCCGCACCCGCCCGTACGGCAGCGGACACCCCGCCCGCCGAAGCGGCCCACCGCCCCTCCTGGGCGCGCGACGACCTCGGCGCCGACGACGGCAGGGGCGGCTTCCCGGGGCCGTACACGGTCGTCGTCGTGGACGGCGATCCCGGCGGCTCCGCGCTGCGCGAGGCGGTGGCGCGGCTGACCGTGGCCGGCCCCCGTGCCGGAGTGCACGTGATCTGCCTCGCGGAGACGGCCCCCACCTCGTCCACCTCCCCGGTCGCCCGGACCTACGAGGAGGCGTGCGCGGTGACGCCGACGTTCCGGGAGTGCGGGGCGGTTGCCCTGCTCAGCGGGGACGTGGCGACGGCGCTGCACCTCATGCGAGTCTCCGCCGGTCACGCCGGTCACGCCGGCCCGGTCGGCCCCGGCACCCTGGCCGCGGTGGACGCGGTCTCCCCCGCCTGGGCCGAGCGGTTCGCGAGGGCGCTGGCCCCGCTGCGCCCCGACGGCCCGGGCGGCGACCGGCACACGCGCATGGCCGCCCCGCTCCCCCAGTCCGCCCGTCTGCTGGACGAGTTGGGGCTGGCGAGGGCCACCCCGGCGTCCCTGATGGCCCGTTGGGCGGACGCTGCCGACGACACCGAGTCGCTGGGCGGCCGGGCCCGGGCGGTGCTCGGCGCCGGACCGCGCGGCCCGCTCACCGCCGACCTGGTGGCCGACGGACCGCATCTGCTGATCGAGGGCCCACCCGGCAGCGGCCGTACGGAGCTGCTGCGGGCGACGGTCGCCTCGCTGGCCGCCGCCGAGCGCCCCGACCGGCTCGGGATCGTCCTGATCGACGGCCGCGACGGCGTCGGCACGGGTGCCGGGCACGGCGAGGGCCTTCGGGTCTGTACGGACATACCGCATGTCACGACCCATCTCACCGCCAACGACCCGGTGCGGATGCGGGAGTTGGCCCAGTCGCTGAGCGCCGAGCTGAAGCGGCGGGCCGAGCTGCTGGGCCGCTCCGACTTCACCGACTGGCACGCGCAGCGGGAGATCTCCGGCCGTATCGTCCCGCAGCGCGCCCGCCCCGCCGCCTCGGGCGCCGCCGACATAGAGGCCCCGCCGAGTTCGACGATCCGCCTGCGCCCGTCGGCCGGGGCCGCGGCCCGCGGGCGTACGGAGGCGCCGCCCCCGCTCCCCCGTCTCGTGGTCGTGGTCGACGACCTGGACGCCCTGGTCTCCCCCGCCCTCGGTTCACCGGGCCGGCCGGCCGCGGGTTCCGTGATGCGGGCGCTGGAGGCGGTGGCGAAGGAGGGCGACCGGCTCGGCGTGCACCTGGTCGCGGCGGCCGGCACGGGCGGCCGTACGGCGGAGACGGAACCGGCCCGGCAGGCCACCCTGCGCATCACCCTGGACACACCGGCCGGCGGCCCCGACGAACCGGCGCCGGGCCGCGGCCGCCTGACCACACCGGACGGCCGGACCACGGCGTTCCAGACGGGCCGCGTCACGGGCCGTATCCCCCGCACGGCGACCCAGCGCCCCACGGTGGTCCCCCTCGACTGGCACCGCATGGGCGACCCCCCGACCCGCCGCCCGGTACGCGAGCTGGGCAACGGCCCGACGGACCTGGCCCTGCTGGCGAGCGCGGTGGAGAGGGCGGCGAAGGAGGTTTCCGCGGCTGAGGTTCCTTCACTTCTGTGAGTGAGGGCACCCCTCTCAGCCCGTCTGGGGCTACCCCCCTCTGGGGGAGTTTGAGGACGGGGCCGCCCGTCACCCATCACGACGCGATCACGATCCCCGGCCCTCCCCAGTCGGCCCCCTTGCCGCGCAAGCGGCCCCCGCGTACACCGGAGCGCACGGGACAGAGTTCTGACGTTCAACGAGGAACGACGAACGGGGAAGTGATGCGCGTCATGAGCAACACCATCCGGACACACAGGGCCCTCGCCACACTCGCCGCACTGCTCGCGGGATCCCTCGCGCTCACCGCGTGCGGAAGCAACGACAAGAAATCCGACGGCGACAACAGCACCGGCGCCACCGAGACCAGCACCCTCACCCTGCCGAAGCTCGACGGCACCACCCTCGAAGTGGCCGCCGTCTGGACCGGGCAGGAGCAGAAGAACTTCAAGCAGGTGCTCGCGGAGTTCGAGAAGCGCACCGGCGCGAAGGTCACCTTCGTGCCCGCCCAGGACCCGATCATCAACTTCCTGGGGTCGAAGATCGCGGGCGGCCAGCCGCCGGACATCGCGCTGCTGCCGCAGCCCGGCGCGATCAAGCAGGCCGTGCAGAAGGGCTGGGCGAAGCCGCTCGACGCGGACACGCTCACAGAAGTGCAGAAGAACTACTCGCAGGGCTGGCAGGACATCGGCAAGGTCGACGGCAAGCAGTACGGCGTCTACTACAAGGCCGCCAACAAGTCGCTGGTCTGGTACAACGCCAAGGTCTTCGAGAACGCGGGCGCCAAGGAGCCCAAGACCTGGCAGGACCTGCTGACGACGGCGCAGGCGGTGTACGACTCGGGGGTCACCCCGTTCTCGGTCGGCGGCGCCGACGGCTGGACGCTGACCGACTGGTTCGAGAACGTCTACCTCTCCCAGGCGGGCCCGGAGAAGTACGACCAGCTCGCCCAGCACAAGATCAAGTGGACCGACCCGAGCGTCAAGCAGGCGCTGACCACGCTGGCCCAGATCTGGGGCAAGAAGGGGTACGTCGCGGGGAACGCGTCCGGCGCGCTGCAGACGGAGTTCCCGGCCTCGGTCACCCAGACCTTCACCGGCGGCGACCAGCCGAAGGCGGCCATGGTGTACGAGGGCGACTTCGTGCAGGTCAACATCGGTGAGACCAAGGCGAAGGTGGGCACGGACGCAAAGGTGTTCCCGTTCCCGACCGTCGGCTCGACCGCGCCCGTGGTCTCCGGCGGTGACGCGGCGGTCATCTTCAAGGACTCCAAGGGCGCCCAGGCGCTGGCGAAGTTCCTGGCCTCGCCGGACGCGGCGACGATCCAGGCGAAGCTCGGCGGCTACCTCTCGCCGAACAAGAGCGTGCCGAACTCGGCGTACCCGAACGAGGTGCAGCGCACGATCGCCAAGTCGCTGATCGCGTCCGGTGACGACTTCCGCTTCGACATGTCCGACCAGGCCCCGCAGGCGTTCGGCGGCACCCCGGGCAAGGGCGAGTGGAAGGACCTCCAGGACTTCCTGCAGAACCCGACGGACGTCGCGGGCACCCAGGCCAAGCTGGAGAAGGACGCGGCGGCCGCCTACGGCAGCGGAAGCTGACCCGGGACCCGGCGATGGCATCACCCGCAACGGCGGGGGTCGCCAAGGCCCCCGCCCGCAAGCCCCGCAAGAGCGTGACCGGCACCCGCAGGACCGTGGCGGTTCTCTTCCTCCTCCCGGCCCTGGTGCTGCTCGGCGCGCTCGTGGTCTACCCGATCGGGTACTCGCTGATCCGCAGCTTCTACAACGCGAACGGCGACGGATTCGCCGGCCTCGACAACTACAAGGCGATCTTCACGGACGACGGCATCCGCACCGCCCTGAAGAACAACGTGATCTGGGTGGTGTTCGCGCCGACGGTCTCCACGGCCCTCGGCCTGATCTTCGCGGTGCTGACCGAACGGGTGCGCTGGGGCACGGCGTTCAAGCTGGTCGTCTTCATGCCGATGGCGATCTCGATGCTGGCCGCCGGGATCATCTTCCGCCTCGTCTACGACCAGGACCCGGACAAGGGGGTCGCCAACGCGGTCTGGGTCGGCATCCACGACACCTTCGCCCGGTCCTCCGCGTTCCCCAACGCCCACCTGGGCCGCGAGTCACCGCTGAAACCGGACCAGGGCGGCTTCATCACCAACACGACGGTCCACACCGGTCAGACCGTCGCTCTCCCCCTCGTCGGTGTCGCCCCCGACCAGATGCCCGACGGCGCGAAGAGGGCCGTGGCGGCGAAGCCCGACCCGGGGAAGATCACCGGCACCACCTGGCAGGACTTCACACGGGGCAAGGGCGTCGGCAAGCTGGGCGTCCCCGACCCTTCCGAGCTCGGCTACGACGGGATGCGTATCGAGGCGGTGAAGAACGGCAAGGTGGTGGCGTCGGCGAAGGCCGCCGCCGACGGCACCTTCACCCTCCCCGCCGCCGCCGACGGGGCTCGGCTCCGGCTCCCCGCCGGCAACTTCAAGCAACCGTACAACGGCGTCGACTGGCTCGGCCCGTCCCTCGTCACGCCGGCCATCATCGGGTCGTACGTCTGGATGTGGGCGGGCTTCGCGATGGTGCTGATCGCGGCCGGGCTCGCGGGCGTGCCCCGGGAGCTCCTTGAGGCGGCGCGGGTAGACGGGGCCACCGAGTGGCAGGTGTTCCGCAAGGTCACCGTGCCGCTCCTGGCGCCGGTCCTGGCGGTGGTCACCGTCACCCTGATGATCAATGTGCTGAAGGTCTTCGACCTCGTGTACATCATCGCGCCGGGCTCCTCGCAGGACGACGCGAACGTGCTCGCCCTGGAGCTGTACCGCAAGGGCTTCTCGGAGGGCCAGCCTGGCATCGCGAGCGCGATCGCGGTGTTCCTGCTCCTGCTGGTCATCCCCGTGATGCTGTTCAACATTCGTCGGCTGCGGCGGGAGGAGCGGCGATGAGCTGGGTGCTGGAGAAGATCAACGGCGGTCTGGTCCGGGTCTTCCTGATCGTCGTCGCCCTGTTCTGGCTGGTGCCGACGATCGGGCTGCTCGCCTCCTCCCTGCGCTCGCCGGAGGACATGAGCGCGAGCGGCTGGTGGCACGTGTTCGGCAAGCCGTCCCAGCTGACGTTCGACAGCTACCAGAAGCTCCTGGAGAACAGTGACATCACCAACTCCCTCTGGAACACGGTCCTGATCACCGTCCCGGCGACGATCCTGGTCGTGATCATCGGGGCGCTGGCGGGTTACGCGTTCGCGTGGATGGAGTTCCCGGGCCGGGACTGGTGGTTCCTGACCGTGGTCAGTCTGCTGGTCGTCCCGGTCCAGGTGGCGCTGATCCCGATCGCCGAACTCTTCGGCAGGATCGGTCTGTTCGGGACGATCTTCGGGGTGATCCTCTTCCACGTCGGCTTCGGGCTGCCGTTCGCGGTGTTCCTGCTGCGGAACTTCTTCGCGGAGATCCCGCGGGAGCTGCTGGAGGCGGCCCGTCTCGACGGCGCCGGTGAACTGCGCGTGTTCACCCGGGTGGTGATGCCGCTCGGCGGGCCGGCGATCGCGAGCCTGGGCATCTTCCAGTTCCTGTGGGTGTGGAACGACATGCTGGTCGCGCTGGTGTTCACCAAGTCGGGCACCCAGCCGATCACGGTCGCGCTCCAGACCCAGGTACGCCAGTTCGGCAACAACGTCGACGTCCTCGCGCCCGGGGCGTTCATCTCGATGGTGATCCCGCTGGCCGTGTTCTTCGCGTTCCAGCGGCAGTTCGTGTCGGGGGTGATGGCGGGCGCGGTCAAATAACCGCACGAGACCGCACAAGGGGCTCCCGAAAGGGGCGAGTCGGCCATCGGCTCGCCCCTGTCCGTTCACGGAACGTAACCCACATGACGTAGCGAACCGTAACCAAATCACTCCATTGGCCGTTCCCGGGCAGAACGCCCGCGCCGACCGACCCATGGATGCCCCTTGCCCAGGTTCAGTGTCATTGTCCCCGCGTACCAGGTCCAGGCGTATCTGCCCGAGTGCCTGGACTCGGTGCTCTCGCAGTCGTACCCCGATCTGGAACTGATCGCCGTCGACGACTGCTCACCGGACGCCTGCGGCACGATCATCGACGAGTACGCGGCCCGGGACGCGCGTGTGAAGGCCCTGCACCTGCCGGAGAACCAGGGCCTGGGCGGCGCCCGCAACGCGGGGATGGCGCAGGCGCACGGCGACTACCTGCTCTTCCTGGACAGCGACGACACGCTCACGCCGGACGCGCTGCGGGCGATCGCCGACCGGATCAAGGAGACCGGCGATCCGGACGTGCTCGTGTACGACTACGCGCGGACGTTCTGGACGGGCCGGGCGGAGCGCAACAAGGTCGCGTTGCAGCTGACCGAGCAGGGTCAGGCGCCGTTCCGTCTGGAGGACCGGCCGGGTCTGCTGCGGGTACTCATGGTGGCCTGGAACAAGGCGTACCGGCGGGAGTTCGTCGAGGAGAACGACTTCGTCTTCCCGCCCGGCTACTACGAGGACACCCCCTGGACCTACCCGGCCCTGATGACCGCCGGGTCGATCGCGACCCTCGACCGGGTCTGTGTGCACTACCGGCAGCGGCGGCAGGGCAGCATCCTCGGCACCAGGAGCCGCCGGCACTTCGACATCTTCGACCAGTACGACCGGGTCTTCGCGTTCATCGAGGAGCGGCCCGAACTGGAGCGCTGGCGGCCGGTGTTGTTCCGCCGGATGGCCGACCACTTCTCGACGGTGTTCACCAGGAAGGACCGGCTTCCGAAGGGCAGCCGCGCAGAGTTCCTGCGCACGGCCCGCGCCCACTACCTGCGTTACCGGGCCAAGGGCGCCCCGGTGCCGTTGCGCACCCGGCTCCGCCACGGTCTCGTCCACTACGGCCTGCACCGCACCTACCGCGCCCTCCAGCTGGCGATGTCCGCCCGCCGCCGCGCCCTCAAGGCCGGCGTCAAGTCCGTCCGCGGCCTGCGCTCGGCCCTGCTCCAGCTGCACTACCGGGTCCAGCTGCGCCTCCCGCTGCGCGCCGACCGCGCGGTCTTCGCCGCCTACTGGAACCGCGGCCACAGCTGCAACCCGGGCGCGCTGGAGGAGGCGTTCCGCACCCATGCCCCGCACATCCGCACCGCCTGGATCGCCCGCCCGGAACACCACCACACGATCCCGCCGGGCCCGCGCCGGCTGCGACCGGGCACCTTCGGCTACTGGACGGCGCTGGCCCGCTCCAAGTACCTGGTCAACAACGTCAACTTCGACAGGCGGCTGAAGAAGCGCCCCGGCCAGGTGTTCGTACAGACCCAGCACGGCACCCCCCTCAAGCACATGGGCCTGGACCTCCAGGAACACCCGGCGGCCGCCGCCGACATGGACTTCGAGGAGCTCCTGCGGGGCGTCGACAAGTGGGACTACGTCCTGTCCGCCAACCGCCACACCACCCTGACCTGGGAGCGCGTCTACCCCGGCGGATACCGCACCCTCGAATACGGCTACCCGCGCAACGACGTCTTCCAGAAAGCCACCTCGGCCGACGTCACCCGGATCCGCGAGTCGCTCGGCGTCCCCGAGGGCACGGTCGCCCTCCTCTACGCCCCCACCCACCGCGACTACCGGCGCACCCAGCGCCCCGCCCTCGACCTGGACCGGATCGTGCGGCGCCTCGGCCCGCGCTTCGTGATCCTGGCCCGCGCCCACTACTGGCACGGCGGTCCGCCGGCGTCCGGGGACCGGGTGATCGACGTCAGCGACCACCCCAGTGTGGAGTCCCTCTGCCTGGCCGCGGACGCGCTGGTCACCGACTACTCCTCCCTGATGTTCGACTACGCCAACCTGGACCGCCCGATCGTCGTGCACACCGAGGACTGGGACGCCTACCACGCGGCCCGCGGCACCTACTTCGACCTGCGCTCCACCCCGCCCGGCGCGGTCGCCCGCACCGAGGACGAGCTGATCGACATCTTCGCCACCGGCCACTGGCGCGGCTCCCGCTCCGCCCAGCTGCGCGCCGCGTTCCGCGAGCGGTTCTGCCGGTACGACGACGGACGCGCCGCCGAGCGGGTGGTCCGGCATGTGGTGCTCGGCGAGCCGGCCGGGCTGCCGGATTTCATCCCGCTGGAGCAGCGGCATCCCGTGCCCTCGGCGGCCGCGGGGCTCGCCCACTCCCCGTTGGCCACCGTTCCGCAACCTTCCGGCCATCTGCCCGTCACCGAGAGCCGCTGAACGCCGTTTGCCTTGCAGGGAGTTCCCTCGTGCCCCCCAACACCTCGCGGCCCACTCCGTCCCGGCCGTCCACCTGGCGACCGACGGGAAGGCCGGGCCGCATGCACACCTGAGAAAGAGCAGCATGCCCCGCTTCAGCATCATCGTCCCGTCCCACGGAGTCGCCGGCCGACTGTCCCAGGCGCTGGACTCGGTCCTCGCCCAGTCCTTCGGCGACCTGGAGCTGATCCCGGTCTGCGACGCGCCCGACGTCCCGGCCGCCTCGGTCGCCGCCGCCTACGCCGAACGGGACTCCCGGGTGGCCCCCTTGCACTCCCCGCCGTCGGCCGGGCTGAGCGGGGCCCGGAACACCGGGATGCGGGCGGCGCACGGCACGTACCTGCTGTTCCTCGACGGCGACGACGTGCTGGTCCCGGGCGCGCTGGCGCTGCTCGACGCCCGGCTCGCCGAGACCGGTGACGTGGACGTCCTGTATGCCGAGCACGAGCGGACGCCCTGGTGGGAGGGCGAGCCGGGCAACCCGGCGGCCCTCCTGCTGGCGGGCGTGCCGAACGGCGCGTTCACCCCGGACCGGGCGCCCCGGCTGACGGGCGTGGCCCTTCCTGCCTGGAGCGCGGTGTACCGCCGTTCCTTCCTGGCCGAACGGAAGCTGGCCTTTCCGGACGGGCACTTCACGGACATCGGCTGGGGCGGCCTGACCACCGCCGCCGCCGAGCGGATCGCGGTGCTGCGCTCGGTGGTCGTACGGCACCGGCTGCGCCGGCAGGGCAGTCGGCTGAACCTGCCCGGGCCGCACCAGCGGGACCTCCTCGACCAGGTGGAGCTGGTGCTGGAACGGGCCGCCGGGCTGCCCGGCGAGCGGGCGCGGGCGCTGTTCGAGCAGGTCTTCGGGGTGGTGCTGAAGACGGCCGCGCGGCCGGACCGGATGCCGTCCGGGCACCGGGCGTTCTTCCGGCGGGCGGCACGGCTGCACCGCGCGCACCGGCCGGACGGGTTCCGGATGCCGGGCGGGAGCGTGGGTGTCCAGCACCGGCTGCTCGCGGCGGGCGCGTACACGGCGTTCCGCGTGCTGCGCGGTGCCAACCGGGTCGCCGCCGGGGCGGCCGAGCGGCTGCCCCGCCCGCACATGCCGCTCACCCGGCTGCGGTACGCCCTCGAACTGCGCCGCCCGCTGGACGCGAACCTCGCCGTGTACTGCGCGTACTGGGGGCGCGGTTACGTCTGCAACCCGGCCGCGATCCACGCCGTGGCCCGCGAACTCGCCCCGCGCATCCGCTCGGTGTTCCTGGTCGAGGCCGGTCAGGAGCACACCGTGCCGCAGGACGTCGAGTACGCGGTGATCGGGAGCCGCCGTTACTGGCAGGTGCTGGCCCGCGCCAAGTACCTGGTCAACAACGCCAACTTCGCCGAGGGCGTCGTCAAGCGGCCGGGCAGCATCCACGTCCAGACACAACACGGCACCCCGCTGAAGAAGATGGGCGTCGACCAGTCGACGTACCCGGTGGTCGCCGCGCAGACCGGCAGCTTCTCCAGGCTGCTCGGCCGCGTCGACCGCTGGGACTTCAACCTCTCCTCCAACCGCCACTCCACCCAGATGTGGGAGCGCGCCTTCCCCGGCTCGTACCGGACGCTGGAGTACGGCTATCCGCGCAACGACGTCTACTACACGGCGACCGCCCACGACGTGGTCCGGGCCCGCCGGAGGCTGGGCGTCCCGGACGGCAGGACGGCCGTGCTGTACGCCCCCACCCACCGCGACCACCACACCGGATTCGAGCCCGGCCTCGACCTGGAGGCGTTCTGCGAGGCGGCCGGCGAGGACGTCGTCGTCCTGCTGCGCGCGCACTACTTCTACGACCGGGGAGCAGGCCGGGGCAGCGGCCGGGTCATCGACGTCACCGCGCACCGCTCCGCCGAGGACGTCTGCCTGGCCGCGGACGCGCTGATCACCGACTACTCCTCCATCATGTTCGACTACGCCAACCTGGACCGGTCGATCGTCGTCTACGCCGACGACTGGGAGGTCTACCGGCAGACCCGGGGCGTCTACTTCGACCTGATGGCCGAGCCGCCGGGACCGGTCGCCCATACCCCGGAGGAACTGGCCCGGATCTTCCGCGACGGCTCCTACCGGGGCCCGGAGTCCAGGCAGTTGCGGGCCCGGTTCCGCGCGCGCTTCTGCCAGTTCGACGACGGCCTGGCCGCCGAACGGGTCGTACGGCGGGTGTTCCTCGGCCGGCCGCCGGAGGACATCCCGGCGGTGATCCCGCTCGCCGAACGCCTGCCCGCCCCGGCCGCGACCCTCGTCAGGAGCTGACCGTGCCCCGACTCAGTGTGATCATCCCCTGTTTCAAGGTGCAGGGCTTCCTCCGGGAGTGCCTCGACTCGGTCCTGGAGCAGTCCTTCCACGACATCGAGGTGATCGCCGTCGACGACCGCTCCCCGGACGGCTGCGGCGCGATCCTCGACGAGTACGCGGCCCGCGACCCGCGCGTGAAGGTCCTGCACCTGCCCGAGAACGTCGGCCTCGGCCGCGCCCGCAACGCCGGACTCCCCTACGCCACCGGTGACTTCCTCCTCTTCCTCGACAGCGACGACACCCTCACCCCGGGCGCGCTGCGCGCGGTCAACGACCGGCTGACGGAGACCGGCGACCCGGACGTGCTGGTCTTCGACTACGCCCGCACCTACTGGTGGGGCGGGACCCGGCGCAACGCCCTCGCCGAGGTGCTCGGCGTGACGTCGGAGGTGTTCACGGCGGCCGAACACCCCGAGATCCTGGACCTGTTGATGGTGGTCTGGAACAAGGTCTACCGCCGGGACTTCGTCGAGGAGAACGGCTTCCAGTTCCCGCCGGGCTACTACGAGGACACCCCCTGGACCTTCCCGGTCATGCTCAGCGCGGCCCGGATCGCCACCCTCGACCGGATCTGCCTCAACTACCGCCAGCGCCGGCAGGGCAACATCCTCTCCACCACCAGCCGCAAGCACTTCGACGTGCACGAGCAGTACAAGCGGGTCTTCGCCTTCGTCGACGCCCGGCCTGAACTGGCGGTCTGGCGGCCGTATCTGCACCGGAAGATGGGCGAGCACTGCCTGGACATCCTCGCCAAACCGGACCGGCTGCCGCCCGCCGCCAGGGGCGAGTTCTTCCGGCGCACGGCGGAGCTGTACCGGGCGTTCCGGCCGGAGGAGACCGCGGGGGCCACGGGAGTCGCGGGGGCCGCGGAGGCAGCGGAGGCAGCGGGGGCCGCGGAGGCCGAGGGTGCCGGCCTCGGTGTGCTGGGCGGGTCGTACGCGTCGTACCTGCTGAGGCAGCGCGCCGGGCAGGCCGGCCGGGCGGGCGGGCGGCAGGCGCTGCGGGTACGGCGGGCGGCGGGGGGCCGGGCCCGGCGCGCGCTGACCGGGCTCCGCGGCCTGCGCTCCCTGGACGAGGAACTGGTCCTGTACTCGGCGGCCTCGCACCTGGGGCTGCGCGGCGATCCGGCGGCCGTGTACCGCGCGGCCCGGGAGATCGCCCCGCGGCTGCGCGGCGTCTGGGTGGTGCGGGACGCGGAGGTCGCGGCGGGGCTGCCGGCCGGCGTGGAGCATGTGCTGCTGGACTCCCCGGAGTACCTGCGGCTGACCGCCCGCGCGAAGTTCTTCGTCAACGACGTCAACTGGCCCGGCGCGCTGGTGAAACGGCCCGGCAGCGTGCACGTCCACACCCACCGGGGCACCCCGCTCAAGTACCTGGGCGCCGACCTGCTGGGCAAGCCCGGCGCCCGGCTCGGTTTCGACGTGCCGCAGATGCTGCGCCGGGCCGACCGCTGGGACCACAGCCTGGTCGCCAACCGCCACTCGGAGCTGGTGTGGGAGCGGGCCTACCCCTGTCACTTCGCGTCGGCCCGTACGGGCAGCCCGCGCAACGACGTCCTGGTCACCGGCGGCCGGACCGGCTTCCGGGCCCGGCACGGCATTCCCGCCGACCACACGGTGGTGCTGTACGCGCCGACCCGCCGCGACTACGTCCGGGGCGGTCACGTCGACCGGATCGACCTGGCCCGGTTCGCCGCCGACCTGGGCGCGGGGCACACGCTGGTGGTCCGCCTGCATCCGGCCCTGGCGACCGGTCCGGCGCGCGGGATGGGCCTGGCCGAGCTGCACCGGCGCGGCATCGTGGTCGACGCGACCGGCGAACCGCACGTCGAGGAGGTCATGCTGGCCTCGGACGCCCTGGTCACCGACTACTCGTCGATCATGTTCGACTACGCCAACCTGGACCGGCCGATCGTCGTGCACGCCGACGACTGGGCCGCGTACACGGCGAGCCGGGGCGCCTATCTCGACATCACCGCCGAGGCCCCGGGCCATGTCTCGCACTCCTACCGGGAGTTGGCCTGGCTGTTCGCCTCGGGCGGCTGGCGGGACGAGGAGTCGGCGCGGCTGCGGGCCGACTTCCGGTCCCGTTTCTGCGAGTTCGACGACGGCAGGGCAGCCGAACGGGTCGTACGGACGCTGCTGCTGGGCGAGTCGATGCCGGAGCCGGCCCGGGTGCCCGGTCCGGCCGGCGCGCCCGACCTGCTGGCGTCGACGTGAGACCGCGCACCTGGGTGCTGGTGCTGGCCGCCGTCTTCGCGGTGCTGCAACTCGCCGACGTCACCGGCCGTGACACGCCCGACTCCAAGAACTACGTGTCGTACGCGCTGGCCCTGGCCGGGGCGGGCAAGCGGCCGGCGGCGGCCGAGACGGTGGACTGGGTGTGCGCCGGCGAGGCGTCGGCGGCGGAGCGCGCCCAGCGCGTGGACGTGCTGCGCTTCCACGGGCCGAGTCCGGCGGGCCGGGCGTTCGCGGAGTGCCGGGCCGGTGAACTGGCGCGGGTGGAGCGGCGGTTGCGGGCCGGGGGCGCGCAGACGGACGGGCACATCGTGCCGTTCGTGGCCCCGCGGCTGCGGCGGATCTTCGAGGTGCGGCCTGGTTATCCGGTGTTCCTGGTGCCGTTCGTCACCGTGTTCGGGGTGACGTGGGGGGTGTGGCTGGCGAGTGTGCTGGTCGCGGGCGCGGGCGGGGTGCTGGTCTTCCTGGTGCTGCGGTCGGTGTCGGTGCCGGTACCGCTCGCGCTGACCGGGCAGGCCCTGTACTACGTCCTGCCGGTCGGCACGACCGCGATGCGGCCGATGGCGGAGGGCCTGATGCTGGCCCTGACCCTGACGGTGGTGTGGGGCTGCGCGCTGGCCCTGACCGGGCGGGTGCGGGCGGGAACGGCGCTGGTGGCGGGCGCGCTGGTCGCGCTGTTCACCGTGAAGCACTCGCAGGCGCTCTTCCTCGGCGGGTGCCTGGCCGGGGCCGCGGCGGTGGTCGCGCTGTGGCGGCGCCGGCACGGGCGGGGGCCTGGGCGCGCGGTGACCGCGATCGCGGTGGCGGGCTGTGGGGCGGTGGCCGGCACCCTGCTGCTCGCCCGGCTGCTGCGCTACCCCTCCGAGGCGGAGAGCGTGCAGGACCTGCTGACCGGCCACTACTCCCACCCGGACCGGGCCCACCCCGGGCGGGAGTTCCTCCATCTGGAGTTCGACTTCTGGGTGGAGTGGCTGCGCCGGCAGCTGATGGAGCCGCTGTTCCCGGCCGCGCTGGCGGCCGGGGCGTGGGGAGCGGGGCGGCGGCCGGCGTTCGGTGTCTTCCTGCTGGCGGCCGCCGGAACCGGGATCCTCACCCAGGCCGGGCATCCCGACATCACCATCTTCGGCGACCGGCTGATCGTGCTGGCCTGGCTGCTGCCGGTGGTGGGCGTGCCGCTGCTCCTCGAACCGCTGCTGCACCGGCCGGTTCCGGTTCCCGCGCAGGGGTCACCCAGGGCGGTCGGCGTCACTCGATGAGGTGACGGGCGGCAACGCCGTCGGGGCGGACGGGAACACTTGGCAAATGGTCCGCCCTGTCCGATTCCTCCGGTGAGCACCGGCGCCCTGCTCCGGCGCGCCACTCGCGGCTCCACCGCCCTGCGCGGCGGCCGGGTCCGCAGACTCACCCCGTATCAGGTCTTCGGCCTGCTGTTCTGGCTGCTGATGACCCTGGCGTACTGGCGGGTGCCACCGTGCTGCGAGGCCGGGCAGCACGCGGCGGCGGTGGCACGGCTGCGGGCGGGCCTGACGGACCCGGCCGTGTCCCCGTACGTGCTGGCGCAGGGTGCGCTGGCCCGGCTGACCAGGCTCAGCGGCTGGCAGTTGCTGCGGGTGTGCGGCCCGCTGAACCTGGTGGTGCTGCTGACGGGCCTCGGCCGGCTGGTCCGGGTCCTCACCCCGCGCCGTTGGGCGCCGGTGCTGGCGCTGGCCTTCCTGTCCGTGCTGTGGGGGACACGACCGGCGTGGGGCGGGGGCTCGCTGGCCCTGCTGCCGCTGACCGGCAGCCTCGGCTACCCATCCGCGTTCGCCCTCGGCCTCACCTTCTGGGCCTGGTCCCTGACCGGCGTCCGCGCCCGCGATCTGCGCCGGGTGCGCTATGTAGGGCCGAGCGGCCTGCGCAGCCTGTCCGGATACGCGGCACTCGGACTGCTGTACGGGACGGTGGCACTGGTCGACCCGGTGACCGGGGTGGGCGCGGCGGCCGGGGCGGCGGCGTTCGCAGCCGGGTGGCAGCGGGGGTGGCGGGGCTCGGTGTGGGGGCGGTGGGCGCTGACGTGCGCGGTGGCGTCGACAACGCTCGCCTTCGGGACGCACGCACACGTACTGCCGCCGTCACCGTACGAGCCGTTCGCGTCGTACGACGGGTCGACCGGGTTGGCCGGGTCGACAGGGTTGGCCGCATTGGGCGGGCTGGGCGGGCTGGGCGGGCAGTGCTGGCTGGCCCTGCTCGGGGTCCCGGCGCTGTGGCTGCGGGCCCGGCGGGCGGCCGGGTCCGGTCCGCGGGGTTCGCTGGGGCTTGCGGCCTGGCGTGATCCGCTTGTGCTGCTGTTCGCTCTGGAGTGCCTGGTGCTGGTGGGCGGGCGGCTCGCCGGGGCGCTCGGGCTCGTGCTGCTGGCGCCGCAGTGCGCGCTCGCCGTGGAGCTGGCGGCGGAGCGGCCCTGGCCCAGGTGGCGGCGGGCGCTCGGCTGGGCCGCGGCCGGCGGGGCCTGCCTGGGCTTTCTGGCCGCGCAGGCCGGAGCGGTCGTACCGCGCTCGGTGGACCCGGTCGGCTTCGTCCAGCCGCCGCGCTGGCCGTCGTACGACTGGGCGGCCCGGCACATCGGCCCGGGGGAACCGGTGATCACGGACGCGTACTACGCCGTCCGGCTGCTCCCCGGGTACGGCATCGACCTGACCGACGGCCACGACCACCGCCCCCGGGTGCGCTGGCTGCTGCTGACGCGGCAGGAGCGGCTGCCCGCGGAGGCGGTGGTCGTGGACTGGAGCCGGCGGACCGGGGAGGTGCTCGCGCGCCTCACCCGGACGGGGGATGCGTCCCTGGTGCCGCTGACTACTCGATGACGAGGTCGACCGGGATGTTGCCCTTGGTGGCCTTGGAGTAGGGGCAGTAGGCGTGGGCCTGGTGGACCAGCTTCTCGCCGGTCTCGTTGGCGAGCGCCTCGGGGAGCTCGACGCGCAGGGTGACCTTGAGCGCGAAGCCGCCGTCGGACTCGTCCTTGCCGATGCCGACCTCGGCGGTGACGGAGATCTCGCCGGTGTCGACCTTGGCCTGGCGGCCGATGGCGCCGAGGGCGCTGGCGAAACAGGCGGCGTAACCGGCGGCGAAGAGCTGCTCGGGGTTGGTGCCCTGGCCGTTGCCGCCCAGCGCGGGCGGGAACGCCAGCGTCAGGTCCAGCTGCCCGTCCGAGCTGACCGCCCGTCCTTCCCGGCCGGTGGCGGTGGCGGCTGCCGTGTAGATGGCGTCCATGGAAGACCATCCCTCTCGAAGTACTCGAAGTATCGGTGTTCCGGCGGCTCCCGTTCCGGCCGCCCTCACGACCACAAGTAGAGCACACAATTCAATTGCACACAACTAAATGACCCACAAGCGCTACGCTTGAGCCATGAGCGCGACGACCCCGACCCCCAGCCCCGCCGCCGAGGCGGAGTGGCTCCACCTGGACCGCCAGATCTGCTTCTCCCTGCACGCCGCGTCCCGCGCCTTCAACGGCGTGTACCGCGTGATCCTCAAGGACCTCGGACTCACCTACCCGCAGTACCTGGTGATGCTGGTGCTGTGGGAACAGGGCGACCTGCCGGTCAAGAAGCTCGGCGAACACCTGCGTCTGGACTCCGGCACCCTGTCGCCGCTGCTCAAGCGCCTGGAGGCGGCGGGCCTGGTACACCGCGAGCGCAGCACACGCGACGAACGCTCGGTGGAGGTCCGGCTGACGGAGGAGGGGACCGCGCTGCGGGAGCGGGCGCTGGAGGTACCGCGCCGGATCGTGTCGGCGACGGGCTTCGACGTGGACGAGATCCGGGACTTGAAGACACGGCTGGACCAGCTGACGGGAACGCTGGATGCGGCGGCGGAGGAGGAAGGGGCGCGCTAAGCGCGCCCCTTAGGGGCGCGGGGAACTGCGCGACCAGCCCCCACCCACCCGCAGCCCGGACTCCTCCGACCCCACCCGAATCGGCCGCACATACAACCTCAGCGCAACCCGGTCGATCACCATCTCCTCCCGAAGCACGAACTCCTGGTTCAGCACAGCCCACTTGGCCCGCTCCGTAGCGAGCCGCGGCCGATACCCGCTCACCAGCGCGTACTTCTCCATCACCGCCCACACCTCGTCCACCCCGGCCAGCCGCCGCCGCAGCGTCCCCGCCCCCACCTCACGCCCGTACAACGTCCCCGACACCGGCCCCGGCTCGGCCAGTGCAACGTCCCTGGTGGACTTGAAGTCGGCGGGATACGCAAGCTCCGCCCCGCGCGCGTGGGCCGGCAGGAACAGCACGGGGTCGCCGGGCCGCAGCACACGGGCCACGGCCGCCGCGACCGCGCCGAGGTTGTCGGCACGGTTGCCCGGCACCCGGTCCGCCCGCAGCAGCGGAACCTGGTGGGTGAAGGCGAGGACGACCGCCAGGACCCCGGCCAGGGTGAGCGCGGGCGACCGGGGCGCGGGCGACCCGGGCACGGGCGGCGTGCCGTGGGACCAGAGCCGGCCGAGCGCCCCGGCGACCCGGTCCGCGCCGAGCGCCACCAGCAACGGCCCCCCGGCCAGCGCGTACAGCACATACCGGTCGACGTACAGCGGGGTGAGCTGCGAGGCCAGCATCAGCGCCACCGGTGGCAGCACCGCGAGCGGCAGCGCGACCGCCGCGAGGGTCACCTCGCCGCGCCGGCCCACCAGCCGCGTCAGCCCGAGCAGCCCCAGCGCCAGGCACGCCCAGTACACCCCGTCGGTCGGTCCGAGATACTGGCGCAGCAGCTCCTGCGCGGTCTCCACGTCCGGCTCCCGCAGCCACGCCACCTGGGCCGACTGTCCGTGCGAGACCACGACCATCGGCAGCAGCGACAGCGCCACGCCCCCGGCCGCGCAGCCCCACCCCCGCCACACCCTTCCCGACGAACGGGCCAGCGCCAGAGTTCCCGCGTGCGCGAGCAGCAGCAGGACGGCGAACTCGTGCAGCCAGCAGGTGACTCCGAGCAGGGCGCCGTACCACCACCAGGCCCGCCGCCCCTCGTCCCGCACCGCCCGGACGAAGAGCAGCGTCGCGCCGGTGGCACCCGCGGCGACCAGGGCGTACGAGCGGCCCTCCTGCGCGTAGTGGCCGACCAGCGGGGTGACCGCGTACAACAGCCCGGCCCACAGGCCGACGCGCGGCCGGGCCAGGCGGGTGCCCAGGGCGGCCACCAGGCCCGCGGTGACGGCGGCCGCGCACACCGAGGGCAGTCGGAGGACGACCTCGCCGGGGTGGCCGGGATCGGCGGCGAGGACGACGTGCATCAGCAGGTAGTACAGGCCGTGCACCGCGTCCACGCCGTGCAGCAGCCGCCAGATCTGCGGCACCGTGCGCCGGGCGACCTGGTAGGTGACGGCCTCGTCGCGCCACATGCCGCCGCGGTGCAGCCCCCACAACCCGACCGCGAGCATCACCGCGCCCGGGGCGGCCACGGCGAGGACCCGGGCCGCCCCCGGCCACCGGGGCGGACCGCCCAACGGGCGCGGCCGACTCCGTGGAGCCGGCCGGCCGTCCTGTGCTGTTCGCGTCGTGCGCGGATGTGCTTTTACGAGAGGCCCGATAGTCACCACGGCCCGATCTTTTGCGATTAGCCAACCTTTGCCGGGTATTGACGGCGTATCGGCATGGATACACCATCCGCGCGGCTTACGCTCGCGGTTCATGAATCGCCGCCCGTACTCGCCGCTCCCGCGCGTCCCGTTCGCCCCGCCTGTTCGACTCCCGCGGCTCCGCCGCCCGCCCGGCCTCTCGCGTCTCCTCTGTCTCGCCGTCACCTGGGCCGCCACGCGCGCGTCGATGCTGTGGCTCCTCGCCCACAACAACGAGCGACCCCTGGGCCACGGAGCGGTCGCGCGCGAAGTGTGGCGGCTGTACTTCCACTGGTACGGCGTGCTGTCGCACGGCTCGTTCCCGGCGCACGACACGTTGTGGCAGTACCCGCCGGGCGCCGGTGCGGTGCTGCTCGCGCCGGGGCTGGTGCCCGGACTGAGCTACTTCCAGGCGTTCGTGGCGCTCACCCTGGCCACCGACGCGCTGATCACGGCGGCGCTCGCCCGCGCGGGCACACGCCCCGGCCGGACCCTGCTCGGCGCGGCCCTGTGGACCGGCGGCCTCCCCCTGCTGCTGCACCTCCCGCTCGCCCGCTACGACGTGGAGGTCACCGCCTTCGCCGTGCTCTCCCTGCTGGCGCTGTCGCGCTCCACGCGCGCGTGCGGTGCGCTCGCGGCACTGGGCGCGCTGGTGAAGGTGTGGCCGGCGCTGGTGCTGCTGGGCCTGGCGCGCGGACGGCCGACGCGCGCGGCGTGGCTGTCCGCGGCCCTGACGGGGACCGTGGCCCTCGCCGCCCTCGTCATGTCGTTCCGCAACCCGCTCGCGTTCCTCCGTCAGCAGGGCGGCCGGGGTGTGCAGGTCGAGTCGCTCGGGGGGACCGCGCTGAGCCTCGCGCGCCATGCCGGCTGGCCGGGCACGACCCGCTACCAGTACGGCGCCATGGAACTCGTCGGCCCGCACGTGCGCGCGGTCGCGACCGTCTCCCTCGCGCTCACCGCGGCCGCCTTCGCCCTCCTCGTGCTGTGGCGGGTACGGGCCCGGCGCTGGACCCCGGCCACCCCGTACGACGCGGCGCTGAGCGCCGTGCTCCTGTTCACCGTCACCAGCCGGGTGATCAGCCCGCAGTACATGATCTGGCTGCTCGGCCTGGCCGCCGTGTGCCTGACCTCCCGGCACACCACGCAGCGTCCGGTCGCCGCGCTGATCGTCGCGGCGACCGCGCTCAGTGCCGTCGCCTACCCCGCGTTCTACACCGAGGTCGTCCACTGCACCTGGACCGGCTGTCTGCTGATGCTCGCCCGCAACGGCCTGCTGGCCACCGCCGCCGTGCTCTCCCTCACCCGGCTGTGGCGCGCCTCCCGCCGCCGGGAGAGCACATCACGTGTCCACATGGTGACAACAGGCCAGTTCAGCCGTCCGCAGATGTCGGCGGCACCTGCTTCACTGAGAGGTGACCGCGGCTGACGAACACCACGGGCCAACTGACGGAGGGAACGGCCACACATGACCTGGCTGATCACCGGCGGCGCCGGTTACATCGGGGCGCATGTCGTACGGGCGATGGCGGAGGCGGGCGAGCGGACGGTGGTGTACGACGACCTGTCCACCGGTATCGCCGACCGCGTGCCGGAGGACGTGCCCCTGGTGACGGGCTCCACGCTAGACGGTGAGAAGGTCGCGCGCGTCCTGGCCGAGCACGAGGTGACCGGGGTCGTGCACCTGGCGGCGAAGAAGCAGGTCGGCGAGTCGGTGGGCCGCCCGCTGCACTACTACCACGAGAACGTCGAGGGCCTGCGCGTCCTGCTGCAGGCCGTGACGGAGGCACGGGTCCCGTCCTTCGTGTTCTCCTCCTCCGCCGCCGTCTACGGCATGCCGGACGTCGACCTGGTCACGGAGGAGACGCCGTGCGTGCCGATGTCGCCGTACGGCGAGACGAAGCTCGCGGGTGAGTGGCTGGTCCGCGCGACGGGCCGGGCCACAGGTCTCGCCACGGCCTCGCTCCGCTACTTCAACGTGGCCGGCGCGGCCCGCCCCGAACTCGCCGACGTGGGCGTCTACAACCTCATCCCGATGGTCTTCGAGAAGCTCACGGAGAACGCGCCGCCGCGCATCTTCGGCGACGACTACGCGACACCGGACGGCACCTGCGTCCGCGACTACATCCACGTGGTGGACCTCGCCGAGGCCCACGTGGCCGCGGCCCGCGCCCTCCAGGCCGAGCCGGGCCGCGAACTGACCCTCAACATCGGGCGCGGCGAGGGCGTCTCGGTCCGCGAGATGATCGACCGCATCAACGCGGTCACCGGCTACGACCTCCCCCCGACCGTCGCCCCGCGCCGCCCCGGCGACCCGGCCCGCGTGGTCGCCTCCGCCGACCGCATCACCACCGAACTCGACTGGAAGACCAAACACGACATCCAGGACATGATCACCTCAGCCTGGGACGGCTGGGTACGCCTGCACCCGGAGGCGGCCCGGGGCTGACGCACCGGTCCGGCCACCGGGTACGTGAGCCCCCGTCACTCCCCCGTCCTGCGGGCCTGTTTGACTTCCTCGGCGATGGACCAGGCGTCCGCCACCGGGCCCACGTGGCCGAGTTTGTCGGGATTGAGGACCAGGCGGATGGCCTGGACACGGCCGTCGAGGATGTCGAGGGAGAAGGTCTGCAGGACCTTGCCGTGGCGGTCGCGGAAGATCGCGCCGGGCTGGCCGTTGACCTCGTGCTGCTCGCAGGTCACCTCGATCCGGAACAGCAACGGGATGACGGCGCCGAGGAGGCGGGCCACGTTCTGGGCGCCCAGGACCGCGCGGGCCAGCTGCGGGGCCTTGCCGCCGGCGTCGCTGACCAGCGACACGTCGGCGGCGAGCAGCTCCTGGAGGCCGGCCAGGTCGCCTTCGTGGAGGGCCTCGAAGAAGCGGTCGGCCAGTTCGTCGCGTTCCCTGCGGTCCGCCTCGAATCGGGGGCGGCCCTCGGCCATGTGGCGCCGGGCCCGGACCGCCAGCTGGCGGCAGGCGGCCTCCGAGCGGCCCACCGCCGACGCGACCTCGGGGAAGCCGAAGTCGAACACCTCGCGCAGGACGAAGACCGCGCGTTCCAGGGGGCTGAGCCGCTCCAGGAGCAGCAGGGCCGCCATCGACACCGAGTCGGCCAGCTCCGCCGACCGCACCGGGTCCTCGTAGGGGTCGGCGAGCAGTGGCTCGGGGAACCACGGGCCGACGTACTCCTCTCGCCGGACCCGGGCCGAGCGCAGTACGTCGATCGAGATCCGGGTCACCGCGGCCGACAGGAAGGCCTTCGGCGACCTGACCTCCGCCGGTGAGCCGGCGAAGCGCAGCCAGGTCTCCTGGACCGCGTCCTCGGCCTCGGCGACGCTGCCCAGGATGCGGTACGCGATCGAGAACAGCAGCGGCCGCAGCTCCTGGAACTCCTCGGTCCTGTTGTTCTTCATGTGCGTCTCCCCCCTCGTCCCGTCCCGGCCCGTCAGAAGGCGCCCGGGCCGAACCGGCCCGCCGCGACGACCAGTGCCAGCGCGAGATAGACCAGGTTCAGCGCCACGAACGCCCGCTCGCCGCGCCGGCCATGGGTGATCATCGCGCCGATCATGAGCAGGATCCAGGCGGTGGCGGTCACCGGCACCAGTACCGGTGCGACGCCGGTGGCGGCGGGCAGCACCAGGCCCGCCGCGGCCAGGAGTTCGAGGATGCCGAGCGTCCGCACGAAACCGTCGCCGACGTCACCGGTCCAGCCGCCGCCATGGGCCGCGGCCAGCTTCTCTCTCGGTACGAACGTCTTGCTGATCCCGCCGGCCAGCGCCACCGCGGCGAGCAGTCCGGCGGTGATCCACAGCGCGAGGTTCATCGTCCACTCCTTGGTCGGGGATGCCTGCGCCCTCTACGACGAGACGGCCGCTCCGGCTGTGACATCCCCGGCCGGGTGGTTCACAGCGCCTTGAGCGCCTCCGTGGTCCCGCGGGCCAGCGCCGCCAGATACCCCTTCGGCAGCTTCGGGGTGCGGATCACCACCGAGCGCCAGTACAGCGGGCCGGAGATCAGGTCCATGGCCAGGTCGTCGTCGAGGCCCTCGGCGAGTTCGCCGCGCCGCTGCGCCGCCTCGATGATCTTGCTGGCGACGCCCTCCTGGCCCTCGCGCAGCGTCTTCTGCATGGCCTCGGCGATGTCGGGGTTACGGGCCGCCTCGGCCTGGAGGTCCGGGATGATCTGCGAGGCGACCGGGTGGCGCAGCGCGCGGGACGTGACCTCGTACAGCAGTCGCAGGTCGCCCTCCAGGGAGCCGGTGTCGGGCACCGGCAGGCCCATCACCGCGAGGGCCGAGACGACGTCGAGGACCAGGTGCAGCTTGGAGCGCCAGCGGCGGTAGACGGCGGTCTTGCCGACGCCCGCGCGGCGCGCGATGCCCTCGATGGACATCCGGGCATACCCGACCGCCGCGAGCTCCTCGAAGACGGCGGCCCGAATGGCCTCGGTCACGTCCTCGCGGAGGACGGCCGCCCCGGCGGGGGCTCGTCGGCGCGGACGCGTCTGGGACTCCTCGGCGTTCGTCGTCATGCTCCCAGCATAGGGGCGTAACGACGAAACGGTTGCGTTCCGACGACGTACCGACACGGAGCCGCCACCCGAACGCCGCAACGCGGGGCGTGCTGAACGCGCCCCAGGTCACCGCCGTACCGAACACGTGCCCGCACCGCATCGCAACGAATCGGTCGCGCCCCGACCTCGAAAGTGTTACGGCACACATCCGCCCGTGACGACGAAACGGTTGCGTTCCGACGCCAACTCGGCCTACGCTCCCGTTGCGACGATACGGTCCCGTCCCGACGTAAGAAAACGTGAAGAGAAGCGTAAGGAAACTTCGGGTGACGGGCCCGGCCCCAGCCGGACGCCGCAGCACCCCCACCCCCCGAGTGAAAGCAGCGGATGTGACCCAGGTTCTCCACACACCGCCCCCGGCCCCGGTCACGGCCGAGGACGACCTCGCGGCGCTCGCCGCCCGGCACGGTCTCTCGGTCAGCGGCGCCCGCCCCTCCCTGCTGGCGTACGTCGGCCAGCTGTGGGCGCGGCGGCACTTCATCACCGCGTTCGCCACCGCCAAGCTCACCGCCCAGTACGCCCAGGCGAAGCTCGGCCAGGTCTGGCAGATCATGACCCCGCTGCTGAACGCCGCGGTGTACTACTTCATCTTCGGCATCCTGCTGGGCACCAAGAGGGGCGTCCCGGACTACATCCCGTTCCTGGTCACGGGCGTGTTCATCTGGACGTTCACGTCGAGCTCGATCATGACCGGCACCCGCGCGATCGCCGGCAACCTCGGTCTCGTCCGCGCCCTGCACTTCCCGCGCGCCGCGCTGCCCATCTCCTTCTGCCTCCAGCAGCTCCAGCAGCTGCTGTTCTCGATGGCCGCCCTGGTCGTCATCCTGCTCTGCTTCGGCGTTCCGGTGGCCGCCTCCTGGCTGCTGGCGATCCCGGTGCTGATCCTCCAGTTCACCTTCAACACCGGCATGTCGCTGATCATGGCCCGCTGGGGCGCCAAGACCCCGGACATCTCCCAGCTGATGCCGTTCGTGCTGCGCACCTGGATGTACATCTCGGGCGTCATGTGGAACATCGACAAGCTGACCAAGAACCACCACGGTCTGCCGAGCTGGGTGAACCCGGTACTCAAGGACAACCCGGCCGCCGTCTACATCGACCTGATGCGCTACGCCCTGATCGACAGCTTCCACTCCAGCCAGCTGCCGCCGCACGTGTGGATCGTCGCCACCGGCTGGGCCCTGGTCGTCGGCGTCGGCGGGTTCATCTACTTCTGGAAGGCTGAGGAGACGTACGGCCGTGGCTGAGAACATGAGCGACACCCCCAGCATGAACGAGACACCCACCGAGCGTGAGCCCCGCACCGTGAGCGACATCCCCACCGTCGTCTGCGACCGCGTCGACATCGTCTACCGGGTCAACGGCACCGGCGCCGGACGCGGTTCCGCCACCGCCGCCCTGAACCGCATGCTGCGCCGCAAGAACGCCGAGAAGGCGGCGGGTACCCGCACGGTGCACGCGGTCAAGAACGTCTCCTTCGTCGCCTACAAGGGCGAGGCCATCGGCCTGATCGGCACCAACGGCTCCGGCAAGTCCACCCTCCTCAAGGCGGTCGCCGGCCTGCTGCCCGTGGAGAACGGCGCCATCTACACCGACGGCCAGCCCTCCCTCCTCGGCGTCAACGCGGCCCTGATGGGCGACCTGACCGGCGAGAAGAACGTCTACCTCGGCGGCCTCGCCATGGGCATGTCCCGCGAGGAGATCAAGGAGCGCTACCAGGATATCGTCGACTTCTCGGGCATCAACGAGAAGGGCGACTTCATCACCCTCCCGATGCGCACCTACTCCTCCGGCATGGGCGCCCGGCTGCGGTTCTCCATCGCCGCCGCCAAGGACCACGACGTCCTGCTCATCGACGAGGCCCTGGCCACCGGTGACGCGTCCTTCCGCATGCGGTCCGAGGAGCGCATCCGCGAGCTGCGCCAGCACGCGGGCACGGTGTTCCTGGTCAGCCACAACAACAAGTCCATCCGCGACACCTGCGAGCGGGTGCTGTGGCTGGAGCGCGGTGTGCTGCGCATGGACGGGCCGACCGAGGAGGTCCTCGCGGAGTACGAGGCCTTCACCGGCGACAGGGCCGACAAGACGAAGGCGAAGCCCAAGCCGAAGCCCAAGGTCACCCAGCCTTCCTGAACCTGCCTGAAACCTTCCTGAAGCAGACCTACGACCACGAGCCGCGCCGTCGCTACACGGCGCGGCTCGTGTCCGTCTGGAACACCCACGTCCGGTAGACGAGGAAGCGGAAGGCCGAGGCGAGCACGATCGACAGCGCCTTCACGATGTTGGATTCAAGCGGCCCGGCGAGACCGAGGCCGTGATAGCCGGCATAGAACAGACCGCTTTCCAGCACGACACCCACTCCGCTGAACACGAAGAAAAGTGCGATCTGCTGTCGTGTGCGCGAGGCCCGGTCCCGATAGGTGAAAAACCGGAAGCCCACGTAATTGGTCGCCATCGCCAGGCAGCTGGCCGCCACCGTCGCGGTCATGGCCGGCCAACGCAGGCCGTGCAGCAGCAGGTTGAAGACCAGGAAATTGACGAGGACACCGCTGCCGCCGACGACCCCGAATTTCACGACTTCGAGGACGACCCGCGGGACCGGCCGCCCCACCGTGAGTTGCACTGTCATGCGGCCGACCATATCCGAGACGTCCCGATTAGCAGGAAACGGTAATTTCGCCGCCCGTTTTCCCCTAAACATCGGCAAGAATAGGCATCGGTAAGAAAGAAAGCGCCCCGAGCCGTCATCGGCCCGGGGCGCCTTTCATGTCGTACGACTACTTCGTACAGCTACTTCGTTCGGCTGCTTCGTACCGCTACGAGTGCGTGCGCAGCAGCGTCCGCATCGTCCGCATGGCCACCGAGAGGTTGGCCAGGTCGAAGGAGTCCGAGCTGCGGATCTCCTCCAGGGTGGTCCGGGCCCGGCCCAGGATCGCGGTGTTCTTCTGCTCCCAGGCCTGGTAGCGCTGCTCGGGCGTCGAGGTGCCGTTGCCCGCGGCGAGCACGTCGGCGGTGAGCATCGCGTGGGCCGCGTACAGGTCCTCGCGGATGGAGGCGCGGGCCATCGACTGCCAGCGGTCGGCGCGCGGGAGCTCGATGATGCGGTCCATCAGCTGGGTGACGCCGAGCCGGTCGGCGAGGTCGTAGTAGACCTCGGCGACGTCCAGCGGCTCCTTGCCCGTGCGGTCGGCCACCGAGACGATGTCCAGCGCCGGGAAGGCGGAGGAGAAGCCGGCCACGCGGGTGGCGGCCTCGTCGGGCACACCGGCGCCGGACAGCTCGTCGTACACGTGCTGGTACCACTCCAGGTCCGCGCCGCGCAGCAGCTTCGGCAGCTGCTGCCAGACCTGCTCGACCCGCTCGGAGAAGAAGTCGACGGTCTCCAGCAGCTGGAGCGGCTGCGGCCGGTTGTTGAGCAGCCAGCGGGTGCCGCGCTCCACCAGGCGGCGGGAGTGCAGCCGGATCCGGGTCTGGACGGCCGCGTCGACCTTGTTGTCCAGCTCCTCGACCGCGTCCCACACCGGGGCCGAGCGGAAGATCGCGCGGGCCGCGGTCTGCGCCCTGACGATCTCCTCCAGGGAGGCCCCGGTCTCCTCGCGCAGCCGGTGCAGGTAGGTCGTGCCACCGGTGTTGACGGTGTCGTTGACCAGGACCGTGGTGGTGATCTCGCGGCGCAGCGGGTGGGTGGCGAGCGCGGCGGCGAACCGCTCGCGCAGGGCCGTCGGGAAGTAGGCGTGCAGCAGGCTGCTCAGGTACGGGTCGTCCGGCAGCGAGGTGGCCAGCAGCTCGTCGGCGACCGTGATCTTCGTGTACGCCAGCAGCACTGCCGTCTCCGGGCCGGTCAGGCCCTGGCCGGTGCCGATGCGCTCGCGGATCTGGCGGTCGGTGGGCAGGAACTCCAGGGCCCGGTCGAGATGACCTTCCCTGACCAGGTGGCGGATGAACCGCTGCTGGGCGTGGAGCATGTCCCCGGACTGGGCGAGCGCGTTGGCGATCGCCACGTTCTGCGCGTAGTTGTTGCGCAGCACCAGGGCGCCGACCTCGTCGGTCATCTCGGCGAGCAGCTTGTTGCGCTGCTTGACCGTCATGTCGCCGTCCGCGACCACACCGTTGAGCAGGATCTTGATGTTCACCTCGTGGTCGGAGGTGTCCACGCCCGCGCTGTTGTCGATGGCATCGGTGTTGATCTTGCCGCCCTGGCGGGCGAACTCGATCCGGCCGAGCTGGGTCAGGCCCAGGTTGCCGCCCTCGCCGACGACCTTGACGCGCAGGTCGGCGCCATCGACGCGGATGGCGTCGTTGGCCTTGTCGCCGACGTCCGCGTTGGACTCGGTCGACGCCTTGACATAGGTGCCGATACCGCCGTTCCACAGCAGGTCGACCGGCGCCGCCAGGATCGCCTTCATCAGCTCGGCCGGGGTCAGCTTGGTGACCTTCTCCTCGATGCCGAGGGCCTCGCGGATGTGGCCGTTGACCGGGATGGCCTTGGCGCTGCGCGGGAAGATCCCGCCGCCCTGCGAGAGCAGGTCGGTGTCGTAGTCGCCCCAGCTGGAGCGGGGCAGGTCGAACAGGCGACGGCGCTCGGCGAAGGAGGTGGCCGCGTCCGGGTTCGGGTCGATGAAGATGTGCCGGTGGTCGAAGGCGGCGACCAGGCGGATCTGCTCGCTGAGCAGCATGCCGTTGCCGAACACGTCACCGGACATGTCACCGATCCCGACGACCGTGAATTCCTCGGTCTGGGTGTCGACGCCCAGCTCTCGGAAGTGCCGCTTCACGGACTCCCAGGCGCCGCGCGCGGTGATGCCCATGCCCTTGTGGTCGTAGCCCGCGCTGCCGCCGGAGGCGAAGGCGTCGCCGAGCCAGAAGTTGTAGCTGCCGGCGACCTCGTTGGCGATGTCGGAGAACGTCGCCGTGCCCTTGTCGGCCGCGACCACCAGGTAGGTGTCGTCCTCGTCGTGCCGGACCACGTCCTGCGGGGGCACGACCTCGCCGGCCACCATGTTGTCGGTGATGTCGAGCAGCGCCGAGATGAACGTCTTGTAGCTGGCGATGCCCTCGGCCAGCCACGCGTCGCGGTCCACGCCCGGGTCGGGCAGCTGCTTGGCGACGAAGCCGCCCTTGGCGCCGACCGGCACGATGACGGTGTTCTTCACCATCTGCGCCTTGACCAGGCCGAGGATCTCGGTGCGGAAGTCCTCACGCCGGTCGGACCAGCGCAGACCGCCGCGCGCGACCTTGCCGAAGCGCAGGTGCACGCCCTCGACGCGCGGCGAGTACACCCAGATCTCGAACGCCGGGCGGGGCGCCGGGAGGTCGGGGATGGCCTGCGGGTCGAACTTCATGGAGACGTACGCGTGCGGCGCGCCGTCGACCGTCTCCTGGAAGAAGTTGGTGCGCAGCGTCGCCTTGATGACGGTCAGGAAGGAGCGCAGGATGCGGTCCTCGTCGAGGCTCGCCACCTGGTCCAGCGCCGCGTCCAGCTCCTCAAGGAGGGCGTCGGTGATCTCCAGGCCGGCCTTCTGCCGGTCCGGCGACATCCGCGCCTCGAACAGGGAGACGAGCAGCCGGGTGGTGTGGACGTTGTTGCGGAGCGTCGTCTCCATGTAGTCCTGGGAGAACGTGGACGCGGCCTGCCGCAGGTACTTGGCGTACGCCCGCAGCACCATCGCCTGCCGCCAGCTCAGCCCGGCGCTCAGCACCAGCGCGTTGAAGCCGTCGTTCTCCGCCAGGCCGGTCCAGGTCGCGGCGAACGCGTCCTGGAATCGCTCACGGCCGTCGTCACCCAGGTAGTCGCCGTTGCCGCCGCCGGACACCTTCGGCATGCGCAGCCCGAAGTCGTAGATCCACGCGGTCGTCCGGTCCGCGCAGCGCAGCTCGTACGGCCGCTCGTCGATCACCTCGACGCCCAGCCGGTTCAGGACCGGCAGCACGGCCGACAGGGAGATCGCCGCGCCCTTGCGGTAGATCTTGAACCGGCGCTCACCCGGGGCGGCGCCCACCGGCTCGTAGAGGCTGAGCGCGAAGTCGTTGCCCGCCTCCTCGGTGAGCCGCTCCAGGTGTACCAGGTCGGCGACCGCCGCACGCGGGGTGTGATCGGCCTTGTAGCCCTCGGGGAAGGAGTTGGTGTAGCGGCGCAGCAGCTCGGCCGCGCGCTCCTCGCCGCACTCGGCGTTGAGCGCCTCGGCGAAACCGTCGGCCCACGAGCGGGCCGCCTCGACCAGGCGGGCCTCGATGCGGTCCTTGTCGGCGTCGGACAGCTCGGGCAGCTCGGTGCCCTGCGGGACGCGGACCACGAAGTGCAGCCGGGAGAGGATCGACTCGGTGTTCCAGGCCGTGAAGTCGACGCTGGTGCCGCCGAGCTCCTCCTTCAGGATGTCGATGATCCGCAGCCGGACGCCGGTGGTGTAGCGGTCGCGCGGGAGGTAGACGAGGGCCGAGTAGTAGCGGCCGTACTCGTCCTGGCGCAGGTACAGCCGCAGCCTGCGGCGCTCCTGGAGGTAGAGCACGCTCGTGACGATCGACTCCAGCTCCGGGACCGGGGTCTGGAACAGCTCGTCGCGCGGGTACGTCTCCATGATCTGCATCAGGTCACGGCCGTCGTGGCTGTTGGGCGAGAAGCCCGCGCGCTCCAGCACCGCGTCGACCTTGCGGCGGATGACCGGCACCCGGCGCACCGACTCGGTGTAGGCGGCGGACGAGAACAGGCCCAGGAAGCGCCGCTCACCCACCACGTTGCCGGCCGCGTCGAACTTCTTGACGCCGATGTAGTCCAGGTACGACGGCCGGTGCACGGTCGCCCGGCTGTTCGCCTTGGTCAGGACGAGGAGCTTGTGCTCACGGGCCTTGGCGCGCGCGTCGGCGGGGAGCCGCTCGAAGGACGGGCTGACCGGGTGGCCCTCCTCGCCGGCGTGCTGCGGGTCGGAGCGCAGGATGCCGAGGCCGGTGCCGGGCACGGCGGCCAGCGAGTCGTCCTCGCGCAGCTCGTACTCGCGGAAGCCGAGGAAGGTGAAGTGGTCGGCGGCCAGCCAGCGCAGCAGCTCGCGGGCCTCCTCGACCTCGGGGCGCGGCAGGTCGCCGGGCACCGGCTCCTCGCCGAGGTTCTCGGCGACGCGGACGGCCGCCTCCCGCATCTTCTCCCAGTCCTCGACGGCCTCACGGACGTCGGAGAGGACGCGCAGCAGGTCGGCGGTGATCTGCTTGAGGTCGGAGCGGTCGGTCTCGCGGTCGATCTCGACGTGGATCCAGGACTCGACGTGCGTGTCGTGCGGCAGTTCCTCGTCGTCGGACGGCGGGGTGGGCAGCACCTCGATCAGCTTGCCGGTGAGGTCGCGGCGGACGGCGATCTGGGGGTGGATGACGACGTGGATCCCGCGCCCCTGCCGGGTCAGCTCATTGGTGACCGAGTCCACGAGGAAGGGCATGTCGTCGGTGACGACCTCCACCACCGTGTGGGTGCAGGTCCACCCGTTCTCCTCGACGGTCGGGGTGTGGACCCGGACGTTCGCGGTGCCCTGCGGGCGGGTCTCGGCGAGACGGTAGTGCGAGACGGCGGCGCCGAAGACGTCGACCGGGTCGCGGTCGGCGAGGTCCTCCGGTGCGGTGTGCAGGTAGTAGCGCTGGAGGAACGCGAAGACGGACTCATGGTCCGCCTCTCCCGTCGTCCCAGTCGGTAGGTGCCCCCCGGCCGGGCTGTTCTCAGCTACCCGGGCGGCCCGATCGAGCAGCTCGGCCTTGGCTTCGTCCAGCTTGGTCTGCATTGTCCTCTGGCTCCTGTCGCGCGCCATTGCGTGACGTAGAAGGAAGTACGGGCTCTTCCCCCTGCGGCTCGACGCCACGGCCGGGGTCTCCGGTCTGCTCCGACGCTATGCCGCAAGGTGAGATGAGCGGGGGGTATTGAGCCATATTTGAGCTGCTCCGCAGGTGTGATGCTGCTCTCGGCAGCGAACCCGCCAGGGCCGCTTTCGGCGCCCTCCGCCCGGGAAGACCAGCGACCGCCGCCCGGTCACGGAGGTGTTCCGTGCAAACCGGGCGCAGGGCAGGGGCACCGATGCCCCCGCGAACTATCGCGCTGATCACGCCACCAAGGCTATCGCTCCCTACCGGGGGGCCGTCATGAGCCGTATGTGTACAAAACAGGGGGTGGAACTTTGACGTTCTGCACAGGGGCGCTGCGCTGGCTTGGCCGACATGGGGGCTGGGGATGCGTTTGACAGCGCGGGTGAGTGGGGGCTGATCGCGCAGTTCCCCGCGCCCCTACGGGGCGCCCCTCAGCCGCGCCCCACATAGCTGCGGGCAGGCGTGCCGCAGGGCGGCACGGGTGGGCGCAGCGGCACCCTGCAAGCGCCGGTAAGCGTCCCCACCCCCGGCCCCAGCCCACCGGCACTGGCACCGGCACCGGCACCGGCACCGGCACCGGCTCACGCCACCAACCGCTCCGCCTCCTCGACCGCCTCCGCCAGCGAGTCCACGACGGGTACCCCGACCTCCTCCAGGCTCGCTCTCCCGTGCGACCCCCCGGTGTACAGCACCGCCTTCGCCCCCACCGCCCGCGCCGCCACCGCGTCATCCGCCGCGTCCCCGATCACCACGGTCCGCCCGGGCTCCACATCCGCCAGCTGCCGCAGATGCCGCACCATGTGCTCGGCCTTGCTGCCCCCCGACGGCCCGATCCGCCCCTCCACCCGGAGGAAGTGCGGCTCGATCCCGAAGCCCCGCACCAGCGGGACCAGGTCGTCATGCGCGTACATGCTCAGCAGCGACTGGCTGCGCCCCGCCGAACGCCACCCGACCAGCAGCTCGGCCGCCCCCTCGGTCAGCCCGCAGCGGCCTCGGTGCTCGGTGTAGTACCGGTGGAAGATCTCGTCCATGACCTCCCACTCGGCCTCCGTCGGAAAGCGCCCCATCAGCCGCTTGTAGAACTTCGGCACCGGCACGCAGTACAGCGCCCGGTACTGCTCCAGCGTTATCGGCGCCAGGCCCAGCTCGGCCGAGGCCGCGTTCGTCGCCCCGATGATCGCGTCGTTGTCGTGGAACAGCGTCCCGTTCCAGTCCCAGACGATGTGTGCGTTTTCCTGCTTCCCCATGCCAAAAACGCTACCCGCCGCCACTGACAATCAAGACCGCCGGCACATCATCGCAGGTCACAGAAGCCCGGCCGGCTCCCGTCGGCCCCACTCAGCCGCCGAACCCCACCAGGTTCCGGATCTCCTGCGTCGCGTACCAGAGCAGCTCGTGGTCCTCGGCCCCGTCCACGACGAACTGCGCGTCGTCGTCCCCGCCGTCCGCCGCCTCGAGGGCCTCGGCCGCCGCCGTCACGTCCTCCTCCGCGTCGTCGGAGTCGACGTGCACCGAGGCCGCCTTGGCCAGCGCCACCGTCCCGGTGACCCGGACCTCGCCCAGCGCGGCCGGGTCGAGCCCGCGGTCCGGGTCGGCCGCCGCCGTGCCGTCGGGCACGTCCACGGCGACCACGACCCGGCGCCGCATCGCACCCGGGTCGGCGGCGAGGAGCCGCAGGGAGGCCAGCGCGGCCCGGTTGAGCGCGGCGTACTCCAGTTCCTCTATGTCGTCGGAGAGGTACCACTCGCGCAGCGCGGGCGTGACGGCGTAGGCGACGAAAGGACCGGTCCCCAGCTCGCCCGTCCTGTGCGCCTCGGCAAGCCCGGGGAGGGTCAGGGGGACGTAGACGCGCATGACTGGCCGCTCTCTTCCGGGACTTTTCGACTACTCGACTCTGCGTCTCCCGAAGGTTCTGGAACCTCCCGGAGGGCCTACAGGATACGTGTGGGCGTCCCCTTTCGGGTCCCGGGCGGTGACGTCGGGGGCGTCCACCCGACGCCCTGTGATTCACCCGGTACCGCCGCCCGCCCACGGGGTTTCCCGCACCTTCGACCACTCGGATAGGTGAACATTCCCGGGCCTCCGACATGGACCAGCGCCGCCTTGCTGTCGGCGACCCGGCCCCCGTACAAGATCCGTAACCGAAAGTTACCGCCCGGTACCCGCCGGGCCCGCCGAACGGGGATCCCCATGAACAAGGTCATGACCAGGACCGCCCAGCTCCGCCCGGGCACCCGGCCGCCGGGCCGCCGCGACTCCCGCCGGCCCGGCTCCCCCTCCTCCCGCCGGCCTCTCACGCCTCCGGCGGCCCCGCCGAGCCCACGCCCCACCGACCTCTTCGCGGAGCGTCTGCTGGCCGTCCTGAGCGGCCGCCGCCCCGTCCACTGGATGCTCCGGCACACCGCGGGCCATGCCTACGACGACCTGGCCCGGCTCGCCGAACGCGGCCCCCTGCGCACCCGCGGCACCGACCCCGTCGTCCGCGACATCGGCTACTACGTACCGCGCGCCGGCGCCCTGGAGGTCTTCGCCCGCATCGCCGCGGGCGACCGGTTGCGCGCGATGGCCTTCCGCCTGGAACAGGGCGCGGACCTGCGCTGGCGCTGCACGGCCGTGGAGATGGGCGGCCCACGCGCGCCTCACGGCACCTGACAGCCGGGCGGAGGGCGCGGGGCACCTGTCCGACGTCCCAGCCGCGCAGGTGCCCGTCCCATGCCGAAGGGCCGGCCCCCTCTCGGGTGACCGGCCCTCGCGAAGCGCTGGTGCTGGGGTTACTTCCTGCGGCGGCGGATGCCCTTCGCCTGCTTGCGGCGCTCGGCGCGGGTCAGGCCGTCGGCCTCGGAGCGGGCCGGCTCCTCGTCGTCGTAGTCGAAGTCGCCCTCGACGATGCCGCCCTCGCCGTCCACAGTGGCCGCCGAGAAGTGCATACCCCGCCGCTGCGGCGCCTCCAGACCCTTCGCGCGGATCTCGGGACGGGAACCCGCCTGGGCCGGCACCGCGTCCTGGACGCCCTCCGCGGCCTCGGTGTCCTCCACCGGGACCTCCTCGACCTGCTGCTCGACCTGGACCTCCAGGTTGAACAGGTAGCCGACGGACTCCTCCTTGATGCCGTCCATCATCGCGGTGAACATGTCGAAGCCCTCGCGCTGGTACTCGACCAGCGGGTCCTTCTGGGCCATCGCGCGCAGGCCGATGCCCTCCTGGAGGTAGTCCATCTCGTAGAGGTGCTCGCGCCACTTGCGGTCCAGGACCGACAGCACGACCCTGCGCTCCAGCTCACGCATGATCTCGGAGCCGAGCTGCGTCTCGCGCGACTCGTACTGCTCGTGGATGTCGTCCTTGATGGACTCGGAGATGTACTCGGCGGTCAGGCCCGCGCGGTCGCCGGCCGCCTCCTCCAGCTCGTCGACGGTGACCTTCACCGGGTAGAGCTGCTTGAAGGCGCCCCACAGGCGGTCGAGGTCCCAGTCCTCCGGGAAGCCCTCGGCGGTCTCCGCACCGACGTACGCGTCGATGGTGTCGTCCATGAAGTGATGGATCTGCTCCTGCAGGTCCTCGCCCTCCAGGACGCGGCGGCGCTCGCCGTAGATGACCTCGCGCTGACGGTTGAGCACCTCGTCGTACTTCAGGACGTTCTTACGGGTCTCGAAGTTCTGCTGCTCGACCTGCGACTGCGCGGACGCGATCGCGCGGGTGACCATCTTGTTCTCGATCGGCACGTCGTCCGGCACGTTCGCCATGGACATCACGCGCTCGACCATCTGGGCCTTGAACAGGCGCATCAGGTCGTCGCCGAGGGAGAGGTAGAAGCGGGACTCGCCGGGGTCGCCCTGACGGCCGGAACGACCACGCAGCTGGTTGTCGATCCGGCGCGACTCGTGCCGCTCGGTACCGAGGACGTAGAGGCCGCCGAGCTCCTTGACCTCGTCGAACTCGGCCTTGACGGCCCGCTCGGCCTTCTCCAGGGCGGCGGGCAGCGCGGCCGCCCACTCCTCGATGTGCTCCTCGGGGTCGAGGCCGCGCTGGCGCAGCTCCGCCTCGGCGAGGTCCTCGGGGTTGCCGCCGAGCTTGATGTCGGTACCACGGCCGGCCATGTTGGTGGCCACCGTCACGGCACCCTTGCGGCCGGCCTGGGCGACGATCGACGCCTCACGCTCGTGGTGCTTGGCGTTGAGCACCTCGTGCTGGATGCCGCGCTTGGAGAGCTGCTGCGAGAGGTACTCCGACTTCTCGACGGAGGTCGTGCCGACCAGGATCGGCTGGCCCTTCTCGTGCTTCTCCGCGATGTCGTCGACGACCGCCTCGAACTTGGCGACCTCGGTGCGGTAGATCAGGTCCGACTGGTCCTTGCGGACCATCGGCCTGTTCGTCGGGATCGGGACCACGCCGAGCTTGTAGATCTGGTGGAACTCGGCGGCCTCGGTCATGGCCGTACCGGTCATGCCGGACAGGCCGGGCTGTTCCTTCTCGTTGTGGTCGTGACGCTTGTAGAGGCGGAAGAAGTTCTGCAGGGTGATCGTGGCGAGGGTCTGGTTCTCGTCCTTGATGTCCACCCCTTCCTTCGCCTCGATCGCCTGGTGCATGCCCTCGTTGTAGCGGCGGCCGGCGAGGATACGGCCGGTGTGCTCGTCGACGATCATGACTTCGCCGTCCATGACGACGTAGTCCTTGTCCTTCTTGAAGAGCTCCTTCGCCTTGATGGCGTTGTTCAGGTAGCCCACCAGAGGGGTGTTCACCGACTCGTAGAGGTTGTCGATGCCCAGCCAGTCCTCGACCTTGCTGACACCGGACTCGTGGATGGCGACCGTGCGCTTCTTCTCGTCGACCTCGTAGTCGCCGGTCTCCTCGATGCCCTTGAGCGGGTTGCCGGCCTCGCCCTTCTTCAGGCGCAGGACCAGCTTGGCGAAGTCGCCGTACCACTTGGTGGCCTGGTCGGCCGGGCCGGAGATGATCAGCGGCGTACGGGCCTCGTCGACCAGGATGGAGTCGACCTCGTCGACGATGGCGAAGTTGTGGCCGCGCTGGACGAGCTCGTCCTGGGCCCACGCCATGTTGTCACGCAGGTAGTCGAAGCCGAACTCGTTGTTCGTGCCGTACGTGATGTCGCACGCGTACTGCTCGCGACGCTGGGCCGGCGTCATGTTGGCGAGGATGCAGCCGACGGTGAGGCCCAGGAACTTGTGGACGCGGCCCATCATCTCGGAGTCGCGCTCGGCCAGGTAGTCGTTGACCGTGATGAGGTGGACGCCCTTGCCCGACAGTGCGTTGAGGTACGCGGGCAGGGTGCCGACGAGGGTCTTGCCCTCACCGGTCTTCATCTCGGCCACGTAGCCGAGGTGGAGGGCCGCGCCACCCATGATCTGCACGTCGTAGTGACGCTGGCCGAGGGCGCGCTTGGCGGCCTCGCGGACGGTCGCGAACGCCTCGGGAAGCAGGTCGTCGAGGCTCTCGCCGTCGGCGTAGCGCTGCTTGTACTCATCGGTGAGGGCCCGCAGCTCGGCGTCGGAGAGGTCGACGAAGTCCTCTTCGATGGAGTTGACCTGGTCCGCGATGCGGTGCAGCTTGCGCAGGATCTTGCCTTCGCCTGCACGCATGATCTTCGAGAGGACGGACACGGGGGTTTGTCTCCTTGCCGGTCGGGCCTGGGAGGGTCGGTTTCCATTTGACGTACTGAGCAACGGCCATCGTATGCGAGGACCCGGCCGCGTCGGGAGGCCTGGGCGACCCAACGGCCCTCCGTCGCCTTCCCGAGGGCCCTGTGAGCCCGCTTCGTGTCACTGTTCCAGGGGACTGACGGGTGGTGCCGGGTGGTGTCGCCGGGTTTTGCCGCTTCATGAAGGACAACGGCCGGGGCCCGCGGATGGTGCCGCGCAGGGGCGGGGAATTGCGCGAAATGTGATCACGCACTCACAGAAAGCGAACGCGGGCAGCGAAACCGATGGCGTACCGGACGCCCGGGCGAGCAGAATCAGCCGATGGAACCCGTCACGCTCACCACCCCTCGTCTGCTGCTGCGCGCGGTCGGCCCGCAGGACACCGACGCGGTGTACGCGGCCGTCCAGGATCCCGACATCCAGCGCTGGACGACGATTCCCTCGCCCTACCTCGCCGAGCATGCCCGGAGCTTCACGGAACAGATGGTCCCCGACGGCTGGTCCGAGGGCTCGATGTTCACCTTCGGCGTCTTCCTGCCGGCGGGGGAACTGGCCGGGATGCTCGCCCTGACCATGCGCTCCCTGGGAACGGCCGAGGCGGGTTTCTGGACCGCCAAGGAGCACCGCGGCCACGGCTACACCACCGAGGCCACCCTCGCGGCCGCCCGCTGGGCGTTCACGCGGATGGCGATCGACCGGGTCGAATGGCGTGCCGAGGTCGGCAACCACGCCTCCCGCGCGGTCGCGGAACGCGCCGGCTTCATCGTCGAGGGCACCCTCCGCTCCTCCCTCAACAACAAGGGCGTCCGACGCGACTGCTGGGTGGGCTCGCTGCTCCCGTCGGACCTGGGCCTGCCGTCGGCGGCGCCCTACCTGCCGGCCCCTGCGCAGGGCTGAAACCCCAGCTCGTGCCGGGCTGTCAGTGCCACCCTCTATCGTCCGACCCATGACGACCCTCCCGCGTCCTGCCGCCGCCCTCTCGGCGGACGAAGCCCGCCGTATCGCGCTGAAGGCACAGGGCTTCCTCGGTGCCCCCGACCGGCGCTCCGGCGTCCGGGGCGTGCTCCGCCACCTCGGCGCGGTCCAGCTCGACACCATCTCGGTCCTCGCCCGCTCCCACGAGCTCATTCCGTACGCCCGCCTCGGCCGCGTCGGCCGGGGGACGGTCGAGACCGCCTACTGGCAGGACGCGCACGCCTTCGAGTACTGGTCGCACGCGGCCTGCATCCTCCCCATCGAGGAGTGGCCGCACTTCGCCTTCCGCCGCCGCGCCTACCGCGACCGCCCGCACTGGAGCCACGATCTTCCCGACGGCGTCTACGACCAGGTCATCAAGCAGCTGCGCAGCGAGGGCCCGCTGACCGCGACGGAGTTGGGCGGCGCGAAGAAGACCAGCGAGTGGTGGGACTGGTCCGGCACCAAGGTCGCCGTGGAGCGCGCGCTGATGTACGGCGAGGTGGTGTGCGTCCAGCGGCGCGGCTGGAAGCGGGTGTACGACCTCGCCGAGCGCGCGGTCCCGGACGCGCTGCTCCACGACGAGCTGGACGACACGGAGTGCCTGCGCCGCCTGGTCCGGCTGGCCGGGCAGTCGCTGGGCGTCGGCACGCGCGCGGACATCGCCGACTACCACCGGCTCAAGGGCGAGCAGGTCGACGCGGTGATCGCCGACTCGGGTCTGGTCCCGGTGGAGGTGGAGGGCTGGGGGAAGCCCGCCTGGGCGGACCCGGCGGCCCTGGCCACGCCCCCGCGGGGCCGGCACCGTACGACCCTGCTCTCCCCGTTCGACTCCCTGATCTGGGACCGGGCGCGCACGGAGCGGATCTTCGGCTTCACCCACCGCCTGGAGGCGTACGTCCCGAAGCCGAAGCGGGTGTACGGCTACTACGCGATGCCGGTGCTGGCCGGCGGCCGGCTCGTGGGCCGGGTGGACCCGGCGCGCGAGGCGGGCGGCATCCTGGTGGCCCGCCAGGTCACGCTGGACGGCCCGAAGGCGGTCCCGGCGGTGGCGGAGGCGCTGGTCGAGGCGGCGAGCTGGGTGGACTGCACGACGGTGCGCGTGGAGCGCGTGGACGCCCCCGAGCTGCGCGAGCCGCTCCTCAAGGAAGTGACCCGCGCCCTGATCGCCGCGCTGCGCTGACCGGCGCCCGCGCCCGCGGCCTCAGCGGATTTCGAGGATCTTCTCCCGCATCGCGTAGACCACCGCCTCCATCCTGGAGTGCAGCTGCAGCTTCTCCAGGATGTTGCGCACATGGTTCTTCACGGTGTTCTCGGAGATGAACAACTCCTTCGCGATGTCGCGGTTGTTCATCCCCGTGGCGACCAGCTTGAGCACTTCGAGTTCACGGTCGGTGAGCCGCGGCGCCGGCACCAGCCGGCGCTCGTCGGTCCGCTGGATCATCGACTTGAACTCGGTGAGGAGTTTCGACGCCATGGACGGGCTGATCTGCGACTGCCCGTCGGCCACCGCGCGAATGGCGGTGGCCACCTCGTCGGTGGAGATCTCCTTGAGGAGGTATCCGGTCGCGCCCGCCTTGATCGCGTCGTAGAGATCGGCCTCTTCGTCGCTGATCGTCAGCATGATGATCTTCGCGCTGGGTGCGACCTCCTTGATGGAGGTACAGGCCTCGATGCCGCCGCGCTTGGGCATCCGGACGTCCATCAGCACGATGTCGGGCAGCAGGTCCGCGGCCTTGTCGACAGCCTCCGCGCCGTCACCCGCCTCCCCGACGACCTGGATGTCCTCCTCGGCGGCGAGCACGATCTCCAGTCCGCGGCGGAAGAGGGCATGGTCGTCGACGACAAGGACTCTGATCGGTTCCTTGCGTGGAGTACCGCCCGCGTCCGGGCCCATGCCGACGACGCCGTCGGCATCGCCGTCCTGCATCGGTCCGAAGCTGTCCGCCATCGTTCCTCCCCCTGAAGGCTGTGGCCTGTGGTGCTGTGCCATCCCGCCAACCCAAGGCAACGGCCCACCGGTTGGGCCGTTGCGGCCATGATTCCATGCCCAGGCGACAACGCGGTGACGGAGCGGGGCGCGAAGTGGTTGCACACCGGTGCCCCTGGGGGCGCACGGCGCTTCCAGGGGCACCGGCTCAGCTGCCGGCCGGGCGGGTCAGCCGCCCAGCGTGCCTCCCGCCGCGGGAGGTTGCGCCTGGGTGACCATCGGGTCCGTGCTGAGGTGGATGACGCCGTAGTCGTACGCGTGCCGCCGGTAGACGACACTCGGCTCCTTGGTCTCGGAGTCGACGAACAGGTAGAAGTCGTGGCCGACCAGTTCCATCTCGTAGAGGGCCTGGTCGAGGCTCATCGGGGAGGCGACGTGGGTCTTCTCGCGGACGACGAGGGGGCCTTCGCCCTTCACTTCCAGGGAGCCCATCTTCTTGGTGGGCACGCCGTCGGGCTCTTCCTCCTGGACGGGATAGCCGTTCCCGTTGAGCGTCGCCGCGCCCGGGACGTGGTCGGGGACCTCGGCGGCCGAGATCCGCCGTGCGCCACGGCGCGAGAACCGCTTGTCGTGCTGCTTGCGCAACCGCGCGTCCAGCTTCTCCGCCGCCAGGTCGAGTGCCGCGTACGGGTCACTGGCCGCTGCCTCCGCCCGGATCACCGGACCGCGGGAGCGGAGCGTGATCTCCACTCGGTCGCAACGGTCGGCCTGTCGGGGGTTGGGCTCCTTGGACACCTCGACGTCGAGGCTGATCACCTTGCCGTCGAGCTTCTGGATCTTCTCCAGCTTCAGCTTCTCGGCCACGTGCTTGCGGAACCGCTCGGGCACCTCGGTCTTGCGGCCCTTGACGACGATGTCCACGCAGAACTCCGTTCCCGGATCACTCCGCTGCACTGCGGAGCATCTCCCTTTTGCACCCAGCTCCGGTGAACCCCGGAGCCTCGGACTCGGCGACTTCACCTCCTCCTCCCCCATGGGCAAGATCTGCACCCCAGCACCGCGATGATTACGGAAAACCCGCGGCACGGCATTCGGATTGGAGAGACATGGCCTGCGGCTTTCTCCCTCACAACCGAACATATCTCGCCCGGACGGATGTCGTCACCCTCTACTGATGCGTACCTCCATTCAGGTGAATTGACCCTGTCACTACCTGCAACGTTGTACGTTCACGGTCAGTTCCGGTTCATTTCGAAAGAATCCGGTGCGGCCGCGATCACAGCCGCACGGACCGGCCCCGCGAGGCCGTTCACCTCGGCCATTCCCGGTGCGTCCCGTGTCCACTTCGCCCGCTCTTCCCGCGATCCGGCCTGCTGTTCCTCCCTTCCTTCCCAAGCCGCGCGCCGATACACGGCCGTTGTTCCCTCTCCTGCCCCTCCGGCCCCCGTGGCCTCCCGTACCGCACGCGCCGCCTCCGCGAGGGTGGCGCCCGTGGTGACGAGGTCGTCGACCAGGACGACACGGCCCCCGGCGAGCAGCCGGGCACCGCCCGCCGTCACCTCCAGCGCACCCGCGAGATTCGCGAACCGCTGCCGGGAGTTGAGCCCCGTCTGGTCGGCCACGGCCCGCCGCTGCCGCAGCACCGGGGCCACCCGCGCCGAGCTCCCGGCACGCCGTAGCTCCGCGGCCGCCGCGAGAGCGATCCGCCGCACCGGATCATGCCCTCGCGCCCGCACGGCCCACGGCGCGGACGGCACCGGGACGAGCAGCACGGGTCCGGGGACGGCGGCGCCACCCGCCGTACCGTTCCACGAGGCGACGATCCGCACGGTCCGGCCGTCCCGGAGCCCGGCCCGCACCGCTCCCGCCAGCGCCGCGCCCAGCGCCCCGGCGAGCGCCAGCGCACCGCGCTCCTTGTGGGCGAGGAGAGCCGCCCTTACCTCGTCCGCGTAAGGCGCCGCCGCGTACACCGCCGGCAGCCCGGGCGGCTCCGGCACCGGTCGCACCCGGCGCGGTACGGCCCCGCTCAGGGCGGCACGGCACTCGGCACAGAGCACCGTGCGAGGCGTCCCACAGCCTCCGCACTCGGCCGGTAGCACCAGGTCGGTGAGGTCCTGCCACCACCCCCGCATGTGCCCACTGTGCCAATGACCGGCCGGACCGGCCACCCCTGTGGACAACCGCCTGTGGACAACTCCACGCGACACGCACAGCACGTCACCCACACGGGTGAGGAAGCCCTTGTCGTAAGCCGGTGCTGTACCCGAGAACAGTCGCCCGAGGCGCACAACGGCTACCGCACCCCGCCGTCCGCCACCCGGCCCCCAGACGCCAGACACCAGACACCAGACACCAGACACGGAAAACGACCGTCCCGTCGGCTCGACACCGGACCGGGACGGCCGCTCACGCACGGCCCGGGGCTCAGCCCGGATAGACCGGCGCCGACCCGTCCTTGACCACCTTCTGCCACTGGTCACCGGACGGCAGCCGGACGATCCCGTCGTCCTGCGAGTCGGCCACCAGCGGCACCGCGTCGTCCTCGGACGCGGCGATCGCCAGGACGCCCGTGAGCGCCGCGGGCGCCGGCCCGTCCGGTGTGGAGCCGTCGACCTGGACGTACCGCGTCTGCTGCACACCGCCCTGCTCGCGCCCGACCACCACGAGCCGGCTGTCCCCGGCCCAGGACATCGCGGTGACCTCCTCGGAGCCGGGGGTGGCGGAGTGCAGTTCGAGGACCGAAACCTCCTGCTGGTCATCGGACTTGGTGCGCTCGATCCGCCCGACGAGCAGCGACTGCTTGCCGTCCTTCTCGACGACGAGCGCGATCCGCACCCCGTCCGCGGCGACCCGCACGTCCTCGATACGGCCGTTCAGTTCGGGGATCTGCACGGCCAGCGGCTGGCCCACGCCCTGCGCCAGCATGTACAGCTGCGGCTTCGCGGGGTTCCGGTCGGCCACCCACAGGTCGCCGCGGGCGTCCCAGCTCGGCGCCGTCAGCCGGTCGTCCTCGGTCGCACCGTGACTGGTCAGCACCGCGTTGCCCAGCGAACCGGCCGACGCGAGCGAGGTGACGTACAGCGACCTGCCGTCGCTGCTGACCCCGGCCGCGGTCCGCTCGTCGCGGGCGACCGCCACCGACCGCAGCGGCTTGGTGCCCGCGCCGAACGGGCCCGGTACGGCGACCGCGCTGGTACCGGTGCCGCCGGTCGTCATCCGCACCAGCCGGTGTTTGCCGTCGAGGAAGTACAGGTAGTCGGGGTGCTTGGTGGAGGCCCGCCAGGCGATGGCCTCGGCCTGCTCCTCGTCGGCGTCGCACATGTGGGAGCCGCTGACGGACTGCACCGCGACCGAGTCCACGGTGGGCGTCAGGTTCCGCAGCGTGAAGAGCAACTGGGTCGCCATCTCGTTGCACATGGCCGAGCCGATCCGGGACGCCTTGACGTTCAGCGGCACCGTGACCTGGTTCTGGTCGTCCGGGGCCAGCCCGGACACGCCCTTCTTCAGCGTCGTACCCGTCGGGAAACTCGACCGGACCACCGGGCCGAGCCAGGTGGTGGGACCCTTGAGCAGCGAACGCACCAGCTGGGTCGTCGGGTCCACGCTGCTGCGCACGAAAACGGGATCGGCGACCGCCACCGGCTGCCCGGTCTCCTCGGCCGACGTGTCCGAAGCGAAGTAGTACTTGTCGACGGACGTGTAGTTGCGCTGGAAGTCGGACTTGCCCATCACGACACCCTGCGGCAGCGAGTCGATCCGCCACTGCCCGCTCTTGGCGTCCTTGGTCAGATGCACCGTTTTGCGGTACGCCCCGTCCGCGGGCGTGTACGCCTGCTGGGCGTCGACGGTGGCCACCCGGCTGCCCTGGAACGTGTAGGTGATGGCGTCGGTGCCCTCCCGGGTCGCCGGACGCGGGTCCGTCTGGATGCTCGGCCCGTTCGCCAGCACCGTGGTCTGCGACTCCGGCTGCCAGGTCTTCGCGGCGGCCTTGGTCAGATACTTGCGCGCCGTGTCGTAGTTCGGATCGTCACTGGTCAGGGCCTCCAGGAAACCCTGCACGATCTCCGTGGCCGAGGCGTCCTGCTGCGGCGGTATGGCGAACACCCGCACCTGTGTGTCCTGCCGCGGCGTGGACTCGACGTCCCGCAGGTCGCCGCTGTCCGGCATGGAGGCACAGCCCGCCAGCAGTACGGCCCCACAGGCGGCGTACGCCACCGCGCGCGCCGGTCTGCGCCGAGCGCTCCCCTCGCGGTCAGCGCCCACGAAATGCCTCCCCTGGCTTGTTCGACTCGTCCGCCCCGCCGGCCTGACCGGTCTCGGGCGTGCCCTCCTGACGCCGTGCGCCCTGGGCCGGGCGGGGCACCACGCGCGCGCCGTTGCCGGGCAGCGCGGTCGGGTCGGCGGCGGGCGCCCCGGCGGCCAGCCGCTGCTGCATCGGCGCGAGCGGCGACGCCTGGCCGCCGGGCTGCACCGGTACCGTCGCCCGCTTGTCCTCGCCGCCGCCCGGCGGTCCGGCACCGTCGAGCCCCCGGTTGCGCCGGGAGTCCTTGGGCTCCAGGGGTATCGGCGAGCCCCGCAGCGGCTCGTCCGCCGTCCTGGGGAGCGTCAGCCGGAACTGCGAGCCGCCGCCCGGTTCCCCCCACGCCTGCAACCAGCCGCCGTGCAGCCGCGCGTCCTCCAGGGCGATCGACAACCCCAGGCCGGTACCCCCGGTGGTACGCGCGCGTGCGGGGTCGGCCCGCCAGAAGCGGCTGAACACCCGGGTCGCCTCGCCCGGCTTGAGCCCGATGCCGTAGTCGCGCACCGCGACCGCGACCGCGCCGCCGGCCGCCGCCAGCTTGACGACGACGTCCTTGCCCTCGCCGTGCTCGACTGCGTTGACGACGAGGTTGCGAAGTACCCGCTCCACCCGCCGGGCGTCCGCCTCGGCCACCACGGGCTGCAGGTCGCCGACCACGCGTATGTGCGTGCCCTTGCGGTCCGCGAGCGGCTCGGCCCCGCTGACCACCCGCCGCACGACCTCCCTGAGGTCTATCGGCTCGGCCTCCAGCGCCGCCGCGCCCGCGTCGAACCGGCTGATCTCCAGCAGGTCGGCGAGCAGCGACTCGAACCGGTCCACCTGGTCGGCGAGCAGTTCCGCGGACCGCGCGGTCACCGGGTCGAAGTCCTCGCGTGCCTCGTGGATGACGTCCGCGGCCATCCGGACGGTCGTCAACGGCGTCCGCAGTTCGTGCGATACGTCGGACACGAACCGGCGCTGCATCCGCGACAGGTCCTCCAGCTGCTGGATCTTCAGCTGGAGGTTCTGCGCCATCTTGTTGAAGGCTTCGCCGAGCCGCGCGATGTCGTCCTCACCGGTGACCTTCATGCGCTCCTGGAGCCGCCCCGCCGACAGCCGCTCGGCGATCCCGGCCGCCATCCGCACAGGCGTGACGACCTGGCGCACCACGAGCCAGGCGATGGCCCCGAGGAGTACGACGACGAACAGTCCGGCGGTCGCCAGCGTGCCCTTCACCAGGCTGAGGGACTTCTCCTCCTGGGTGAGCGGGAAGAGGTAGTACAGCTCGTACGGGTCGTTGTTCGGGTCGTTGACCTGCTTGCCGATGACCAGAGCGGGCTGCGACTCCTTGTCGTCCGTGTAGATGATCCGCGTGTAGCTCTGCGCGGCAGTGGTACTGCCGTTGATCCGCGTGCGCAGGTCGTCGGGCACGCTGGCCGTCGGGTCGACCTGCCCGGAGGCCCGCGGCCCGCGACCGCCGCCGCCGTTGTTGTCGCCCGCGGGCAGTGTCACCACGTCGAAGGCGCCCTGGCCACCGCTGGACAGGGACTCCACGAGGTCGCTCATCCACGAGGTGAGGTTCTGCGGCTGCCGTCCGTCCGCCGTCGCGGTGGTGTCACCGGCGCCGGTCGCGGCCTCGTCGGCCTTCTGCTTGGCCACCGCGAAACCGCCGGTGGCCTGGCTCTGCGAGGCCTTCACCTTGGCGTCCAGCAGGCCGTTGCGCACCTGCCCGATGACGACGAAGCCGAGCAGCAGTACGACGCCCAGCGACATCAGCAGGGTCGTGACGACGACCTTGAGCTGGATGTTGCGCCGCCACAGCCGCATGACCGGCAGCAGCGGCCGCCGCACCCAGCGCATGAACAGGCGCAGCACCGGGCTGCCCTGAACCCCGCCCTGGAGCAGTCCGCCCTCGAAGAGCAACCGCCAGCGCTTCGCGAGCCGTTTCACGCCGACAGGCCGCTCCGGGCGGTCCCCGGACCGGCCGGGGGCCGAAGCGGCACTGTCCCCGGACATGTCAGCTCGGTCCCGCCTTGTATCCGACACCACGGACGGTCACCACGATCTCCGGCCGCTCCGGGTCCTTCTCGACCTTGGAGCGCAGCCGCTGGACGTGAACGTTGACAAGACGGGTGTCCGCCGCGTGCCGGTAGCCCCAGACCTGCTCGAGGAGCACCTCACGCGTGAACACCTGCCACGGCTTGCGGGCGAGCGCGACCAGCAGGTCGAACTCCAGCGGGGTCAGCGCGATCGACTGCCCGTCCCGCTTCACCGAGTGCCCGGCCACGTCGATGACCAGGTCACCTATGGCGAGCTGCTCCGGCGCCGGCTCTTCCGACCTCCGCAGCCTGGCCCGGATCCGGGCCACCAGCTCCTTCGGCTTGAACGGCTTCACGATGTAGTCGTCCGCGCCCGACTCCAGGCCCACGACCACATCGACGGTGTCGCTCTTCGCCGTGAGCATCACGATCGGCACCCCGGACTCCGCCCTGATCAGGCGGCACACCTCGATACCGTCCCGACCGGGCAGCATCAGGTCCAGGAGCACCAGGTCGGGCTTGGTCTCACGGAAAGCGGCCAGCGCCTTGTCGCCGTCGGCTACGAAAGACGGCTCAAAACCTTCACCACGCAGCACGATGCCGAGCATCTCGGCCAGTGCGGTGTCGTCGTCGACGACAAGGACTCGTCCCTTCATAAACGACATCATCCCATTAGCTAATCGTTACCTGGCGTGACCTGGCACACAGCTCGGCAAGTGCCTCAGCCGTCACGGGCGAAACGGCGCCTTCCTCGGTGACGATCGCCGTCACCAACTCGGGCGGCGTCACGTCGAACGCCGGGTTGTACGCCTGGGTCCCCAGGGGTGCCACCGGAATCCCGCCTCCCGCTCCCGCCACCGGCACCTGTGGTGCTGTGACCTCGGTCACCTCGTATCCGGGGCGCTGTTCGACCTCGATGGATGCCCCGTCCGGTGTCTCCGGATCAACCGTCGTCACCGGCGCCACCACGATGAACGGAACATGGTGGTACCGCGCGAGCACCGCGAGCGGATAGCTCCCCACCTTGTTCGCCACCGATCCGTCGGCCGCGATCCGGTCCGCCCCGATCAGCACCGCGTCCACCTCCCCCGCCGCGAACAGCGAACCGGCCGCGTTGTCGGTGAGCAAGGTGTACGCCATGCCGCTGCGAGCCGCCTCGTATGCCGTCAGGCGAGCACCTTGCAGCAACGGACGCGTTTCGTCCACCCAGAGCCGTCGCAACCGCCCCGCCCGATGGGCCTGGAGCGCCACCGCGAACGCCGTGCCCTCCCCTCCCGACACCAGCGAACCGGTGTTGCAGTGGGTCAGGATCCGGTGCCCTCCGCCGGGCAGCAACTCGTCCAGCAGCGCCAGCCCGTGCTCGGCCATCCGGGCGCTGGCCTCGGCATCCTCCCGGTGCAGAGCCCGCGCCGCAACCAGCGCCGCCGCGGCCGCCGCCCCGGTGTCACCGCCACCGGCCAGAGCGGACCGGTACGCCGACACCGCCCTGCGCACCCCGACGGACAGATTCACCGCCGTCGGCCGGGCACCCGACAGCGCCACCGCGGCCTCGTCCACATCGAAGCCCCTCGCGGCGGCGAGCGCGACGCCGTACGCCCCCGCTATCCCGAGCAACGGCGCACCGCGCACCGCGAGCGAACGGATCGCCTCCACCAGCGCCGGCGCGTCCGTGCACACCAGCTCGACCTCCTCGCTCGGCAGTCTGGTCTGGTCGAGAAGGATCACGACAGGACCTTCGGGCGGCTCCTCCCACCGGATCACTGGCATTCCCGTCGGCCGCTTGTCCCCACCGGTTCGCGCGTACTGATCAGCCATGCCGCCAGTCTGCCCCGTATCCGGCGGACAATTGAAGGTGCGCAGCCTCTACCGCGGCCGGTCACTGGGCGCCCACCCCATGGCACGATGGCAGCCAACCTGCCGCCGCGACCGCGGACGGGCACCGTGAAGGAGCTTCGATGAACGACACTCCGGGCTGGGCCTCGCCCGGATCCGCCCCGTCCGACGGGCGGGAACCCGGCGCGTCCGCCCCTGCCGACCGCCCCGTCCCCGCAGGGCCTGCCGAACAGCCCGCCGATCAGCCGGGTCCGGATCCACAGGGCCCCGGCTCGCAGTGGTCCAGGGAGCAGCCGCCGCCCGGCCAGTGGTCCACGCCCACCGGCGCCCCGGCACCAGGCCAGGCACCGCCGCCCCCACCCCCCGGCCCCGGCTGGGGCGGCCAGCCCCCCGGCGGCGGTTACGGGGGCCCCGGCGGGCCTGGCGGATACGGAGGCCCCGGCGGATACGGCCCGCCCGGCGGATACGGAGCCTGGGGCGGCGGCTGGGGCGGCCCCCCGCCCGCCGCCAAACCCGGCGTGATCCCGCTCCGCCCACTCGGCGTCGGCGAGATCCTCGACGGCGCCGTCTCCACCATGCGCACCTACTGGCGCACGGTCCTCGGCATCTCGCTGACGGTCGCCGTCGTCACCGAGGTCGCGGTGATCCTCCTCCAGGGCCTCGTCCTGAACGACACCGAGACCACCGACGCCCTCAACGACCCGAGCGCCTCCCTCACCGAGATCAGCCGCGCCGCGGGAGAGGTCGCGCTCAGCTCGGGCGCCGTCCTGCTGATCACCCTGGTCGGCACCATCATCGCGACAGCCCTGCTGACGACCGTCACCAGCCGCGCCGTGCTCGGCAAGTCCGTCACCATCGGCGAGGCCTGGCGCGACGCCCGCCCGCAGGTCCTCAAGCTGTTCGGCCTCATCATCCTGACCGGGCTCATCGCGGTCGGCATCCTGCTCGTCGGCGCACTGCCCGGCATCGTCGTCGCGATCGCCGGCGGCCCCGGAGGCGCCATCGCCGCCCTGCTCGTCCTCGGCATCCTCGCCGGTGTCGTCGTCACCGTGTGGCTGATGGTCCGCTTCTCCCTGGCCTCGCCCGCCCTGATGCTGGAGAAGCAGAGCATCACCAAGTCTCTGGGCCGCTCCACCAAGCTCGTCCGCGGCTCCTGGTGGCGGGTCTTCGGCATCCAGTTCCTCGCCTCGATCATCGCCAACATCGTCTCGTCGCTCGCCGTGGTCCCCTTCACCCTGATCGGGGCCTACAGCAGCGGCCACGGCCTGACCGGCTTCCTCGAGAACACCAACGCCGACTACGGCTGGACGTTCCTCATCATCACCGGGATCGGCTCGGTGATCGGCTCCATGCTCACCTTCCCGATCAACGCGGGCGTCACCGTGCTCCTCTACATCGACCAGCGCATCCGCCGCGAGGCCCTCGATCTCGAACTGGCCCGCGCCGCCGGTGTCGAGAACTACGGTGCCGGCACCCCCGGCACCGTCCCGGGGAGCTGATGCGGTGAGTCCGACGGGGGGAATCACAGCGGTGCCCGCAGCACTGCCACGCGCCGCCGACGAGGCCGTACGAGGCCTGCTGCGGGCCCGGGACACCGCCCTGCTGTCGCTGACCGGCTCGGGCGACCAACCGCCCGTGACCATCCCCCGCGACCCCGCGCGGGAAGCGGCACGGCGTGAACTGTCCAAGCGGATGTACCACGAGAACGACCCCGGGCTGTTCCAGCGCGCCCTGAACGCCGTCCTCGACTGGGTGGACCGCCTCCTCGCCGCCGCCGCGTCCGCGACGCCCGGAGGCGCACTGGGCCTGGTCGTCGTGGTCCTGGCCGTCATCGCCGTCCTGGGTGCCCTGTGGTGGCGCCTGGGCACCCCCCGCCGCCAACCCGCCTCCACCGCCGCCCTGTTCGACGACCGCCCCCGCAGCGCCGCAGAACACCGCGCAGCCGCCGAGGCACACGCCGCCCAGGGCCACTGGAACCAGGCCCTCCAGGAACGCATGCGCGCCGTCGTCCGCGCCCTGGAGGAACGCGCCCTGCTCGACGTCCGCCCCGGCCGCACCGCCGACGAGGCCGCCGCCGAAGCCGGCCGCGTCCTGCCCGCCCACACCGACCGGCTGCGCGCCGCCGCCCGGGAGTTCGACGACGTGACGTACGGCGGCCGCAGGGCGACCCAGGCGTCGTACGACCGCATCGCCGACCTCGACCGCGACCTGGAACGCACCAAGCCGGTCCTCGCCAGCAGCGCCCACAGCACGGCCCACAACACCCGCCAGGGAGCCGCCGAATGACCACCGGCGTGGCCGCCCTCCCGACCACCTCCACCGCGCCCACCACCCGTCAGGTGTGGACCCGCACCCGGGGCATCGTCCTCGCCGTGGTGCTCGTCCTCGCCGGGGCCGTCGCCATCGCCGTCATCCGCTCCGACAGCAGGCACGGCGACCTCGACCCGCGCTCCGCCGACCCCTACGGCAGCCGCGCCGTCGCCGAACTCCTCGCCGACCGAGGCGTGGACACCCGCGTGGTCACCACACTCGCCGAGGCACGCGCCGCGGCCGGCCGCGACACCACCCTTCTCGTCGCCGTCCCGGACCTGCTGACCCCGCATCAGCAGTCCCAGCTGCAGGCGTCGACGGCCCGGTCGGGCGGCCGCACCGTCCTGGTCGCCGCCGGCAGCTCGTCCGTCGAACGGCTCGCCCCCGGCGTCACCGCCGACCCCGCCACCAGCATCAGGTCCACACTCGACCCCCACTGCACCCTGGCCGCGGCCCGGCGGGCGGGCAGCGCCGACACCGGTGGCATCCGCTACACCACCACCCATCTCGACGCCGACACCTGCTACCCCAGCCAGCGCCTGGCCACGCTGCTCCGCATCCCCGCGGCCTCCGGAAACGGAGACACCGTCGTCCTCGGCGCGCCCGACATCCTGCTCAACGACCGCCTCGACAAGCAGGGCAACGCCTCGCTCACCCTCCAACTCCTCGGCTCCCGCCCCCATCTGGTCTGGTACCTCCCCTCGCTCTCCGACGCCACGGCCACCGGTACCGGCGACCAGAAATCCCTGTTCGACCTGCTCCCGTCCGGCTGGCTCTGGGGCACACTGCAGCTCTTCATCGCCGCAGCCCTCGCCGCCTTCTGGCGGGCACGCCGACTCGGCCCCCTCGTGCCCGAGAATCTCCCCGTGGCGATCCGTGCCTCCGAAACCGTCGAAGGCCGCGCCCGCCTCTACCGCAAGGCGAACGCCCGCGACCGCGCGGCCGCCGCTCTTCGCTCCACCGCTCGCACCCGCCTCGCCCCCCTCGTAGGCGTCCCCGTCTCCCAGGCACACGCGCCCGAGGCCCTGCTCCCCGCCCTGTCCGCGCACCTCCATGGCGACGGACAGGCCCTGCAGGCCCTGCTCTTCGGACCGCCGCCCGGCGACGACGCGGCCCTCATCGCCCTCACCGACCAGCTTGACGCCCTCGAAGGAGAGGTACGCCGTCCATGATGGACCCGACCACTGACAACGCCGGGAACACCGGGAACCCGGCCGACGCCCGGGCCTCCCTGGAGGCCCTGCGCGCGGAGATCGCCAAAGCCGTGGTCGGCCAGGACCCCGCCGTGACCGGCCTCGTCGTCGCTCTCCTCTGCCGCGGACACGTTCTCCTTGAAGGAGTCCCCGGAGTCGCCAAAACGTTGCTCGTCCGCGCCCTCGCATCCGCACTCGAACTGGACACCAAGCGCGTCCAGTTCACCCCCGACCTCATGCCGAGCGACGTCACGGGGTCCCTCGTCTACGACACCCGCACCGCCGAGTTCTCCTTCCAGCCCGGCCCGGTCTTCACCAACCTCCTCCTCGCGGACGAGATCAACCGCACCCCGCCCAAGACCCAGTCGTCCCTCCTCGAAGCCATGGAGGAACGCCAGGTCACCGTCGACGGCATCCCGCGTCTTCTCCCCGATCCGTTCCTGGTCGCGGCAACCCAGAACCCCGTCGAGTACGAGGGCACCTACCCCCTCCCCGAAGCCCAACTCGACCGATTCCTCCTCAAACTGACGATCCCTCTCCCTTCCCGCCAGGACGAGATCGCCGTCCTCACCCGCCACGCCGAGGGCTTCAACCCGCGCGACCTGCGCGCCGCCGGCCTACGCCCCGTCGCAGGCCCCGCCGACCTCGAAGCCGCGCGCTCGGCGGTCGCAAAGACGACCGTCTCCCCCGAGATCACCGCCTACGTGGTCGACATCTGCCGCGCCACCCGCGAGTCCCCGTCCCTCACCCTCGGCGTCTCCCCGCGTGGCGCCACCGCCCTCCTGGCCACCTCGCGTGCCTGGGCCTGGCTGACCGGCCGCGACTACGTCATCCCCGACGACGTCAAGGCCCTCGCCCTGCCCACTCTCCGCCACCGCGTCCAACTCCGCCCCGAGGCCGAGATGGAGGGCGTGACCGCCGACTCCGTCATCAACGCGATCCTCGCCCACGTCCCGGTTCCCCGCTGATGCCCCTCACCGGACGCGCCGCCCTCATCGCGGCAATCGGATCGATCCCCATCGGCATCTGGGGACCGAGCTGGACGGGCATCCTCGCCGTCGACGGCCCACTGGTGCTGGCCTGCGCCTGCGACTTCGCCCTGGCGGCCCCGGTACGACGCCTCGCGCTGACCCGCTCCGGCGACACGTCCGCCCGCCTGGGCGAGACCGCGGACGTCACCCTCACGGTGACCAACCCGTCCCGGCGCCCGCTCCGCGCTCGCCTCAGGGACGGCTGGCCGCCCAGCAGCTGGCAGCCGGGCACGGAGGTCGAGGGCTCACGCCACCGCCTTGACGTCCCCCCTGGCGAACGCCGACGCGTCACGACCCGCCTGCGCCCCACCCGCCGCGGCGACCGCCAGGCGGACCGCGTCACCATCCGCTCCTACGGCCCCCTCGGCCTGTTCTCCCGCCAGGGCGGCCACAAAGTGCCCTGGACTGTACGGGTTCTGCCCCCCTTCACCAGCCGGAAGCATCTGCCGTCGAAACTCGCCCGATTGCGTGAACTCGACGGCCGCACCAGCGTCCTGACACGAGGCGAGGGCACGGAATTCGACAGCCTGCGCGAGTACGTCCCCGGCGACGACACCCGCTCCATCGACTGGCGCGCCACAGCACGGCAGTCGGCGGTCGCGGTACGCACCTGGCGTCCCGAACGCGACCGGCACATCCTCCTCGTCCTCGACACCGGCCGCACCTCCGCCGGCCGAGTCGGCGACGCCCCCCGCCTGGACGCCTCCATGGACGCGGCACTCCTCCTCGCGGCCCTCGCGTCCCGCGCGGGCGACCGGGTGGATCTCCTCGCCTACGACCGCCGGGTCCGCGCTCTCGTCCAGGGCCGCGCCGCAGGTGACGTCCTCCCGTCCCTGGTCAACGCGATGGCCACACTGGAGCCCGAGCTTGTCGAAACGGACGCCCGCGGACTCACCGCCACCGCGCTGCGTACGGCTCCACGCCGTTCCCTGATCGTCCTGCTCACGACACTCGACACAGCCCCGGTCGAGCAGGGTTTGCTTCCCGTGCTCTCCCAGCTGACCCAACGCCATACGGTTCTACTCGCCTCAGTGGCCGACCCGCATGTCGCCCGCATGGCGACGGCTCGCGGAAACGCCGACGCCGTGTACGAGGCAGCGGCGGCCGCACAGGCCCAGAGCGAACGGCATCGGACCGCGGAGCAACTCCGCCGGCACGGCGTGACTGTCGTGGACGCGACGCCTGATGATCTCGCTCCTGCTTTGGCGGATGCGTACCTGGCCTTGAAGGCGGCGGGCCGGCTCTGATTCCCGGACGCCGGGCGGCGGACCGGGCCCTTAAACGCGAAAGAGCCCCACACCGTAAGGTGTGGGGCTCTTTCCTAATATTTGTTCGGCGGTGTCCTACTCTCCCACAGGGTCCCCCCTGCAATACCATCGGCGCTGTAAGGCTTAGCTTCCGGGTTCGGAATGTAACCGGGCGTTTCCCTCACGCTATGACCACCGAAACACTATGAAACTGTCGAACCTTGCCGCACCACGCCGTGACCGGACGTGGGGCCGTTCGTGGTTTCAGAACCAACACAGTGGACGCGAGCAACTGAGGACAAGCCCTCGGCCTATTAGTACCGGTCACCTCCACCCATTACTGGGCTTCCAGATCCGGCCTATCAACCCAGTCGTCTACTGGGAGCCTTACCCCATCAAGTGGGTGGGAATACTCATCTCGAAGCAGGCTTCCCGCTTAGATGCTTTCAGCGGTTATCCCTCCCGAACGTAGCCAACCAGCCATGCCCTTGGCAGAACAACTGGCACACCAGAGGTTCGTCCGTCCCGGTCCTCTCGTACTAGGGACAGCCCTTCTCAATATTCCTGCGCGCGCAGCGGATAGGGACCGAACTGTCTCACGACGTTCTAAACCCAGCTCGCGTACCGCTTTAATGGGCGAACAGCCCAACCCTTGGGACCGACTCCAGCCCCAGGATGCGACGAGCCGACATCGAGGTGCCAAACCATCCCGTCGATATGGACTCTTGGGGAAGATCAGCCTGTTATCCCCGGGGTACCTTTTATCCGTTGAGCGACGGCGCTTCCACAAGCCACCGCCGGATCACTAGTCCCGACTTTCGTCCCTGCTCGACCCGTCGGTCTCACAGTCAAGCTCCCTTGTGCACTTACACTCAACACCTGATTGCCAACCAGGCTGAGGGAACCTTTGGGCGCCTCCGTTACTCTTTAGGAGGCAACCGCCCCAGTTAAACTACCCATCAGACACTGTCCCTGATCCGGATCACGGACCCAGGTTAGACATCCAGCACGACCAGACTGGTATTTCAACGACGACTCACCGTGAACTGGCGTCCACGTTTCAAAGTCTCCCAGCTATCCTACACAAGCCGAACCGAACACCAATATCAAACTGTAGTAAAGGTCCCGGGGTCTTTCCGTCCTGCTGCGCGAAACGAGCATCTTTACTCGTAGTGCAATTTCACCGGGCCTATGGTTGAGACAGTCGAGAAGTCGTTACGCCATTCGTGCAGGTCGGAACTTACCCGACAAGGAATTTCGCTACCTTAGGATGGTTATAGTTACCACCGCCGTTTACTGGCGCTTAAGTTCTCAGCTTCGCCCCACCGAAATGGAGCTAACCGGTCCCCTTAACGTTCCAGCACCGGGCAGGCGTCAGTCCGTATACATCGCCTTACGGCTTCGCACGGACCTGTGTTTTTAGTAAACAGTCGCTTCTCGCTGGTCTCTGCGGCCACCCCCAGCTC